>JAYOFY010000049.1:0-6048 GCA_038117465.1 Acholeplasmataceae bacterium
CCGCGCTTGACCCTGGGGTGCAGCTTGACGTTATGGCAACATTAAAGGGGATAGCCGTTTATATATGGAAAGATATATTGCATCACCAAGACATATTGAAATACAGGTGATTGCAGATACACATGGTCATGTTGTGTCTTTATTTGAGCGCGATTGCTCACTTCAACGACGTCATCAAAAGATGGTGGAAGAGGCAACATCTCCAATTATTTCAGAAATAACAAGAAAAAAATTAAACAATGCTGCCATAAAACTTGCAAAAAATATTGAGTATGTGAATGCTGGTACACTTGAGTTTTTAGTAGATGATAAAGAAAACTTTTATTTCATTGAAATGAATACGCGTATTCAAGTAGAACATCCAGTGACTGAAATGATTACGGGTGTGGATTTAGTTAAAGAGCAATTACTTGTTGCGATGGGAAAACCATTATCCTTTAAACAAACGGATTTGAAAGTTAATGGACATGCGATCGAATGTAGAATTCTTGCAGAAAATCCAAAATTAGATTTTAGACCTTCTCCAGGTCTAATTAAAAATATCAGTTTACCTGGTGGATTAGGGATTCGAGTTGATACACACTTATATGCAGGTTATCAAATTCCTCCTTATTTTGATTCTATGATTGCAAAACTCATCGTTCACGGAAAAACAAGAGAAGAAGCCATTAAGAAAATGCAAATTGCACTGAGAGAATTTGCAATTGAAGGTATTGATACAAATATTGAGTATTTGTATGTACTTATGCACAATAAAGATTTTAATGCAGGAAAATATGATACGAGCTTTTTTGAACGTTTTAGATATTTACTTACAGGTGACAAAGCATGAACTTTTTAGATGTTCATAAAAAGCAATTAGAAGCTGCAACGAAAAAGAGAATGGATTTAAATCTTCAAACCCCAGTGGATATACCGGAAGGGGTTTTTGTTCAATGTTCAAATTGCCAAGCAGCATTATATGAAAAAGTACTTAAAAAAAATCAACATGTGTGTCCAGTATGTCAAAATCATTTTAGAATTGATGCGAAAACACGTTTAGAATATACAGTTGATGAAGGAAGTTTTGAAGCAATGTTTCAAAACATATTATCCACTAATCCTTTGCACATGCCAGGGTATGAAGAAAAACTCATACAAGCACAAAAAACAACACAAATCAATGAAGCATTTGTATGTGGAAAAGCTTCAATTGTTGGTTATCCTTGCGCCATTGGAATATTAGACAGTCACTTTATGATGGGATCTATGGGGTCTGTTGTAGGAGAGAAAGTAACACGTTTAATTGAATTTGCAACAAAAGAAAATATGCCTTTAATTATTTTTTCAGCTTCTGGTGGTGCACGCATGCAAGAAGGAATTTTATCTTTAATGCAAATGGCAAAAACATCTGCTGCGTTAAAAAGACATGATGACATGGGTGGACTTTTTATTAGTGTTATGACACATCCAACCACAGGTGGTGTTGCTGCAAGTTTTGCTTCGTTAGGAGATTATCATATTGCTGAAATGTCATCATTAATTGGATTTGCAGGACCACGTGTCATCAAACAAACCATTAGAGAAGAACTTCCTGAAGGTTTCCAAACAGCGGAGTTTCAACAACAAAGTGGTCAAGTCGATATTGTTTTACACAGACAAGATATTAGAAAAACACTTTTTCAATTATTGAAATTCCATCAGAAGGTGCTCTATGACAGCTTATGATCAATTAAAAATTGCGAGACATCCTAAAAGACTCACTTCTAGAAATGTCATTAAACAGTTGTTTCCTGATTTTTTAGAATTACATGGGGACCGTCAATTTAAAGATGATCTATCCATTATTGGTGGTATTGCATCATTTAAAGGACATACAGTCACAATTATTGCACAAGAAAAAGGGATTAACACAGAAGATAAAATTAAACATAACTTTGGAATGCCACATCCTGAAGGGTATCGGAAAGCTTTGAGACTAATGAAACAAGCGGAAAAGTTTAGACGTCCCATTATTACCTTTATTGATACACCGGGTGCTTATCCTGGTGTTGGTGCAGAGGCTCGCGGTCAAGCTCAGGCCATCGCAAACAACTTAAAAGAAATGATGGGTTTAAAAACGCCAATCATAGTAGTCGTCTTAAGTGAAGGGGGTTCAGGTGGTGCACTCGCCATTGGTGTTGGAGATGTTGTCTTAATGTTTGAACATGCCATTTATTCCGTACTATCTCCTGAAGGGTTTGCATCCATTTTATACAAAGATGCATCACGTGCACCGGAAGCTGCAGAACTCATGAAAATTACAGCAAAAGATTTAAAAGCATTACATATTATTGATGAAATTGTCAAAGAAGGACCTGGATTACATGAAAATCAAGAAATCGGTCTTACGCAACTTTCTCAACAACTAGAAAAGCAATTAGAAGTATTAACTAAAAAACCTGCGAAACGGTTACTTATGTCTAGATATGAAAAATTTAGAAACATGGGTACAGTTTTAGAAAGGACATCCCATGAATCTACCAATTAAAATTCTTGGAACTGGTCATTATGTACCGAATCAAATCGTGAGTAATCATGATTTAGAAAAGATTGTAGATACATCAGATGAGTGGATTGTATCTCGTACAGGCATCAAAGAGCGTCGAAAAGTAAATCAGGAAACAACGCATGAAATGGCATATTTAGCATCTAAAAATGCGCTTGAAGAAGCAAAAATAGACGCATCGGAGATTGATATCATTGTCGTTGCAACCATTACAGAAAATCAAAAAACCCCTGCCGTTGCAAACTTTGTTGCAGGTCTATTAGGCATTGAACATGATGTGATGAGTTTTGATCTAAATGCGGCATGTACTGGATTTGTTTATGCTTTAGAAGTTGCTGCATCACTTATTCAACAACCTAAATATAGAAAAGCTCTTGTGATTGGTGCAGAAACATTATCAAATGTTTTAGATTATACCGATAGAAATACATGCATTTTGTTTGGTGATGGTGCGGGTGCCGTTGTTATTGAAAAAGGAAAAGAAGACCAAATAGGATATTTTTATAATACATCAAGGCCAGATATGACAAACACCTTAGATGTTGGCAAATTCATTAAAATGGATGGAAGAAAAGTATTTTTATTTGCTGTTGAAGTGATTGAAAAAAGTATTTTAAAAGTCTTAGAGGATGCACATTTAACATTAGAAGATATTGATCACATTATTCCTCACCAAGCGAATGAACGTATTATTTTAGCAGTATCAAAAAGCATGAATGTTTCCATGGATAAGTTTGTTATGAATATTGCATCTTATGGGAATACTTCAGCTGCAAGTATTCCCCTAACACTCTCAGAATACAAAAAGAAACACTCTAAAACGAAGACCCTATTATTTGTTGGATTTGGTGGTGGCTTTACATATGGTGCTGCCATTGTAAAGGCATAATGTATGAAAACATGTTTAATGTATGCTGGACAAGGTAGCCAATATGCTGGCATGGGACTGGATATTTTGTCGAAATATCCACAGTTTCAATTTGTCATTGAAGATGCAACTCAAGTATTAAATGAAGATGTGATGGCTTGGTTCAATGATTCAGAAAGTTTAAAAAATACGTATCAAACTCAATTAATGATGGTCATTACTCAAGAATTATTTGATCAAGTGCTAAAAGATATACACATCGATGCTGTATTCGGATTTAGTTTAGGGGATATGAGTGCACTTAAACGTGCAGGTATCATTACATTCAAGGAAATGTTAATGCTTACGCAAGCACGTGCCAAAGCGATGCAATTCGCTTCGGAAGCATCAGAAGGTATGATGGCAGCAGTACTTAAATTAGATTCTGAAACGATAGAAAAAATTTGTGCAGCACACTCAAATGAGAATCGTTATATGATGCCGGTAAATTATAATGCCCCATTACAAACTGTTGTTAGTGGACATGTTCAAGTCTATGATGCTATTAAACAAGCATGTATAGATGCTGGTGGAAAAGTTTTACCACTTCGAGTGGCTGGTGCCTTTCATACACCACTTATGTCTACACATACTAAGGTGTATGAAGATATCATTGATACGATTGAACTAAAATCATCAAATATGACCATTTTTTCAAACGTGACTGGGACTATCACAAATAACATAACGAAACATGATTTAATAAAACAAATGACATCTCCTGTGAGACTTACATCAATTTTCAAACAATTAAAATCACTTGGATTTACTCATTTGATTGAAATTGGACCTGGAAATGTTTTGTCTCAATTAGCACTAAAACAAATGGAAGATATTTCTGTTCAAACATATTCGAATGCATCATCATTGGAGGTATAATGCATGTTACTTAATCAAAAACGTGTCCTCATTACTGGAGGATCAAGAGGTATTGGCAAAGCAATCGTAGAACGATTTGCTGAAGAAGGTGCACACGTATTATTCACTTATAAATCAAATATGGCATCCGCTTTAGACATCGTTGAAAGATTATCTGCAAAAGGGTATCATGTACATACAGTCAAAGCAGATGTTAGTCAACAAGAGGTTTGTCAAGCGCTTGTAAAACATGTACAAGACACATTTGGGGGACTGGATGTCCTCGTGAATAATGCTGGTATTACTCGTGACACATTGATGCTAAGAATGTCCTTAGAGCAATTTGATGACGTCGTAAATACTAATTTACGTGGTGTTTGGATGCTTACACAAGCACTTTTAAAACCACTATTAAAATCTGAAAAAGGTAAAATCATAAATATTTCATCTGTATCTGGCATTTTAGGTAATGCAGGACAAACAAATTACAGTGCTGCAAAAGCAGGTGTGATCGGTTTAACAAAAGCACTTGCAAGAGAGCTTGGGGGTAGAAATATTAATGTCAATGCGATTGCGCCAGGATTTACGAAAACAGAAATGACAGATAAAGTACCTCAAGAAATTATTGATCAAGCACTCGCACAAATACCATTAAAACGCATGGGTGATGTGAAAGATATTGCCAATGCAGCGTTATTTCTTGCATCTAATCAATCAGATTATATTACTGGTCAAACATTAGTAGTCGATGGAGGGATGGTGATGCCATCATGAGTAAAAGACGTGTAGTAATTACAGGACTTGGACTGGTGAGTCCAATTGGTAATGATGTAAACACATCATTTCAATCAGCAATAGAAGGTAAAAATGGCATTGATAAAATTACCTTATTTGATACCGAGACATGGAAAGTTAAAATTGGTGGAGAAGTTAAAAACCTTAATTTTGAAGACCATTTAGATAAAAAATCAATTAAACGCCAAGATCGTGCAATTAATTTAGCACTTGTTGCAGCGAAAGAAGCTTATGAACAAAGTGGACTTAATGAAGAAAATGTTGGAGATCCATTTAGATTTGGGACATTTGTAAGTTCAGGTATAGGTGGTCTCACAACAATCAATAAAGAGACCGAAGTATCTGTATTACGTGGTGTAGATCGTATGTCACCGTTTTTTATACCGGCCGCAATCATTAATTTAATTGGTGGTGCAATCTCAATGCAATATCAAGCAAAAGGACCGAATTTACCTGTCGTTACTGCTTGTTCAGCAGCAACAAACTCAATTGGTGAAGCGTTTAGATATATTCGAGATGGCTATTTAGATCTTGCATTTGCAGGTGGTTCAGAAGCTCCCATTAATCCAATAGGTGTGAATGGGTTTGCCAATATGCGTGCACTTATTCAAACTGATGATGTCAATAATGCCTCAATGCCTTTTGATAAAAGACGCGAAGGTTTTGTCATCGCAGAAGGTGCTGGCGTGCTCATTTTAGAAGAATATGAGCGTGCTGTAGCAAGACAAGCAAATATTTTAGGTGAAATTGTTGGGTATGGATCAACATCGGATGCATATCATATAACTGCTCCTGATGAAAATGCAGAAGGTGTTACTAGAGCATTAGAACTTGCACTTCGTGATGCTGGTATAGAAAAAGAAGCGATTGATTACATTAACGCGCATGGAACATCTACACCTATAAATGATAAATTTGAAACTTTAGGCATTAAAAAAGTATTTAAAGACCATGCAAACAA
>JAYOFY010000050.1:0-414 GCA_038117465.1 Acholeplasmataceae bacterium
CTGATCTGCTGCGAGTAGTGTCGAATGTGTAACGCCTGAATCAAACCAGACATCCATAATATCAGTTTCTTTCTTAAAGATGCCATTTGGACTCCCTGGATGCGAATATCCCTCAGGTAAAAGTTCTTTTGCATCTCTTTCAAACCAAACATTAGATCCATGTGATTCAAATAGTTTTGCAACATGACTTAATATCGCTTGATCTAATATTGGGTCCCCATTTTCAGCATAAAAAACAGGAATTGGTACACCCCATGCACGTTGACGACTAATGCACCAATCTTCTCTATTTTCAATCATATTAGATAGACGTAATTCACCCCAATTCGGATACCACTGAACATCTTTCACAGCTTCAAGTAAATCTTTTTTAATAGATTTTACACTTGCAAACCATTGTGGTGTTGCTCTAAA
>JAYOFY010000050.1:424-5936 GCA_038117465.1 Acholeplasmataceae bacterium
GGTTTAGACGTTCTCCAATCGTGTGGATAGCTATGTGTAAATTTTGTTTGATTGAGTAGCAAGCCTTGGTTATCTAATGATTGAATGACCTCTTCATTGGCGTCTTTGTAAAATAAGCCTTTAAATTGTTGCGCATCCTCTGTCATAAACCCTTTTTCATCTACAGGACAAAACACTTCTAATTGATATTTATTACCAATAATGTAGTCATCCTCACCGTGACCAGGTGCTGTATGTACGAGTCCCGATCCATCTTCAGCAGTCACATGATCACCACATATTACTGGACATGTCTCATCAAATACAGGATGTGTATACGTCATGTACTCAAGTGAATGACCTTTGATAACGCTAACAACTTCATAGTGTTCCCATTGCGCTTTTTCTACAACATTGTTTATGAGTGTTTCTGCAACTACATAATGCGCATCACCAACATTGATCACTGCATAATTTAAGTCAGGATGAACCGATACAGCTTTGTTTGCCGGTATTGTCCAAGGAGTTGTTGTCCAAATGACAAAATAAAGGTTTGAATATGTTAATTGTTTTGTATCTATTGCTTTAAATGCTACGTAAATCGATGTGTCTTCAACATCTTTATATTCTATTTCTGCTTCTGCCAAAGCAGACTCAGAAGACGGCGACCAAAATACAGGTTTCAACCCTTTATAAATCAGCCCTTTTTCAACCATTTTTGCAAAAATTTCTATTTGTGCAGCTTCATAGCTGTTTTGGAGCGTAATATATGGTTGATCCCATTCTCCTAAAATTCCAAGACGTTTAAATTGTACTTTTTGTTTTTCAACTTGCTCTAATGCGTAATCCATGCACAGCTTTCGATATTCATATAAAGGCATGTCTTTGCGTTTAATCCCTTTTTTAGCAAGTGCGGTTTCAATGGGTAAACCATGAGTATCCCAACCAGGTATGTAACGCACTTTGAATCCAGCCATCGTTTTGTATCTTAAAACAAAATCTTTTAAGATCTTATTAAGTGCATGTCCAATATGGATATCACCATTTGCATATGGCGGCCCGTCATGCAAAACAAAAGACTTTGCATCTTTTCTATTTTCTAAGGCACGCTCATATAAATTGAGTTTTTCCCATTGAGCTTGTATTTCAGGTTCTTTGACACCTAAATTTCCTCGCATCGGAAATTCTGTTTTTGGTAAGTTTAATGTATCTTTATAGTCCATATATTTCTCCTTAAAATAAAAATGCAAAACAAGAACTAGGGACGATTATATCGCGGTACCACCCTATTTCCAGCTTTGCTGACACTTCTTTTTTAATTGCACTCAAAGGTGATCCCATATACACGAACTTTTCTAGACTTTCACCATCTCTAGATCGCTTGTAAAAGTATTTTGTACTGTGCTGTCCTTATCATCGTACGATTCAATTGAGTTCTTTTAAAAATGTTTTAACCGATCCATCTTCAAATGCTGACTGATTTCCAAATAGTAATATCTTTTCTTGAACTGGAATTACTTCTCCGTCGATGGCGTAACAAACACCTGATAAAAATGCAATACTTTTATTAATATCATCGATTTCTAAGTTTTCGAAATTAATAACAACCGGAATATTTTGTTTCACAATATCTGCGAGTTCTATCAATTTTTCATCGAAAGCATGGTCCAGTTTATGAAATTGAATGAGATTCGCTGACGGTTCTTTCGGTGCATCCATTGGTTTTTGTTTTTTTCTAAACAGTCCCATGAGACTCCTCTAAAATAGTTTTAAAATATCTTCCTAAGCGTACATGCGTTGTATCATACGTCAATGCGAGGGCATAATCATCTGACATACCCATAGATACAAACTGAAAATGCATGTCTCTACTTAATGTGGATGTGATTTCAAATGCTTTTTTAGTACCTTCGAAATCATCAATTTTTCCCATGGTCATGAGACCAAGTACCTTTATTTTATCATATTTTTTTAGTTCTTCATAAAAAGAACTTAGGTTTTTTAAATCAACACCATATTTTTGTGTTTCTTCCGTTGCATTTATTTGTATAAAAACTTCAATTGGCTTCTCGCGAAGTGATTGAATGGTTTTTGCAAGTTCTAAAGAGTCTAGTGAATGTAATACATCAATTTTATTCATGATGTGCTTCGCTTTATTACGTTGAAGATGACCGATAAAATGCCATTTAATCGGATATTCTTGTAGTTGGTTATATTTATCTAAAAATACATCCACACGATTTTCACCCATGTCTTTGTATCCCAATTGGACAAGCTTAATCATTTGTTCTGCATCAAAGTATTTTGAAGCACAGACAATTGTGACATCTTTTAATGTTTTCATATATTAAATCTAAAATGAACAATATCACCATCATTCATTTCATACATTTTCCCTTCTAAACGATATTTCCCAGCTTCTTTTGCTCTTGATATGCTTTGATATCTTAAAAAATCATCAAAAGATAATGTTTCACATCGTATGAATCCTTTTTCAAAATCAGTGTGTATAATGCCTGCACATTGTGGTGCTTTCATTCCTTTTTTAAATGTCCATGCACGAACTTCTGGTTCACCTGCTGTAAAAAAGGTTTGTAATCCTAAAAGTTGATAACTTTTTTCAATGACTGTCTCTAATCCACTTTGATGCAATCCATAAGAAGCCAGTAATTCGTTTTTCTCATCATCTTCTAAAACTGCAAGTTCTGCTTCTAATTGTGCAGATACTGGCACCACTTCTATATTGAAAGGTTTTAAGTATGTTTTCAATTGATTTAAGTGTTTTTGATTGTCAAGATCAAGTAGATCATCTTCACCAACATTTGCAATTACAAGCATTTTCTTAAAACTCAATAGCTGTAATTGTTTAAGAAAAGGATAATCATCTTCTTCAAATAGATCATAGTTTAAACGTTTATCAGAACTTAAAATATCTTTAATTTTTAAAAGAATCGCTTCTTCATGAAGACCTTCTTTGGGTGACTGTTTCTTCTTTTTACCTAATTTATCAATGCGTTTATCGATACTTTCTAAATCTGCAAGTCGTAATTCAACATCAATTGTTTCAAAATCACGAACAGGATCAACAGATCCATCGACGTGCGTCACATCTTTTAGATCAAAACATCGTACGACATGACATACTGCATCAACTTCACGTATGTGTGATAAAAATTGATTCCCAAGTCCTTCGCCTCTGGAAGCGCCTTTCACAAGTCCAGCAATATCTGTAAATTGATATGCTGTTGGAATCATTTTTTTAGGTTTGTATACTTCTGCAAGTTGTTGTAATCTTTGATCGGGTACTGACACAATACCAACATTAGGTTCAATGGTTGCAAACGGATAATTTGCAGCAAGTGCACCAGCTTTAGTTAACGCATTAAATAATGTTGATTTCCCTACATTAGGCAATCCAATGATCCCTGCTTCTAACATGATTATCTCCTTTAAAAAAAGGCGTTTCGCCTTTTTATAGTGATCCTTTTTTCTTTAACCAAGATGGAATTTTAGGACCATCTTTTTTTTCTTCTTGGGTATCTACTGATTTTAACCCTTCATTGGTCATTTCAAGTTGATCATCTGATTGATTATTTAATATTTCATCAAAGATGTCTAAACCTGTTTCTGTTCCTTTTAATTCATATCCAGTCGCAATCACAGTGACTACCATTTCATCATTCATTTCTAAACTCACAGCAGACCCGTAAATGATATTGAGATCTTTGTCCGTTGCATTTCTTATTTCAGATATGGCTTGTTCCGTTTCAAATAATGTAATGTTTGTACCACTTGTAATATTTACGATGGCATCCGTTGCACCATTAATCGAAATTTCTAATAGTTTTGAATGGATGGCTTTGCGCGCTGCCTCTACGGCTCTGTTTTCTCCAGATGCAATCCCAACACCCATGAGTGCCATCCCTTTATTTTCCATGACTGTTCTTACATCTGCAAAATCAACATTAATAAGTCCAGGCACAGTGATAATTTCTGCGACACCTTGGACACCTTGACGTAACACATTATCAGATTCTCTAAAAGCTTCTAGCAATTGCGTTGAAGGTCCAGATACTTCAAGAAGTTTTTCGTTTGGAATGACGATCAATGTGTCAACATGAGGTTTCATTTCTTCGATTCCCTTAATTGCCTCACGCATGCGAACAGGGCCTTCAAAAGTAAAAGGTTTAGTAACAATACCAATCGTTAATGCGCCAAGTTCTTTTGCCTTTTTCGCAATAATAGGTGCTGCACCAGTTCCAGTTCCACCGCCCATACCACATGTGATGAAGACCATATCAGATCCTTTGAGCATCTCTTCAATTTCTTTAATAGATTCAAGTGCTGCGCGTTTTCCAACTTCTGGCTTTGCACCTGCACCTAATCCTCTTAATAAATTTTTTCCAATTTGAATACGTGTTTCAGCTTTAGAATGTTTAAGTACTTGAGCATCGGTATTAATAGCAACAAAAGTGACGCCAGAAACATCATTTTCAATCATTCTATTGACAGCATTTCCACCGCCACCACCGACACCAATAACTTTAATAATCGGTTTTTGATTAAATTCGTCGTGTTCGCCAAATACCATGCCTCATACCCCATTTCATTCTTAACATTATTGTATCATGAAAAAGTTGAGTTTTAAACTCATTTAAAATAATTTGTCTTTGATTGCATGTCCAAATAATAGTCATACAATCGATCTTCTTTGATCGCTTCTCTTATTTCTTTCATTAAATGTTTTAAATAAGCCAAATTCTGAATACTTACAAGTCTAGAAACTAAGAGTTCTTCCGCTTTATATAAATGTCGCAAATATGATTTTGTATATGGTGATGCCAACGTCTTCAAATTAGGATCTAAAGGTGTTAAATCAAATTCATAGCGTTTAGATTTTAATATAACTTTTCCTTCAGTTGTTAATGCTGTACCGTGTCGTGCGAGTCTTGTCGGTAATACACAATCAAACATATCAATTCCATTCATCACATTTGTTATGAGATCTTCTGGCGCACCAACACCCATCAAATATCTTGGTTTGTTTATTGGAAGTATATCTTTTAATAAAGCCGTAATACGATACATATCTTCTTTTGATTCACCTACAGATAACCCACCAATAGAATATCCATCAAACCCAATTTCCATCGTTTTCTCTGCAGAATATAACCTTAAATCTTCTTCCAATCCACCTTGGACGATTCCAAATAACGCTTGATCTGTAGATAAATAGTCTTTCCCTCTTTTGGCCCATCTAAGTGTTCTTTCAAGTGAATCTTTTAAATAACTTCTTGATTCATGTGGTGGAGGACATTCATCAAAACTCATGATGATATCTGCACCTATGGTTTGTTGAATGTCGATGGATATTTCTGGAGACATAAAGAGTGGGCTACCGTTTTTATGATGTTTGAAATGCACACCTTCTTCAGTGATTTTTCTCATTTTCGATAAACTAAACACTTGATAACCACCACTATCCGTCAGCAAAGCATGATGCCACTGCATCATGTTTTTAACGTTTCCATGT
>JAYOFY010000051.1:0-4226 GCA_038117465.1 Acholeplasmataceae bacterium
CCCAAGTATTTCGGGACAACAAGCGTTGTTGCAGAAGGCAAGAATACCATCATAATACCTGATAAAACACCTGAAATGCTTAAAGGAATTACTACCTTAATGAGTGTTTGAAGCTTATTAGCACCTAAATCTGACGCAGATTCATATAAACTGACATCAATTTTAGATAACACCGTATATATCGGAAGTACCATAAATGGCAAATACACATAGGTCATCCCAACAATAATTGCAAGATTTGTTCCTATAAGATCTGGTGCAAGCATTAAGAGTACTTGTTCTAATGCTTTCGTTCTTAGTAACATGTTGATCCACATTGGTGCAGTAATCAATAATATCAGTAGGGTCTTCGTTTTTGTATGAGACTTTGAAATAATATAAGCAAGTGGATAGCCAATCACAAGCGATACTAACGTTGCAACAAAAGCAAGTCCAATCGATTCTGCCATAAGACCAACAAAGATGGGTTCATTAATAAATCTTAAGTAATTATCTAACGTAAAAATGAGTGTAAATGTTTGAGATGTTTCTCTTGATTGAAATGAATACAAAAGCATAAGAAAGATTGGAATCATAATAAGCACTATGATCAATGCTTGATAAGGTATCCCAAGAAATCCTTCAAACGTCCAACGTTTTTTCGATTTTGCTTTGGGTCTAGATATCACAAATGGCTTCAATTTGAACGCTCCATCACATGAATATCTTCAGGTAGAAATGAAAGTCCTACCTTTTTATTGAGTGGCTGTACATCTGTTGTATGAATGGTATAGATGCGATCTTTAGTCTCAACATCAATCTCATAATGTACACCTTTAAATACAATATCAACAACTGTCCCTTCAACAAGACCCTCTTTTACATCTACAATATCAATGTCTTCAGGTCGAATGACAATGTCTACTTCTTCATTGAGTCCAAAACCTTTGTCTACACATGTAAAATCTTGATGGTCAAAATGCACAAGAAAATCTGTTTTCATGACTCCTTCAATAATATTGGATTCTCCGATAAAGGTAGCAACAAATTTATTAATTGGTTCATTGTAAATATCAACAGGTGTGCCTACTTGCTGAATTTCACCATGATTCATAACAACAATTTTGTCACTCATTGTAAGTGCTTCTTCTTGATCATGTGTAACAAAAACAAAGGTAATCCCTGAACGTCTTTGAATTTCTTTTAATTCGTATTGCATTTCTTGACGCAATTTTAAATCAAGTGCAGCAAGTGGTTCATCTAAAAGTAAAACTTTCGGTTCATTAATGAGCGCACGTGCGATAGCGACACGTTGTTGTTGTCCTCCAGACAATTTATGAACACGTCTATTTTCATAACCTTCAAGACCAACAAGTTTTAAATATTTTCTAACTTTTTCATCCATATCAAGTTTAATTTGTTCAATCGATTCGATAAATGCTTGCTTTTTTTCTTTATATGCTTGCTTTAATTTTGATTTTGACCAATTGTTTTCTAATGCTTCTTTTTTGAGTGAACGTTTTAAATCTTTAAGTCTTGTAAAGCGTCCAAGTGCCTCTTGTTTCACGCGAAGTCCAAATGCAACATTATCATAAACATCTAAATGTGGAAACAAAGCATAACGTTGAAATACTGTATTGGTAGGTCTTTTGTGTGATGGAATCCCTAAAATTGATTTCCCTTGAAACAAAACATCACCTTGTGAAGGTTCTACAAATCCACCAATAATGCGAAGTGTTGTTGTTTTACCACAACCAGATGGCCCTAAAAAAGTGACAAACTCTTGCGCATCAATTTCTAAATCAATGCCACGTAAAACGACTTGTCCATTAAATTCTTTTGTTAAATCAACAAGTTTTATTAATGGTTCAGCCATATTTTGCGTATTTTTAACATCTTTCAATGTATCTTTTTCCATCATTTTTCCTTTTGTTTAATGTGTATAAGTCTAGCGTGTCAATTCATGATTATTGTTTAATCATATTAAACTATTAGTTCAATGATTTTAAACAAAACCACATACATTATACATAATGTACTAGTATTGTCAACATAAAAGTGAAAAGCTTTAATTTTTGTGATTTTTAAAGTATAATAATGACAATTGAGGTAACTATGTTTCAACAAGCATTACAATTACAAAAAACGCCGAAATACATTATTCAAGGTTTGATTCTCTTTGTATTATTTATGGTCATATATACCGTTGTTGATGGATTAAACATGAGTTATGAAATGATGGCAATTGAATATTCTGAACTCCTTGTGGGTATCAATATATCCATTAATGTTTTAATGTCGCTTGGAAGTGCAGCACTCATGAACTTATCAACAGCAATGGTTGTCTTAAAAGGAAAAGAAGGAAAAGCTTCTACTTTTGGATCAATTTCAGTATTATTCGGCATTTTAACATATGGATGTACATCTTGTGTAATTGCATTTTTTGCAAGTATCGGTATTGCTTTCTCCGTTGCAGTGTTGCCTTTTGCAGGACTACCTTATAAGCTTATTAGTGTCTTATTGATTACCATCGGACTCATTTGGATGTATCGTGAAATTGAACATGGTGTATGTAAAGTCAACTTATCAAAATAAAAAACAGATTGACAACAATCTGTTTTTTTTATACAATAAAAGTGACAACCTTGTCACTTGGGAGAATTATGCCTTCTGATCGATTTTTAAAATTATCTATAAATAAAATAGAAGCCGTACATCAAGCGATTATTAATGAAATGAAAAAACACACTTATGAGCATATCAACGTCTCTAATATCGTTAGAGAAGCTGATATATCTAGAGGATCATTTTATCAATATTTTATTAACAAAGATGACTTCTACTTTTATATTTTAGAATTCATTGGTCATAACAAACAGAAATATATGGATATAAACTATTTACAAAATCATTCTATCGGTTTTATTAAAAAGCTAGAACATATCGTTCACGCATCAATTGAATTTAGTAAATCTCATCCAGATTATGTTAGTATTGGTATTCAATTATATGCATCTGCACATTCAAAGATAAAAAGTTTTGTTTCAAAATCTATACATGATATGCAGCAATTATTTGAATCATGGTTATCGCAAGACATCACGTATCAACATATGAAGAATAAATCATTGTTCTGTCAATATATTGCAAGTACTATTACATATCAAACACAGTTTGCACTCAAGCAAAAATCACTTGAAGCATTAGAAAACGATTTAATGATTTTAATTAAAATATTAGAGGGAGGCATCACAAATGTTTGATGTCAAAGATTTAACGTTTACTTATCCTAAAAATAAAGAGGCTACCATTAAAGGTATTTCTTTTAATATTAAAAAAGGTGAAATTTTTGGCTTTTTAGGGCCTTCTGGTGCTGGAAAATCAACGACTCAAAAATTATTATTAAAGTTACTTTCTGGCGCATCCGGAGACATACGTTTTAACGGAACCTCTATTAATGATCTAAAATCCTCATTTTATGAGTCCATTGGTGTGAGTTTTGAAATGCCGATTCATTTTACAAAAATGACGGCATACGAAAACATACGATTTTTTCAAGATCTCTATGAAAAAAAAGCTGACATTGAAACATTAATGACGCGTGTTGGTTTATGGAAAGACAAAGATAAACTGATTTCAGAGTATTCTAAAGGGATGAAAATACGTCTTAATATAGTGCGCGCACTTATCAACCAACCAGATATGTTATTTTTAGATGAACCTACCAATGGTTTAGATCCTAAAAATGCCATGATTTTAAAAGATATGATTCGCGAATATCGTGATCAAGGTGGAACAGTATTCATAACTTCTCATATTATGAGTGATATCGAACAACTATGTGACCGTGTCGCATTTATTGTCGATGGTAAAATTGTTGAGCTTTCAAGTCCTCGCGACTTAAAAATTCAATATGGCGAAAAAGTCATTAAAGTTGAATACAATGAAAACGGCAAAAAACTTGATCAAACATTTGACATGACGCTAAAAGAATCTAAACAGGCACTTTCAAAGTTTATTTTAGACCATGATATCGAAACCATACATAGTGGTGAAACAACCCTTGAAGATATTTTTATCAAAGTTACAGGTGTCTCACTTAAAGCACCGGAGACACATGATGCATAACGTAACAACATTGATTAAAGGTGAATTGCAACGACTTCAAAAATATAATGTGACATTGATCAGTTTAATTGTGACACTGATTTGGGTTGCTTTATTGTATTTCATTGATGATACAGAAG
>JAYOFY010000051.1:4236-5812 GCA_038117465.1 Acholeplasmataceae bacterium
TATTATTCTAGATGTGACCATGATGTCTATCATGTATACAGGGGCAGTCATGTATTTTGAGAAATCAGAAAATACAATGCTATCTATTCTTGTGACACCTGTCTCACACAAAGACATCATTATTTCAAAAATTATTGCCAATGTCATTCACCAAACGATTTCAACATTGCTAGTAGTGCTTGCATTTGTTTTAATTAAAGATATTTCAGTATCTTGGATCATTATTTTATTGATGATGCTTTCGATTGGCTTTCACACATTACTCGGGTTTGTATTTACCTATACTGCAAAAGATTTTACAACGATGTTAACGAACTTTATGTTTGTCATGATTGTTTTTGCAACGCCATCAATACTTGTTTATGTGAATGTGATTCAAGCAAATGAACTTATCAATTACTTACTTTTAATTAGTCCAATTGAGCAGGCAACTGTCATGATATCAAGTGCATTTACTCAAACATACGATGTGCTATTTTTTATGAGTATTATATTGATGGTAACTTACTTTGTATTGATGTATCGCTGGTATGTTTTACCAAAGTTTTCTAGTTATGTTCAAAAAGGAAGTGGTGTTTAATGTTTACAAAAGTACTTAAGCATGAACTAAGAAATATTACAAGAGATCGAATGTATGCTTTTTTTGTCTTTTATGAAATCTTACTTATTGCGTTATCTTTATGGCTCATACCTTATTTACAAGATACGTCTGGAGATTTAGCGGTACAAATCACTTTTGTGGTATTGATACTCATGTCTGGTATTGTCTTTGGGGCGATTACTGGATTTACTCTACTTGATGATCAAGATGATGGTGTTTTGTTTTCATTGAAAGTAACACCAATTAATGTGAATGTCTATATTTTTTTAAAGCTATTAATGTCCTATATATTTTCAGTAATTGCAACCATCATTCTTGTAATCGCAACCGGATTACTAGATATGTTACCACTCATTGATATTTTCTTTATAACATTGTTATCATCTTTTCAAGGTCCATTTATTGCATTAGTGATGAATGCTTTTTCTTCAAACAAAGTCGAAGGGTTTGTTATTATGAAACTCACAGGTCTCACGATCATTGGACCTATTCTTGCACTATTTTTAACCGATTGGACTGAACTTCTTATCGGGATATTTCCAGGATTTTGGACGGCACGCATCATGAGTATTTCAATGCTCCCAATTGACTTCTTTTTAGGTCCATCATGGATATATTTTTCATTAGGTCTTATTGTCAATGTGATGAGTATTTATTTTATTCA
This sequence comes from Acholeplasmataceae bacterium, assembly GCA_038117465.1. Taxonomy (GTDB): domain Bacteria; phylum Bacillota_I; class Bacilli_A; order Acholeplasmatales; family Acholeplasmataceae; genus UBA8290. The sequence continues at coordinate 5,502 of JAYOFY010000051.1, forward strand.
TCGTTATTTTAAGTTTAAACATCAATTATAGAAAGGAGCTACACATGGAATTTCTATCCATATTTTTAATAATTTATGGTGTTTTGGTTTTATATTTAACACTTTCTAAGGCAAATATATTATTTAGAAATCCTAAAATAAAAGTTTTCCAAAAACTACTTGGTGAAAAAGGTACGTACATTTTTTTACTTGTTTTTGGTTTAGCAGCTTTAGGTGTTGGTATTTATTTACAATTATAATTGATAGGCTTGATACGTTTTCAAGTCGATTCGTCCTTCATTTTTGAGTGTATTTAAGGAGATGGTGAAACC
>JAYOFY010000052.1:0-745 GCA_038117465.1 Acholeplasmataceae bacterium
GGACAGCATCCATGAGGTATTATCGTTGTACCAGATGGGTATGATATTTATGATGTGACACCGATTCAATATCCTGCAAATAATACTGAAAATGATTGGTACACAACACATTATGACTATCATGCATTTGAATCTAATTTACTAAAACTTGATATCTTGGGTCATGATGATCCAACAATGATTAAATTTTTCATGGATCATGTCAAACGTCATCCTGAAAAATATCCTTTTATTGATGCGAAAGATATTCCTCTCGATGATAAAGATGTGATGAAGATGTTTCATGAAACCAATATTATTGGAGTATCAAAAGATGATCTCATGAGTTATATCGCATCCTTTGCGATACCTGAATTTAACACACAATTTACAAGACAAATGTTATCAGACATTAAACCTAAAACATTTGCAGGACTTGTAAAAGTATCAGGTTTATCACACGGGACAGATGTCTGGTTAAAAAATGCTCAAGATCTCGTGAGAGGATCAACATCGCACGGTAGTGTGGATATTGATCAAATCATTGGGTGTCGAGATGATATTATGGTTCAGTTAATTGACTTTGGACTAGAACCATTACGTGCATTTGAGATCATGGAATTTGTTAGAAAAGGAAAACCCTCTAAAGATCCAAGTGCTTGGCTCACCTATGAATCTGAGATGAGACTTGCAGGTGTACCAGAATGGTATATTTGGTCTTGTCAACAAATTAAGTACATGTTTCCTAAAGCGCATGCAACAGCGT
>JAYOFY010000052.1:755-1101 GCA_038117465.1 Acholeplasmataceae bacterium
TTATTTTACAGTGCTTATTTTTCAAAACGCGTCGATAAATTTGATTATGAAAAAATGATTGCGGGTCCAGTTGCGTTAAAAAATGGTATTAAGGAATTACTTGCCAAAAATTACTTGACGGTAAATGAACAATCAACACTTACCACATTACAAGTGGCGTATGAAATGAGTTTAAGAGGATTTCACTTTAAAAAAGTAGACATCAATTACTCGGATGCAAAAACGTTTGTAATGGAAGATGATGCTTTAAGAATGCCGTTTATTTCAATTGATGGTCTTGGAGAAAACGTTGCAAATGGAATCATTGAAACAAGAACATCAAGAGTATTTTCTTCTAAGGAAGATG
>JAYOFY010000052.1:1111-5771 GCA_038117465.1 Acholeplasmataceae bacterium
TGGAATCATATGGTGCATTCGATGAGCTCATTGTCGAAAATGATGAAAAAGAACAAGGATTGTTTGCACTTTAATGGGCTTTCCTATATAATATTCTTGTGATTTAGGAGGGAAAAATTATGCGTTCATCAAATCCAGTTTTTGCCAATATAGAGCGTTCAGCATCTTATTCATCAGCTGAAGCAGCATCATATAGAGGCATTACATTAAAAACATTTATTTTATTAGGTATTGCAGTACTTACAGGTTTTTATGCAATTACAAGTTTGCCTGCAGAAACATTCATGAGTTTATTAGTTGGATCCGTGATTGTTGCGTTAATCGCTGTTTTAATTGCAACATTTGTGCCTTCATTAGCGATGCCAATGAGTATTGTATATGCTGCAGCTGAAGGTGTATTACTTGCAATGATTACACTTGTTGCTCATACATTTGTACCAGGTGCTCCATATGCTGCAATTATTGCAACAACCGCGATATTCTTTGTGATGTTATTTCTATATTCTTCAAGAATTATTCGCGTCACAACGAGATTTAGAAAAATCATGTATGCAGTGTTATTTGGAATTTTATTTTTCTTTATCGGGTTTGGACTTATGTCACTGTTTGTTGATATGAATGCAATTTTTGGTAATAGTTACGGTCTTGCGATTGGTATTAGTGTCTTTTTAATTGTTTATGGTGCACTGATGTTAACATTAGATTTTGACCGTGCAGAAGCGATTGTATCAAGTGGTGCAGATAAGAAATATGAATGGATGGTAGCATTAGGGTTAATGGTAACCATCGTATGGTTGTACATCGAAATATTACGTCTCATCATGATCGTCGCAAGTAAAAGAGATTAAATCGTAGAAGAGCCTCAGTAATCAATCGAGTTTGTATAGAGAGCGTTTGGGTGGTGAAAAAACGTCAAACTCATGATGAATTTCAGCTTGGAGAGGTGCTAATCACACCCGTATGTCTGCGTTAAAGACACATAGAGTGCTAGTGATATTTCACTGGAACTAAGGTGGTACCGCGTCTATGGCGTCCTTAGATCGTTTTTCGGTCTAAGGATTTTTTTATATATATGGAGGAATTATGGAAAAGATGAAAATAGATGCTTTAAAGCAAATTGAAACAGCGAATGATTTGGCGACATTAGAAAACATTCGCATCGCCTTTTTATCAAAAAAAGGTGCTGTTTCAGAACTTATGAAACAATTGAAAGATATGGATCCACAAGAAAGAAAATCTTTTGGAGAAAACGTCAATCAATTGAAACTAGAAATTGAACAGGCATTATCTGATAAAAAAAGTCTATTGGAAAATGCTGCGCTTGAAGAAAAATTAAAACAAGAAAAAGTCGATATTCATCTAGACGAGGTGGCACTGCCAAAAGGATACTTACACCCATTAATACAAGTCATCCGTGATGTAGAAGATTTCTTTATTGGGAAAGGTTTTACGGTTGCAGAAGGACCAGAACTTGAAACTGATCACTTTAATTTTGAGATGATGAATTTAGCAAAAGGACATCCTGCGCGCGCGATGCAAGATTCTTTTTATGTTGATCCTGAAAGGTTACTTCGTACCCATACATCCCCCGTGCAAGCACGTTCAATGTTAGATGCTAATGGGCAAGATCTTGCGATTATTTGTCCAGGTAAAGTTTACAGACGAGATGATGATGACCCAACGCATAGCCATCAATTCATGCAAATTGAAGGGTTATATGTCTCAAATGATGTAAATTTTTCTCATTTAAAAGGCATTTTATTAGAGATGGCAAAACATATTTTTGGACCTGAAAGACAAATCCGTTTAAGACCATCCTATTTTCCTTTCACTGAACCTTCTGTTGAAGTGGATGTATCTTTTGTAAAATCAGATGGCACACCCATTTGGATAGAAGTATTAGGTGCTGGGATGGTTCATCCTAACGTATTATCAATGGCAAATTTTGATCCAAATCAAAAAAGAGGTTTTGCTTTTGGGATTGGTGTAGAGCGTATTGCAATACTAAAATACTTTATTGATGACATTAGACACTTTTATATCAATGATAAACGATTTTTAGATCAATTTAAGGGGGTTTTGTGAGATGGTCATTACACAGAAAGCACTAGAAAATTTCATAAAAACACCGCAACATATTGAAACGTTAACTAATCAAAAAATCACTGAAATCGAAGCATTTGAGATAAGATCAGATGATCCTTTTGTCGTCATTGGTAAAGTACTTACAAGAGTTGATCATCCAAATTCTGATCATTTAAATTTAACAACTGTGGATGTTGGTCATGGCGACATTTTAAACATTGTATGTGGTGCTAAAAATGTCGATGCTGGACAAACAGTCATCGTTGCAAAAGTAGGTGCGATTTTACCAGGTAACTTTGAAATTAAAGAAGCAGTGATACGCGGAGAACAATCTAAAGGTATGATTTGTTCACTCAAAGAATTGGGATTTTCTGATAAAGTTATCCCAGAAGCATTTAAAGATGGGATATATTATTTTAATGAAGATTTCCAACCAGGCTACTCTGGGTATGAAGCGTTAGGACAAGTTGGTTTTAAAATGACATTAGGACTTACACCGAACCGTGGTGATTTGCTCTCTGTTTTAGGATATGCTTATGATCTCTCAGCAATGTTAAATATGAAAGTACAAGTACCTGAGTATAGATTCAAATCATCAAAAAAACATACCAAAAAAGTCACCATTCAAAGTGAAGCATGTTCAAAATATATGGGACGTGTTTTTGAAAATGTTGTGATTAAAGCGTCTCCTTGGTGGTTAAAATCATTACTTATAGATAATGATATTAGACCTATCAACAATGTTGTAGATATTACAAATTATGTTTTATTACTTATGGGGACACCACTTCATACATTTGATGCTTCTAAATTCCTATCAGATGACATCATCATCAGACAAGCAAAAGACCAAGAGAAGGTTGTTACATTAGATGGACAAGAACGCACCTTGCTATCTTCTGATTTGGTCATTTCTAATGGAAAGCTTCCAGTAGCATTGGCCGGTGTCATGGGTTTAGAAAACACCATGGTAACGGATGCAACAGACACCTTATTTTTAGAAGCGGCGTTATTTGATCCTAATACAATATTAGAAACATCTAAAAGACTTGATTTAAGAAGTGATTCCTCACTTCGTTTTGAACGTGGTGTTGGATATGATCGTGTCGCGTTAGGTTTAGATCTTGCCACACAGTTGCTCTTAGATCTTGCAGATGCGACACTGATTGGTGAAACTGTATCAGATGAGCGAAATATTGATAAAAAAGTTGTGAAAACCTCAATAAGTCATATTAATTCAGCATTAGGTTTAATGCTTTCCAAAGATGAAATTATTAATTATTTAATGCGTTTAAGATTTGAAGTTGTTTTATCAAACGATGATGAGATTCAATGTGCTGTGCCTTATGATCGATATGATATTTCAATAGAAGCAGATATTGTAGAAGAAGTTGGTCGAATTTATGGGTTAGATTTGATTCCCTCAACACCACTCAAAACATCATTAGAAGGTAAGTTATCGATTGAGCAGAAAAAAACTCGACAATTAGAGCATCTTCTTACATCACTTGGATTTCAACAAGTCATTACATATTCACTAAGAAAATTAAATGAACATAAAGTTTTTCATCAATTAGGAGAACACGTAACACTAATGTATCCATTAAGTGAAGATAGAAAACTTCTTAGACAATCGCTATATGGTGGCATGCTGGATACTTTAAGCTACAATGTGAATCGTCAATTACCATTACACCAGATATTTGAAATCGGTCATGTCTTCTCTCAAGCTGAAGAAAAAAACAGATTAAGTCTTATGATGCAAGATACGTATATATTTAATCGCATTAAAAAAGAAGGTGTTGCTTCCTCATTTTATGCACTTAAAGCAATTGTTGGTAGAATATTTGAACAACTAGGGGTTGCCTTTACGATAAAAGATAGACATGATGATCCTGTATATCATCCATATCAAACAGCAACGATTTATGTAGATGATAAAGAAGTTGGACACTTTGGTACCTTGCATCCAAATGTATTAAAACAATATGACTTAAAAGAAGTTTATGCTGCAACACTATATTTAGATGATATTGTCATGAAACATGACACACAAACATATCAACCCATCTCTAAATTCCCCTCAGTTGAAAGAGATCTTGCATTTATTATGCCGATAGATATGAGTGTTAAAAATGTGGTAGAATTAATGCAACAAACATTAAGAAAATATTTAGTCGATGTTTATGTTTTTGATGTTTATCAAGGTGAACATGTGAAAGAAGGTCATCAATCTGTTGCCTTTAGAATGATTTTAAATGATAATGAAAAAACGTTAACGAATGATGATGTAGAAAAACTGATGAAAAAAGTCGTTCATCGCTGTCAATTTGAACTAAAATTAGAAATAAGATAGGATACGTATGCTCATATATGATTTGAGTTTTGAACAATTAGAACAATGGGTTGTTTCTCAAGGTGAAAAACCTTATCGGGCGAAACAAATCTGGCATTTTTTATATCAAATGAAAGTCGCAACTTTTGAAGAAATGCATAATCTCCCGCAGACACTCATAGAAGGATTAAAAGAAGCATTTAAAATGAATGCTTTAGACTTTGTATTAAAATCTGTAAG
>JAYOFY010000053.1:0-5026 GCA_038117465.1 Acholeplasmataceae bacterium
AAACAAGCCTGTGTATTCAGATGATATCATCACACTTGTGGATGTTAGCGCCATTACAAAAGAGATGATGCCTGCATTGGATCATGATGTTTCACATGTATTACATCTAGTGAATGAACTTAACGTTGAACCTGTTCCACTTGGGAAACACTGTTTTTATAAAAAAGATAAAGAATGTCCTTTTGTACCGATTTGTTTTAAGCACGTCCCAAAAGAAGATCATATTTTGACGTATTTAGACAGACATCATGGCTATGTTTATGAGAAAAAAGGGGAGACGATTGATATTTGGGATATATTAAATGAAGGGAAAACACATGCATTAGAATTAGAAGATGCATTACTTGATCCAAATCAATATAAATCACCAAACCGAATTATAAAAAATAGTATTCAAAAAGAAACAGTGGCGCATTTTAAAACTTTTCAAAACGATCTACCATATGTGAATCAGAAGATGATTGAAAAAATTTTAAATACTTTTAAATATCCCATATATCATTTAGATTTTGAATCTTTTCCAGCACCTCTACCTAGATTTCAAGGTGAAACACCTTATATGCAATCGCTTTTTCAATTTTCTATTCATGTAGAAAAAAAACCAGGTGTGTGTGATATGGATAAAGATCATGTTGGATTTCTATCCAACTCACACCAAGACCAAAGAAGAACACTTGTAGAATCTATGTTAAATGTTATTAAAGATGATGACGGTACCATCATTGTTTGGAATGATTCATTTGAAAAAACACGCATCAAAGAGTTGGCGCGATTATTTCCTGAATACGAAGAAAGACTTTTAGATATTCATGATCGTATTTATGATTTGATGAAAGTCTTTAAGGGAGATAAAGATATTCAAGGTGAATCGATGATGAATTATTATGATAGGCGCATGCAAGGGTCTTTCTCTATCAAAAAAGTACTGCCACTTTTCAGTCATTTAAGCCACCAAGCACTCGATGTCAAACATGGTGGTGAAGCGATGGAAGTGTATGCCCATTTTCCTAATTACGATCAAGAAACCTTTGATCAAAAATATCATGCACTCATTGAATATTGTAAACTTGATACGTATGCAATGGTAGAGATTTTAAAAGGATTAAGAGAAATTAGCCAAAAACAATAACTATGGTATAATAGCTAAGTTGTTCACTATACTATAAGAATCGTGCGTTAAAAAATAACATAGATATGCAGGGTTTTTAACAACATATAAGGAGATTTATGTTATTTTCATCTTTACCACTGATTCAACCTATTTTAAAAGCTGTTGATAAAAAAGGATATACAACACCTTCGCCGATTCAAGAAGCAGCTATCCCTGTCATTGTTGAAGGGAAAAATGTGTTAGGACGTGCTGAAACAGGCACAGGAAAAACAGCAGCATTTTCACTACCGATTATTCAAACGCTTTCTAAACTTGGGAATAAAAGACATCCAAGTGCACTTGTATTAGCACCAACAAGAGAACTTGTTGAGCAAATCAAAGACTCTTTCATAAGCTACGGGTCGTTTACAAATCTAAAAGTGCTCGCAGTATATGGTGGCGTCTCAGATAGACCTCAAAAGCAAAAGCTTGCAAAAGGGATTGATATATTAGTTGCAACACCTGGTAGATTACTCGATCTAATCAATCAAAAAGCAGTGATGTTAAAATTTATTAGCCATTTTGTTATCGATGAAGCAGACCGTATGTTTGATATGGGGTTTATTGCTGATGTGACTAAAATTATGAATATGCTTCCCAAAAACAAACAAACATTGATGTTTTCAGCTACGCTTGATCGAGAAGTGATGGCACTTGCAGATCAACATATTGGAACATATGAAGTTGTGGATGTCGCCAATGAAAAAGTAGATTTAGAGCATATTACGCAACAACTTTTTTATGTTTCTAAACGTAAAAAAATTGAATTACTCAAGCTTCATATTAAAGAAGGACCAGCATTACAAACACTTATTTTTACAAGAACAAAAAGAGGTGCAGATCAATTATCTAAATTGCTTTCTGACATGCATATAAAGGTTGCTGTTATACATGGTGATAAATCTCAACATCAAAGACTAAGAGCACTCCAAGGATTTAAAGCACATAAATATGAATTTTTAATTGCAACAGATGTTGCAGCGAGAGGTTTGGATATTCCGGCACTCCCTCGAATCATTAATTATGATGTTCCAGAACAAGCAGATGCTTATATTCATCGCATGGGACGTACGGGTCGTGCAGGATTATCAGGAGATGTTTATACGTACTGCTCAAAAGAAGAAAGATTGCTATTAAAACCTATTTTTAAAGAATTAGAATCACCACTTATTTCAACGAAACATCCATTTGAAGAAGTTGTAGAAGTTAAAAAGATTCAAGCGAGACCTTTTGCAAAAAAATCGGGTAAACATCGTTATCGTTTATCTGGTAGAAAAAGATAACAAGAGACATGGTTCATGTCTTTTTTTTATGCTAAAATAAAAAAAAGAGGGAATGATGAAAAAAATTAAAAGAAGATATCTTATATTATCAACAATAGGACTAATTTTAACGTTTTTAGCAATTGGTCCAAAACCACAATTTGATAGAACAAATCCTTTTATGGCATCTAATGATAAAACTTTAGTCATGGCACATGCTGGTGGTAAAGGGGTATATCCTGACAATACGATGAAAGCCTATCAATATGCATTTGATTTAGGTGTGGATGTGCTTGAAATGGATTTACAAATGACACAAGATGGTATCCTAGTTTTATCTCACGGTGAAAATGTCACAGGAAATACGAAAGAACATTCTAATTGTGATACATTTATTTGGAAAGAAACCTATGCTTATTTATACAACAATTGTAATTTCGCCTATACATATCAAGAATCTGATGGCAGCTATTTATATAGAGACTTCACTCAAGAGGAAGTTCATTTAGAAAAGGTATATTTACCGACACTTGAAGAAGTTTTTCAAACATTTGGAAAACAAACATTATATAATATTGAAATTAAAGCAGATGGTGATGCACCGCGAAATGATGTCGCGGACGCTCTTTATAATTTAATGGACACATACGATGCCATCGATCATGTATTAGTCGCAACTGCATTTGATGATATTAGTGAACATATCTTAAATACATATCCTGATGTCTATCTATCCACCTCTTTAGGTTCTGCGAGAACGTGGATTGTTGGGATGTATACAATGTCATCGATTACACTTGGAAGACCCCCATATGCAGCGATTCAAGTACCTACAAGTTATGGCTTCCCTGTCATTGATACCCTTCAGTTAGATACAAGATATTTAATACGAACCGCACAATCTCATAATATCGCGATGCATTATTGGACTGTGAATGATGCGGAAACGATGCGTACATTAATTGCAAGAGGTGCGGACGGTATTATCACAGACTATCCTGAATTACTCATGTCAATCCTTGAAGAAGAGGCATAATGTCCTCTTTTTTTATGCTATAATATCAAGTGGAGATTATATGACTTTTACACAACTATTTTTACAATTTTTTAAATTTGGCATGTTTACTTTTGGTGGCGGCTATGCCATGATTCCAATGATGAGTCGTGTTTTTGTTGATGAGAAAAAGCTAATTGATGAAGATACGATGACAGATTATATCGCAATTTCTCAAATTGCACCTGGTATGATTGCCATTAATATGGCAAATGTTATCGGTAGACATCTAAAAGGTAAAAGAGGTAGTTTTATCGCTGTGAGCGGTGTCGCTTTACCGTCTTTAATCATTATTTCTATTATTGCAGCTTTTATTCCAAACATTATGACAATACCTTTGGTTAATGACGCGATACAAGGAATTGTGATTGCAGTGATATTATTGTTGTCACTTACGGTATTTAAACTGTTAAAATACTTAAGTCAATTTTGGTATTTAATTATGTATGCGATTTCTATATCCATTATGGTTTTCTTTTTTAGCATTCCGATTGTCCTAGTTATTTTATCTGCCATTATTCTAGGAAGTTTGCATGCATGGATATTATCAAAAAAGGACATTCAACATGATTGAGTTATTATTTATATTTTTATATGTTGGATTACTAACAATTGGTGGTGGCATTGTTGCAATCCCAATCATTCAACAACAAGTCGTTTCTAGAGGTCTTATTTCGCTTACAGATTTTATTGTGATGATTGGTGTTGCAGAATCTACACCAGGTCCAATTGGGATCAATGTCTCAACATTTGTAGGGTACGACCAATATGGAGTTATTGGAGCACTCATTACTACAACAGCATTTATTACCCCATCATTTTTGATTTTATTACTCAGTATTAACTGGATAAAAAAATATCGAAAACATCCCTATGTCAATCAATGGTTCAAATACTTGAAAGCTGTTGTTGCAGGACTCATTCTGTATGCAACATTTACATTAATCGATATTGGATTTTTTCAAACAGCTTCATTAGATTTTCGATCTTTTATGATATTAGGTATATTGATACTTGCATCGATAAAGTTATATAAAAAGCCATGGGCAATTGTTCTAATTGGTGGTATATTGGGCATCCTTATATACTAAAAAGGAGATTTAAATGACGAATTATGAGACGTTCATTGTATTATGTAATAAATTTACAAGATATTTATCAGATACATATCAACTAAAGTCAACGTCTACGATGGGACAAGTTATAAGAATATTAAGACACCGTCATCCCCTTATTAAATATCACTTTGAAGCACTCGATAGTTATGCAGATTTGAGAAATGTGTTAGTACATGAAACATATAATAAACATGTACTCGCTCAACCATCTGATCATGTCATAAAACATTTTCAGTGGATATATGAAAGTGTCTTAACACCGATCACACTTAAAGATTTAATGCATAAAGAGGTCATATCTTTAGATGCAACGATGACATTTGCTGATGTTTTGGATCATATCAAATCATACACATTCACGCATTATCCTATTTTTGAGAAAAATCAATTATTAGGTGTGCTTTCTGATAATGGCATCACGCATGCACTTGCTCAAAAAAAG
>JAYOFY010000053.1:5036-5644 GCA_038117465.1 Acholeplasmataceae bacterium
CTTCAATTCATATTAGATTATGATGAACATAAAAACGATTATGTCATTGTTTCAGTACAAACGTCTATTTTTGAACTTTTTGAATCAATACAACATCAAAAAAATGATATTGAAACCATTTTAGTTACAAAAAACGATCATATCGAGGGTGCTTCAAGTATACTCGGACTCATCGTCTCAAAATCCTTAACAAAAATGATGGAAACATATATTATAGGTCCACAATGAAAACAGTTATCATACACATTCAAGATTTAAATGAAAAGGTGCTAAAAAAACTCAATCAACAACATATGCCGATTGCATTTCCAACGGAAACTGTTTATGGACTAGGGGCACCTTATGATGATGAAACAACGATTTTTAACGTTTTCGTTTTAAAAGGAAGACCATTAAATAATCCACTCATTGTACACGTTGCATCTCAAGAAATGATGTTACCGCTAGTGAAAGATATGCATGAAGATGCAAAACGTTTGATCACACATTTTTTTCCAGGACCATTGACATTGATTATGAAAAAAAGTGATCAGGTCTCATCTTTGGTGACAGCTGGCCAAGATACTGTTGGAATACGCATGCCAAATCATCCAGTTGCACTTGAGCTC
>JAYOFY010000054.1:0-901 GCA_038117465.1 Acholeplasmataceae bacterium
ATCTGTAGGTGTGTAATTTACTTTGAGTCCATCACGAAAAAGATGCGCACCCGCATCTTTTACACGTGCTTCCCATAATTTCATCCATTCGCCCTCACCCCAACCAAATGAACCAAATAAGGCAACGTGCTTATCTTTGAGCAAATGAGTAATATCTTCAAAAAATGGTTCAAATTCAGTTTCTTCAAGTTCTTCTTCACCCATGGAAGGGCATCCAAAAACTAATTTTTGATAATGTTCAACATCAGCAGGTGTTATTTCATCTACCATTGCCATTTCAACATCTAAGCCTTCGTTTTCTAAACCTTCTTTGATTTTTTCAGCCATCATCTCGGTATTCCCTGTACCGCTCCAATAGACCATTAATACATCTGCCATGATTTAATTCTCCTGTGTGTGTTCGGTGGTTTCATTATAAATGAATTGATGATGTTTGTCAAAGCTATCAACTGATAAAAACTTCTTAAGAAATATGCTTATTACAACACCTAAAATAAGTATTGAAATCATGGGTGTATACCCTTGAAATAATGATTGAAGTGATGTGTCTTCAATCGTGATAAAGCTCGTTGCGATATAATGATTTCCTGCATCATCATAAACGATATATACCACTTCATATAGTCCTGCTTCACTGAATATACGATCATCATATAACATGTGTACATGTGAAATGTCTTTTGCATTATAAGAGATACCTAAATCTAAATTGATGTCTTCATTTAATTGAAAGGTTATGTCATGTGATTGAATGTGTGGTTCTATCAAAACATCTATTTGTACCTTCAATGTCACAACCGTTTCAGACAATGATGCATCCTTTACACGGTAAAAAACATCATAAGCTCCGACCTTACCAAACACAACATTGGACGTGATAGAGACATCTTCAATTTCAAGT
>JAYOFY010000054.1:911-2955 GCA_038117465.1 Acholeplasmataceae bacterium
AACTTGAACATCAATGTCTATTTGCTCTGTCGTTAAAATAATCTCAGGAGGCAAAATATCAATTATGAAAATATCAATAAGCCGTGAGGTCACATTTAAACTTAGATCAGAAATGATGATTTCAATGACATAAGAACCAATCGTATTATAGTCAACATGGGCATCATGAATTTGAATTGAAAGCATATTAAAGGGATCATAATTATCTTGAATAGGAATGATAGAGGGATAATTTGGTTGTTTAAAATTCGTAATAATGATGGCATCATCCAATGTCATTTCTGGTGCGACACGATCTATCACTTCAACAAAAAAAAGATAATTTGCTTCATTTTTTGATCCATCTTTCACACGAACTTCTAATGTATACGTTCCTAAAATAGATGTATCCACATCAGATTCAAAACGGATATTTAAACGTGTTTCATCATCGTGATTATCTTGTATGGTGAAATATAATGACCATGGTTTTAAACTACTAAAAACATCTATCATGAGAGTTTCTTTTAATATTACATTAGGTGCGATGGTATCTTTTACTTCAACTTTAAGTCTCACTACTGTCTTATTAAAAGATGTGTCTGAAATATTATAAGTAATGTAATAATGACCAATAATATCGAGTCGAATATCTGTTTGAACTTCAATATCTTGAATGATTAACGCATCATAATTATCATATACGTCGACAATGAATTGATAAAAATCATGTTGATCAAAGATCGTATGTACTTCAATGATTGGTGTGTATGTGACAACTTGAATTTCAGGAGATGTGGTATCCATCACATCTATTTTGGAATCCATACATGTTGTATTCATACTTTGATCTGAAACACAAATACGTATGTCATATGTCCCCAAAGTATCAAAGTCAACATCATCAGTGATCGTATTAACAAGGAGATTTTGATCATGATTATCATTGACTTTGATAAATTCAAAAATATTTAATTGTTCATACACTTCAATTTGAATCTCTTTTAAAAGGTCAATTGATGGTGCAATGAAGTCTTTCAACTCAACTAAAAACTGTTGAATCGTTTCGTTATTCGATTGATCTTTGGCATAGACAATCAATGTATAAATTACAACTTGATTGACATTAATGTTTGCATCAAAAATATAGATATCTAAATCCTCAACATCATCATAATTATCTGAAAATTGAAACATTTCTAAGAAATGGATTTGGGTATCTACCTCAAAAATAAGAGGTTGACGTAATGTAATCGTAGGTGGAATATCATCATACACATTAAATCGTATAGTAATGGTTTCTGTTAAATCATACTCTGGTGCATGCACACGATATTTAATAAAAAATGATTTTACTTCTTTTGTATGTAACACGGATAAAAATGTACGTTCAACACCACGTTCATAAATCACACGAGCATCAGTATCTTCAACACCATCTACAAAAACTTTTGCATGTGGAAGTTCAACATAATCATAAGGGTTTGCGCCTAAAGGCATCTCAACAACGGTATGATGAAATTCAAATGTTACTTGTGGTGATGGACTCAATAACAAACTTATCAATAAAAAAAACATGCTGACTCCTTATCTCATATTAGGATTATGCATGTTTTTTTACTTTATTTTTTTAACCAATCTTCGATCAGTCCTTTTTGACTAAAAAATTGATTTTTATATAGTTGATAGTAATGTCCTTTTTTTGCAATGAGTTCTTGATGCGTTCCTTTTTCTATGATCTTACCCATTTCTAACATAATAATCATATCTGCTTCAACAATTGTTGATAAACGGTGGGCAACGATAAAACTAGTTCTATTTTTCAAGACAGTTTTGGTTGCCTCTTGAATCATAAGTTCGGATTCTGAATCAATTGAAGACGTTGCTTCATCTAAAATCAATATTCTAGGATTTGCAATAAGTGCTCTTGCAAACGATATCAATTGTTTTTGTCCAATCGATAATAAATTTCCACCTTCTCCAACTTCACTATCATATCCTTTTTCTAATGACATAATAAACGGATGTAATCCAATCGCTTTAGATGCTTGAATCACATCTTCAT
>JAYOFY010000054.1:2998-5593 GCA_038117465.1 Acholeplasmataceae bacterium
CCTGCGATTAAATTACGTCAACCTCTTATTTTTGATGTATATACCAAAATCCATTTCTTAGAAATGTTTCAATTTTCAGATAATTATGATGATGTTGAAGACTTCGATCTTTATAATCTTTGCCATCAATTTCAATGACACCACTGGTGGGTTCATAAAACCTTGATAATAAATTAATGAGGGTGGTTTTTCCCGAACCTGTATGTCCCACAAGTGCAACACTTTGTCCCGCTTTAACTTTCAAATTAAATTGATCTAATATGATTTCATCTTGTTTATAATAAAATGAAATATTGTTGAAATGGACATCCCCTTGAATCAATTCCCAAGCTTCTTTTTTAGTTTCAAGTAATGTGCCATATGTGTCTTCAACATCTTTTCGATCGATAATTTCTGGTTTTGTTTCAATTAGTTCCACAATGCGTTCTGCAGAGGCTTGAGCATTTTGAAGATCAGCAATTTTTTCTGAAATCACAAGCATCGGTTCAAAAAAGTTAATCGTATATGCAATGATGAGTTGTAACGTCCCTACAGTAATAATTTGATCTAATACAGCGATACTTCCTGTTACCATGGTGACAGAAACTGCAATATACGCGATGATCAGTAACAGAGATGTGTACATCGCCGATAGCATAATAGAGCGAATCCCTGCACGTTTAAGTTTACCTGTGGATTGATAAAAATCCGTGAAGTTTTCAGTTTCAATCACAAGACTTTTTGTTGTTTTAGCGCCTAAAAATGCCTCACTAAATTGTGCGGTCACATGAGAATTATGTTTTTTAGAAAGACGTTCTTGAGTTAAAATTTTCTTTCTAAAAAATTGTGAAACGATCACCATGATTGGAATAATCGTCACAATAATGAGCCCTAATCTAAAGTTGGTTAAAAGTAATGCAACGGTAATAAATATCATTGAGAAAAAAGCCCATAACATATCAAGCAATCCCCATGAAATCACTTCAGATAATCGTGAAGCATCTGATGTCATTCTTGCCATTACCCAACCTTGTGGGGTCTTATCAAAATAACTAAATGATAATTTTTGTAATGTATGAAATGCTTGTCTTCTTAACTCATGTGAAACTGTTGCTTCTATGTATATGGCTTGTTTAATAAATGCCCAAACAAGGAAACCAAATCCTAAAGCAACAAAAATCGAAATTACAATAAATGGAATCAGTGTAGACATATTTCTTTCAATAAAAAAGACGTCGATCGCATATCTATTAAGTTGAGGAAATATGATATCAAGTGTTGTAATCCCGGCCATAAAAAGCCCTAATCTAAAAAGATGCTTTTTATTTTGAAAGACGATATCAATAACACGTTTCCATGTAGAAAGTTGGACTTTTTTTAATCCGTCAAATTCATCTTGCATCATTGTGTCCCCCCTCTTCTATGGTTTTTAGGAATTCTTCTTCAAGTTTCCCTTGAATATTCCAAAGATCTTGATAAAGTCCTTTTTGTTTAGAAAGTGTTTGATGGTTGCCTACAGCTTGAACGATACCATCTTCAATAACAATAATTTTATCTGCTTCTTTGGCTGTTGTCATACGGTGTGTAATAATAAGCGTGGTTGTTTTGTCATTCATATTGGATAATGCTTCTCGTATCATTAAATCTGTTTGTGTATCCACTGCTGATAATGCATCATCAAAAATCAAAATTGGTTTTTCAGAAACTAAAACACGTGCAATGGCTACACGTTGTTTTTGTCCACCAGAGAGTGTTGTTCCTTTTTCCCCAACAACTGTATCATAACCTTGTTGGAAGGTTTTAATGTCTTTTTCTAATGATGCTGCTTGTGCTGCCATCATTATTTTAGAACGATCTGCTTTTCTATTTGCAATGGCAATATTATCATACACAGTTTTTGAAAACAAAAATGGTTCTTGTAAGACAACGCCTAAATGAGAACGCAAATAATTTTTCTCGATTTCTCTTAATTCAACACCATCGATATAAATGTGCCCATCAAGATATTCATACATCCGCATGAGCATATTCATCAGCGTAGATTTTCCGCTACCCGTTCGACCAATAAATGCTACCGTCTCACCTGGCAAAATTTCAAAACTTAAATTTTTAAACAAATTATTTTCTGTATCATCAAATTTAAAAGAAACATTTTCAAAAATAATGTGCCCTTTGATCTCTGGTGTCAATGTTCCGTTTTTAACATATTCTGTTTCTAAATTTAAGATGTCATAAATACGTTTGGATGCAGCAAGTGCTTTTGCATAATCATTTAATATATGACCTAACCCTCTTATTGGCCAAATTAACATCCCAACCAAACCTAATGCAGCAGCAATTTGCGCTGCGTCCATTTGGTTTTGATTCATAAAATAAATGCCTAATACAATCACGAGTACATACTGAGAAATACCAATAAAATCCATAGTTCCCCAAAACTTAGAAACGATTTTACCAGTACGTAATCGCATATGTCTGTGGTGATCATTTTTTTCACGCAATTTTTCAATTTCATATGCTTCATTTCCAAATGCACGTACAATACGAGCACTTGACAGATTTTCTTGAATCACTGTCATCATTTTAGATTCTGCTTCTTCAACATCATGATACATC
>JAYOFY010000055.1:0-5478 GCA_038117465.1 Acholeplasmataceae bacterium
AGTGGGATGTAATATTGGATGTTCTTTTTGTGCAAGTGGACAACTTCAAAAGAAACGTGATTTAACTGCAGGAGAAATTATTGCACAAATTATTGAAACAGAACGTCAGCTGAATGAAAAAATACAATATATTGTTGTCATGGGTATTGGAGAACCGTTTGATAATTATAAGCACCTTACGCAGTTTTTAAAAACGGTCAATGATCCGAAAGGATTGTCCATCGGTGCAAGACATATTACTGTATCAACATCAGGTATTGTGCCAAAAATCAAAGCATTCGCTGAACTTGGCATACAAGTGAATTTAGCGATCAGTTTACATGCGCCTAATGATGAAATTCGTACATCATTAATGAAAATTAATAAAACATATAATGTTGATCGTGTATTGGAAGCTGTTAGAGAATATTTAAGCATCACAAATAGACGTGTGACATTTGAATATATTATGATTCACGAACTTAATGATAGTGTAGAAACGGCAGTAGAACTGGCTAATAAAATTAAAGGCATGAATGCATATGTCAACTTAATCCCATATAACGAAGTGATTGAAGCGCCTTATAAACGTTCTTCAAGAGAACGTATGGAAGCGTTTTATGATGTCTTAAAAAAACATAAAATACAAGTAACGCTTAGAAAAGAACAAGGACATGATATTAATGCAGCATGCGGACAACTGCGTTCTCAACATGCGCAAAAAGAAATGCTATGATTGGGCAAATCATTAAACAAATTTCCAACCAATATACGATACTCACGCATGACAATAAGCTCATAGAAGCGATTGCAAGAGGAAAGTTAAGATATATTGAAGTAGATGGTCAATCTTCTTTTTATCAAAGTGTTTCTTCAAAAACAAAAAAAGAAGTAAAACATCAACAAATCTCACCTAAAGTGGGTGATATCGTGACGTATACGTTTGTATCTGATCATTATGTCATTCAAGACATTCATCCTAGAAAAACGGATTTATATAGACCGGATATCGCAAATGTAGATCAACTATTTTTAGTATTTTCAGCAACATCTCCTGAATTTAGTTTTGTATTATTAGATAAATTTTTAACTGTCTTATCACGTTATCATTTAGATATCATCATTATCTTAACAAAGACAGATAAAGTCGATGATAAAGCTGTCAAAGATTTGACAACTAAGTTGGATTACTACAAACATATGGGATATACGTATTTGAGTCTTAATGCAAAAACATTAGAAGACAAAGATGTGCTGCTTAAGATGCTCACAAATCATGTTTCTGTAATTGCAGGTCAAACAGGTGTTGGGAAATCGACTTTGTTAAATGGTCTCATACCAAATTTAAATCTAGCAACTCAAGAAATCTCAAAAGCTTTGGGTAGAGGGAAACATACGACACGACACACGGAATTATATCCTTTAAATGGTGGTCTTATTGCAGATACACCTGGATTTTCAAAATTGTCATTTGAACACTTTGATATTGAAGATCTTATTGTCGCGTTTAAGGATTTTAATCTTTATAAATCCACATGTAAATTTCAAAGTTGTGCACATATCCATGAACCATCATGTGGCGTTAAAGGAGCACTTGATAACGGTGATATCATGCAATCTAGGTATGATAATTATGTTGCTTTTTACAATGAAATAAAATCGATTAAAAGAAAATACTAAAAGGAGGTACCTATGAAAATAGCACCCTCAGTATTAAATGCACCCATCGAAAATATCAAAGAGTGGATTGTTGCATTAGAAGATGCTTATATGCTTCATTTAGATATTATGGATGGTCATTTTGTCCCCAATTTGTCATTTGGTATAGATATTGCAAAGACATATAAAAGATTAAGCAATGTACCTTTAGATGTGCATTTAATGACAACGCATCCGCTTCATTGGATAGAACAGTTTAAAAATCTTCAACCCCAATTTATTACGATTCATGTTGAAGCAAAAGATGTTGAAAAATCCATTGAAACCATAAAAAAAGAAGATATTGGTGTTGGTTTAGCTGTGAAACCTAACACACCGATAGAGATTATTTTGCCATACCTCAATGAAGTAGATTTGGTTTTAATTATGACGGTAGAACCAGGATTTGGTGGGCAATCCTTTATGCCAAATATGTTAAAAAAGGTTAAACAACTACAATCATATAAAAAGCAACATCCATTTATTATACAAGTGGATGGTGGCATCAATGATGATCACATTCAATTATGTCAAGAAGCAGGTGTTGATGTCGCAGTCGTGGGAAGTTACCTTTTCAAACAACAAGATATGAAAGCATGGTTGAAAAAGAATCAATGACAATATATATCTTCACACATCCAGTACCGAATGATGTGAAATCATTGGTAACCATCAAAGAAGATGATGTCGTCATTGGTGTGGATCAAGCATTGTCTGCGATATATAAACAACGTATCAAAGTGGATCTTGCTGTAGGTGACTTTGATTCGTTGAAGAATAAAGGGCTCTTGCATGGATTAAACACCGAAAAATTACCTTCAGAAAAAGATGTAACAGATTCTTATTATGCTCTAAAACGTGCGCACGAGATGCCACATGATGAGATTATATTGATCGGCGGTGCTGGTGGCGAACGCATCGAACATGCGTATGCCCATATGAATTTATTTCATCATTTTCCGAATATAAAAATGATTACAGAATATTCAGAACTGTTTAAACTGGATAAACATATGCAAATATCTCACAAAGGGTATATTAATATT
Organism: Acholeplasmataceae bacterium; assembly: GCA_038117465.1. Lineage (GTDB taxonomy): Bacteria > Bacillota_I > Bacilli_A > Acholeplasmatales > Acholeplasmataceae > UBA8290. The sequence continues at coordinate 2,724 of JAYOFY010000055.1, forward strand.
TTTCCATATCATGAAGCAATCGTTACTTTAAAAGGATTTAAGTATCCACTTGACTCACATCATTTAAATGCATTTGATAACTTAGGCATATCGAATGAACTTACAAATGATACAGGTGAGATTATCATCGAAAAAGGATCAGTTCTTGTTATATTGACCAACAAAAAAAGCGCTTAATGCGCTTTTTTGTTTATACACGTTCTAATTGCAATTTTTTAAGTGCTCTAGCGGAGATCTTTACACGTTTAACTGTGCCATCTTCTAAGCGAATACGTACATTTTGTAAATTGGATTTCCAAGTGTGGCGTGTTGCATTTAGAGCATGTGAACGACGGTTACCTGTCAGTGCTTTTTTACCAGTGACATAACATTGTGCCATTTCAATCACTCCTTTTCCTTGTATACTTTATCATGAAGTCATAAAAAAAGCAATGATATATGCTTATTTTGTCTCGTTGCTTTTTTATTTTTCACATGATATAATATGAAAGATTTATTAAATTATACTTACTCAATTAATCATTATATAAACTAAAAACACAAGTTCATAAGGAGATTACTATGCCAAACCAAAAAATAAGCGGTAAGCTTTTTAAACAGATGGTAACAAATGGCGCGGTTCATCTTAAAAACAACCACAAAGAAATTGATCATTTAAACGTATTTCCAGTTCCAGATGGTGACACAGGTACCAACATGCAAATGACGATGATGGCTGGTATTAAAGAAATTATTAATGCTGAGTCAGCATCTATCGTTGATGTGTCTAAAATTTTATCTAGAGGCCTTCTCATGGGTGCTCGTGGAAACTCAGGGGTAATCTTGTCCCAATTTTTTCGTGGTGTTTACAGTGAAATCGCAAAAATCGATGAAGCATATGCGACTGTCGAACAATTTATTCAAGCACTTGTTGGTGGATATCAAATGGCCTACCGTGCTGTTATGGATCCTGTTGAAGGTACCATTTTAACTGTTGTGAGAGAATCAGCTGAGCGCGTTCTTAGAGATAAATCTAAGTATGATTCAGTAGAAAAAGTGATGGCTGCTTATTTAAAACAAGCAAATCAGTCGCTTCAAAAAACGCCAAACCTATTACCGGTTTTAAAAGAAGCGGGGGTTGTTGATAGCGGTGGTGCAGGATTCATCAAAATTGTTGAAGGTATGATTATGGCTTTAGAAGGTCAAATGCTTTCAGAAGAAGCTCAAAAAGAGTCTCATGAAGACTACCATGGTGCTCACAACTTAGGTGATGTTGAAATCACATATGGTTATTGTACAGAATTTATTATCAAACTACATGATGAGAAAAACTTTAATCCATCTGATTTAAGAGATCCACTCAATGCGATGGGAGATTCACTTGTATTTGTGCAAGATGAAGATCTTTTAAAAGTTCACATTCATACAGACGAACCAGGTGTTGCAATTACACTTGGTCAAAAATATGGAGACTTACAAACATTAAAAGCAGATAATATGAGACTTCAAAATGCAACAATACTTGGTAAAGATACGCCAGCTGCAACAAAAAAACCTGCGGAAAAGAAAACATATGCGATATTAGCAGTTGCAAGTGGTGAAGGTATTAAGAAAGCATATAAAGATTTAGGGATTGATATCATCATTGATGGTGGTCAAACAATGAATCCATCGACTGAGAGTTTTGTTAATGCAATAGAAAATGCGAACGCAGAACACGTGATTATCTTACCAAATAATAAAAATATTATTTTATCTGCAGAACAAACCATAGATTTATTGCCTGACCGTTCTATTTCAGTCATTAAAACAAAAAATATTGGTCAAGGCTATGCAACGATGATTGCATTTGATCCAACTGTAACCCTTGATGAAAATATAGAAGCAATGACAGATGTTGCGGATAATATGACGTACGGTGAGATTACATTTGCAGTCAGAGATACAGAAATAAAAGGTGTTAAAATTAATAATGGCGACTATATGGCCATTGCAAAAGGTCAAATTTTAGCAGCTGAAAAAACAAAATATGAAGCAGCACAACGTTTATTAGATAATCTCATTGATTCTTCAAGAGAAATCATCACCATATTTTATGGTAAAGATTATGATGAAGAAGAACTTGAACAAATTGTAGCATATGCTAAAAAATGTCACCCAGATATCGAAGTAGATATGATTGAAGGGAAACAGGACATATATACATATGTATTTGCAGTAGAGTGATATAATAAAGGTGCTATGAAGATAGCACCTTTTTCATGCGGACGTGGTGGAATGGTAGACACGCATGCTTGAGGGGCATGTGGCAGAAATGTCGTGTGAGTTCAAATCTCATCGTCCGCACCATATAACAAGCATTGGTTTGATACAAATGCGATTTACTAATCGCCTGAGTTATCAGGCCTTTTTTGCTTTAATAAGGGCTTTTTATCATTTAAGTGAGTATATTTTGGTACTAAAAATAGACAAAAATAAGTATCAAAATCGTTATTAGGAATAACGTTTACACGATTACAGGTCAGTTTACACGATATGCCTTTGATATACACGATTACAAGTAAATTTACACGATTTGCTCTCTAGTTACACGATTACAAGTGAAATTACATATCCCAATGAGGTATTAAACAGTTGACAACTACTTCAATGGGGTATATAATATAAGTGGAGGTGATTTATATGAATCAATCACTAAAAGCAATAAGAGAGAATCTTGGGCTTACACAATTAGAAATATCTAACTTGATTGGTATTCCAGTAAATACAATAAGAA
>JAYOFY010000056.1:0-5318 GCA_038117465.1 Acholeplasmataceae bacterium
ATTTGTCTTCTATTAAACATTGCATAAATGGTCGGGACTACAAGTAATGTTAACAATGTTGCATATAAAAGTCCAACAATGGCTGTGATTGCAAGTGGAATCGTTCCTAAAATAATATGAGTGATAGTGCCATAATCATCATACCGAGTACTAACCCAGAAATTGATAAATGATGTTTCCCATACTTTTCAGCAGCAGGTAATAATTCATCTAAAGAAATATACACCATGATGCCTGCAACAGAGGCAAAAAGTAATCCAAATGTTGTCTCAGTAAATATCGATCTTAATAAAATAAACCCTATAAGAGCACCTAGTGGTTCAGCAAGTCCAGATAACAATGTATAACCAACCGCTTTTTTCTTAGAATTTGTTGCATGAAAAATTGGAACTGCAACTGCAATACCTTCAGGAATATTATGGATTGCAATGGCTATCGCAATGCTAATCCCTAATGTAGGATCTTCAAGCGCACCAATAAATGTCGCAAGTCCTTCTGGAAAATTATGAATCGCAATGGCAAGTGCAGAAAATAACCCTAAACGCATAAGTTTTTTCTTCTTACCTTTTCCTGATTGATCATCAATAAATTCGTGTGGATTATCTTTGTCTGGTATCAAATAATCAATCAATGCAATTAACCCCATTCCGAAAAAGAATGCTAACGTTGTGTAAATATAAGCTTCATTAGATGAGAAACTTACGGATAATGCATCATATGCTTTTGGAAAGATTTCAATAAAAGAAACATATATCATCACACCTGCACTTAATCCTAATGCAAATGATAATAAAGTTTCTTGTTTAACTTTTTTATAAAATGCAAAAATACTTCCAATCCCTGTTGCAAGTCCAGCAAATAGTGTGAGTAAAAACGCAAAAATTACATCCATCTTATTCTCCTTTTTAAGGTATGCCTTAAAATATAATTCATGATACCATAAAAAATGAATCGCTTCAATAAAAAAGCGATGTTTCCATCGCTTTATGTTTATGCATTTTCTTTTTTAATTTGCTTTCTATTAAACATCGCATAAATGGTCGGTACAACAAGTAATGTTAACAATGTTGCATATAAAAGTCCTCCAATGGCTGTGATTGCAAGTGGTTGTAAGAGTTCAGATCCTTCACCAACACCGAGTGCCAAGATAAAAAGTGAAATTACAGTTGTAAGTGCCGTCATAAATATCGGACGTAACCTTGTTTGACCTGCAGTGACAATTGCATCTATGACCCCATGACCTTGTTCTCTTAATTGATTCATGTAATCAATTAAGACAATTCCGTTATTAACAACAATCCCAACAAGTAGGACAAATCCAACAAGTGCCACTAAACTTAAATTACTTCCTGTAACAAGTAATGCAAGCATACCTCCAGTAAATGCAAGTGGAATCGTTCCTAAAATAATAAGAGGATATTTTAGTGATTGGAATTGAATGGCCATGACCATATACACAATTAATATGGCGACAATAAGTCCTAATGCAAGATCTAGGAATAAACTTTGAATTTCTTCGTTTTCTCCTGCAAATGTGACAGTATAACCACTACCATAACTTAAGAACGTTTCAGATTCTAAATATGCATTGACAGCATCTACAACTTCTTCTGACACAAGTGTCACATTAAAACCATCTGCAATACCTGCCGTAACTTCTAAATATCTAGAATTACCATCAGTATTAATGGTTGCAAACCCAGTTACTTTAGAAATGTCTACTACAGATTGATCCCCATAAACAGAGACACCTAAACTTGAAAGTGGTGTTACTGCCATTGGATTGAGTGGATCAAATGTAGTAAATGCAACAGGATCATTATTTTCATCCATTGTTATAAATACACCAGGATTCACAATGAGTTGAACAGGTGTACCTTCTTCGTATGTAGGAAGCAAGAAATTTGGAACGTATAAAGGCCCATATAAAGCTCTTACGTCATCATCAAATAACATCACGCCACCTAGAAATTGTTCATAATCACCAAAAACATCTAGAGACAAACCAAGTGCCGCATCAGTTGGTACATTTAATGTATATGTGACACCATCAATAAAGACATCTAAAGTGTCTGTTGTTGCAATATTACCTAATAAACTAAAAGCTAGATTAAAGTTATCAATCACATCTTGATTTGTTAACCCTAACTGAATGGCAGCTTCTTGATCGACATCAATAAAAATACGATCAGCACCAACATTAATACCATTATCTGGATCTTCAACACCTTCGATATCACTCATAATATCGACTAAATCATTGGCGATACGTTCAAGTGTCAATAAATCAAACCCAGATACTTTTGCTGTGATTCCTGTTGGACCAAATGCCCCTGCAGTTGAATCTTGTGTTGAAACTGCAACTTCTAGTAAATTGTCTTGAGAAATATTGTCCAAGTCTTTAAAATCATAATTTAAAATAAAGTTTTCAATGAATACTGCATTGTCTTGCGTAGAATCTGTTCTATCTTCTTTGAGAGTCACGGTCAATGCAAGTGTCTCACCTGAACCTTGCGCTTGAGGAGGACCAAAAACAAATCCACCACCTAAAGTTGCTGATACGGAATCCACATCTCTTAATGCAAGTAAATCAAATGTGAGTTTATCTGCAAATGCTGTTTGATCAGTAAATTCTAAATCACCTGTAAAATTAATATCTACAGAAATTGTCCCTTCATCTGTTGGCGGAATCAAAATAAACCCTCTCGCAAATACAATAGCAGATGATCCAATGAGTAAAGCAATAATGACTAAAAAAGTAAGCCATTTATATTTTATTGAAAATAACACACTCTTTTTATAAACATTTTTAAAGGCTTTAGAAGTTTTAGATTCTTCTTTGATTACTTGATCGTTTAAAAAGCGAGATGCCATAGACGGAACCATCGATAATGCGATCACAAGACTTGCTCCTAATGAATACACAATCGTAAGTGCCATTGGAATGAAGATATCTGCAACAAGTCCTTCAATAAAGAAGATTGGTAAGAACACCGCAGCAGTTGTAATTGTAGATGCAGCAATGGCACCTCCAACTTCTTTTGCACCAACAATGGCCGCTTCAACTTTCGATTTACCTTCAGACAATAACCTATAAATATTCTCAATAACAACGACCGAGTTATCTACGAGCATCCCAATGCCTAATGCTAACCCACCCATCGAAATAATGTTGAGTGAAATGTTTGATAAAAACATTAATAAAAAGGCTGCAACAACTGAAATAGGGATGGCAAGTCCTACAATAATCGTTGGTTTAATATCTCTTAAAAAGACAAATAAGACACCTACAGCGAGTAACCCACCTATTAGTAAGTTTAAAAAGACAGAGTTAATAGAATCAGTAATAAATGCGCCTTGATCAAATAAGACATCATATGACGCTTCATAAGGACTATCTTCAATCAAACTATCTAACTTATTTAAGATACGTGTTGTAACTTCCGTGATCCCTACATCTGATTGTTTTTGAAAAGAGATTTGAATGCCTTGGCGACCATCCACTTTTGAATAACTATCTGTCGCATCGTTCACAAATTTAACAGAGGTTGATAAATCTTCGAGTGTATACAATTCACCACTATCATAAAAAATTGGTGTGTTTTTTACTTGATCAAGTGTTTCTGGTGCATTCCCTAAATAAAGTAATCTAATAACACCTTCATCGATGGCTGCACCAACGAGTCCTTCTGTATTTTGTTCGTTAAATGTATTTAAGACATCATCTTGTGTTAATCCTAATGTCTCTAATGTAGCTTCATTTAAATTCACTTCTAAAACAACATCTGCTGCACCCGTTAAACTCACATCTGCAACACCAGGAATGCTTTTTAATTCATTTAAAATATCTCTCGTGATCCACTCTGTATTTAAAATGAGTGCCTCTTCATCAGAAATTGATGCATCAAACGTTCGATACATTGTAATATTCATTACCGGTAATAAGTCTGGAGATAATCTTAAAATAGAGGTGTTTCCAACACCCTCAGGAAATGTTAAATTATTAATAATTTCTCTTAATTCAACGGTGACACTATCTAAGTTTGTACCATCTTGAAACGTCACAAAAGAAATTGCAAAGTTCTCATTGGATTGCGATGTAACCGTTGAGAAGTTTCCTATTGTCGAAACAGCAGCTTCTAAAGGCTCAGAAACAGCACTTTCAATTTCTTCTGGACTTGCTTCAGGATACGATGTCACTGTCACTACAAATGGTAAATTCACTTCTGGAAATAACGTTAATGGTAATCTTGTAATTGAAAATAACCCTAATACGATTATAATTAGAACGCCCATTAACACTGTAATTGGTCTTTTAACACTATATTTGCTCATAATTGCTCCTTATTTATGTACATGATAAGTATATCAATATTACAGGTATTATCACTTATGAAAACGTTTGTTTCGATAGTTTTACATATTAAGAAAAAATCAATAAAAAAATACGCCCAAAGGCGTATTATTTCGTTTCACCACTAATCGATAATGATTTCACATGAACACTTGGACTACCAAATCCTGAGACATCAAATTTAAGATCACTTGCAAGTGTCACAAGATTGTTCATCACGTCAAAGAAATTCCCTGAGACAACAATCATATTGACTGGAAATGCAATCTTTCCATTCTCAATTTTAAACCCACTTGCTTGAAGAGAGAAATCACCAGATATTGTTTTTACGCCAGCATGTAATCCGACTAAATCGGTAATATAAACGCCATCTTCAATGGTAGCGATCATGTCGTCAAATGACAATTCACCTGGTTCTAAATACATATTGGTTGTACGGATACCGCCACCAAAACTATTACCAGTAGGTGCTTGTTTCATCATTGTCGCCATTTTAAGATCATTCATAAATCCTTGAAAAATACCATCTTTAATGACATATTTTTTTTGACAAGCAACCCCTTCATCATCAAAAGGAATTTGGAAATATGCGTTTTCATGTAATGGATCATCAATTAAATTAAAATTTGCTTGTGCAATCTTTTCACCAACTTTATTTTCAAAAGGCGTTAAATGACGGTATGCAGACTCGGCAGAATATAAGTTTGAGAAAACACTTAATAAATCTGAGAATGTTTCATTAGAAAAAACTACTGGATAAAATTTTGTTGGTAAGGATACAGCACCTAAACGTTTCAATCCTTTTTCAATCGTAATATTTGCAAGTTTGTTAGGATCAAATGCTTCATACGTTTTAAAAATATCAAATTCATACGCTGTATTAATATCGTCTCCTTCTTTAAAGACACCAATTCCATAAGCATATGCAAAACGATTTTTTCTTGTTAAATGTAACCCTTTAGAG
>JAYOFY010000057.1:0-1130 GCA_038117465.1 Acholeplasmataceae bacterium
TTTTAATGCTTTTTCTTGATAATTAAACACCTTAACAATACGGTGACCATTAAACATTTCTTCAACATGACCACTCATGTCACCTGTTGCTTTTGCTTGTTTTCTGAAGAATTTTTGAGAGAGTTTCACAAAGATTCTCGCGACATAGAAACTTACAATCGTCGTGGATAAAACAACAAGTGCAAGTATCCAATTTAATACAAACATAATAATCATGACACCCAATAACAATGTGACAGCTCTAAACACTTCAGATAACGATTGATTGAGCGTTTGAGAAATTGTCTCGACATCATTTGTTGATCTTCCTAAAACATCACCAAACGATTGTGAATCAAAATAAGACAGTGGTAATCTATTGAGTTTCACTGCAATTTCTTGACGCATTTGATAGGTCACATCTTGTGTCATACCAATAAGTAAGTATGCCTGAAAATAACTTAACATTCCTGCAAGAATGTAAAGTAAAATGACCAAAATGGACATATTTAATAACTCGAGTTTAAATCCAAAAATAATATGTATCGGCAATAATTCGCGTCCATTTTGAAATGCTACAGCAACTTCAGAAATCATTAATCCAAGTAGCCATGGTGCAAGCACTGTCACAAGAGATGCCAAGATAGACATAAATCCAGAAAAATAGACTTTACCTAAATATGGTTTGATGTATTGGTAAAGCTTTTTCATAGTTCCTTTGAAATCTTGAGCTTTTTCAAAGTATCCCATTCCATGGAAACCACCACGCATTGGGCGTGTTGGTTTATCTTTTGATTTTTGTTGAGGTTGACTCATCGACTTAATTCCTCCTTCGAAAGTTGTGAAGAAGCAATTTCTTGATACACTTGATTCTCTTTAAGTAGACTTTCATGTGTGCCAATACCAACAATCTCACCTTGTTCTAAAACGATGATTTGATCTGCATCTTTAATAGAGTTAATACGCTGTGCAACAATGAGTTTTGTTGATTTGATTTCTTGATTTAATGCCTGTCTTAATGCTTGATCTGTTTGATAATCAAGTGCGGAAAAGGAATCATCAAATATATAGATTCGTGGCTGTTTTGCAATCGCTCTTGCAATACTCAAACGTTGTCTTTGGCCACCGGATACATTTTTACCACCTTGTGC
>JAYOFY010000057.1:1140-3112 GCA_038117465.1 Acholeplasmataceae bacterium
GTATTAGCTTGAGCAATTTCAGCAGCTTTTTTCATTGATTCAGAATTTTTTTCTTCTTGACCAAACATAATATTTTTTTCAATGGATCCAGAAAATAATATTCCTTGTTGTGGAACATATCCAATCAAAGTGTGCAAATCATGTTGTTTCATAGATTTAATATCGATACCATCAATTAATATTTGACCTTCTGAAACATCATAAAAACGTGGAATTAAATGAATTAGCGTAGATTTACCAGATCCAGTGGAACCAATAAAGGCAGTAGTTTGATTTGCTTTTGCTTTAAAGCTAATGTTTTTTAATATCGGTTGTGGTGCATCTGCGTATTGAAAACTGACATTTTTAAATTCTATATCACCTTTAAATGCATCTGGTAATTGTGTGGGTTCTATAGGATCTTGAATATCAATATTTCTGTTCAGTACTTCGGCTACACGTCTTGCCGATATTAAAGCTCTTGGAATCATAATGAATGTAAATGATAAAAACATAAATGCTAAAATTGCTTGCATAGAATATTGTTGAAGTGCAATCAGAGATCCCGGATCAAAACCAGGAACGACGCCTAAAAAATATTCATTCCCTAAATAAATAATGACAACCGATGTCACTCCCATGATGACTGACATCACTGGAAACATCACAGTTAATACACGATTGACAAAAATGTTTAAATCCATAGAATCTTTTGCGGCTTTTTTAATCTTATTCTCTTGAACTTTTTGCGTGTTAAATGCCCTTACAACACGTAAACCAGATAAATTTTCACGAATCACTTGGTTCAGTTTATCGACGAGTAATTGTACTTTTTCAAACCTTGGTAAGACGATACTAAAGACAATGGCAATCATAAAGATAAGTGCTGAAATAGACGCAATCAGTACCATCGATAACGTGGGTTGTTGAATCACAGAAAAGACAATCGCACCTGTAGCAAAAACAGGTTGTAAAATAATGAGTCTTAACATGGTATTTACATTCATTTGTAGTTGACGAATATCATTGGTCGATCTTGTAATGAGTGATGCAATCGAAAAATCATCCACTTCTGAAAGTGAAAATTGTTGAACTTTTTTATAATAATCTCTTCTTAAAGTTCTTGCAAACTTAGAAGAAATCGTCGTTTCCATATAACCACTACCTACAGTAATGATAATACTAAGTAGTGATGCTAAAAGCATATAACCACTATAAAGTAATATTTTTTGAGTATCTGGACTAGCTCCTACTGCTAGACCAATACCTTCATTTATGAGAAGACCTAATATAAGTGGCAGTAATAATGTTAATACCGCTCTCGTCCCTACTAAAATAAAGATAACAATAATACCGAGTCGATATGGTTTTAAATATCTTAAAATTGTTTTCATGTCATCTGCTTTCTATCTGTTTGAGATTTTTTCTAAAATGCGTATGAGGTGAAGTGTATCTTCTTCACCAATGGATTCTAATATTTGTTTTAAAGGTTGATAATATGTCTTTTTAGAAGATAAAACATACGTTTGACCTTTATCTGTGAGTTTAACGTACGTAATACGTTTATCCTTTGTATCTTTTTCTTTTTTGATGAGACCTGCGTGTTCTAAGGTTTGTACTTTGTGCGTCACTGCAGGTAATGTCACTTTTAAGCGAGTGGCAATATCAGATAGTTTAATATTTTTCAAATCTTCACAAAAGCCAATACAATATAAAACCATAATATCTGCATCATTTAAATCTTCATCATGTGGTCGATTATAAATTCCACTCCTTCTAAAAATTTGAAGGAGTCGATCGATATATTGTAATTCAGTCATGGATGTCATGTAATACCTCCATAAAATAACGTTCTATTTTCTTAAAATATGTTTGTTTTTCTGAGTGTGTTTTTGATACCAATGTTTGGTAGTGTGCAACCATCTTTTTAATATATTTTTTATAAGTGTCATCAATAATGACATGATATCCAGTATAAATCTCTTTTTCAGAC
>JAYOFY010000057.1:3122-5166 GCA_038117465.1 Acholeplasmataceae bacterium
CCTAAACACTTTGAATAGGGTATAAAAATGCCTATCTTCGATGATTTTCTCATAATCTATCACAAATCCATGATCACATAAAAAAGCTCTTATTTCGTGCAAATGATCATGAGGCATCAAAATAAAGTCTGCTTGTATGTCTAATCGTTGTTTCATAATGTCAATCGTTGTATGGCTACCCATACCTGCAATGACTACAATATCAAATGGTTGATCTATAGATAAAAAACCATCCGTTAAATAAAAATCAACCGGATAGTTTTTTAGTAAATTTTTCGCTTTTTCTAGAGGTTGTTTTCTTAAATCACTGGCGATACCTTTTTTAATGTAGTGTTGATCCAGTGCATGTTTTAATACATAGCCATGATCCGTACCAATATCTAATGCGGTATGGTATCCCTCAAGTGCTTCAACGATACTATCAATACGTTTATTTCTTGCCATAATAAAATTCACGTAATTTATTTTGTCTTGAAGGACTTCTTAACTTACGCAAAGCTTTTGCTTCAATTTGTCGAATACGTTCTCTTGTAACACCAAACTCACGTCCAACTTCTACAAGTGTATGGTTTTTTCCATCGAATAAACCATATCTTAAACGTAAAACTTTTTCTTCTCTATCCGTAAGCGTTTCTAAAACCTCATCTAAGGTTTGATTTACCATTTCTTTTAACATGTATTCATGTGGTGTCAATGCATTTGGGTCACTAATAAAATCCCCAAGTGAAGAATCTTCTTCTTCACCTACATGTGCTTCCAAAGAAATAGGTTCTTTTGCAATGCGTTGAATGTTTTGAACTTTCTCAGGTGTGATACCCATTTTATCCGCAATTTCTTCAACACTTGGTTCTCTTCCTAATTCTTGAACAAGTTGTCTTTGAATACGTATCATTTTATTAATCGTCTCAACCATGTGAACAGGAATACGAATCGTTCTTGCTTGATCGGCAACGGCTCTTGTGATTGCTTGACGAATCCACCAAGTAGCATAAGTAGAAAATTTAAATCCTTTTTCGTGATTGAATTTATCGACGGCACGCATGAGTCCCATGTTACCCTCTTGAATCAAATCAAGAAATAACAAGCCCCGATAAGTAAATTAATTTGCAAAATAAACAACGAGTCGATAGTTGGCTTCCACAAGTTTGTTTTTTGCATACTGCGCTTTGTCAATCGCATCATTAAGACGTTGCTTGTCCTCATCTGAATATGTGATATCGCCATTGACTTCTAAATCAAGTTGCTCTTTAGCAATTTGACCTTCAGCAACCATTACGGCATATTTCTTCTCTTCATCGATATTAAGCAAAGGAATTTGACCAATTTCTTTTAAGTACATACGTACAGGGTCATCAATTTTTACTGAATGTGCAATCGTATCCAAATCGGTTTCTAAATCAACAGACTCTTCGATATCTAAATCTGATAAAGACATCTCATCTGGTTCATCATCAAGCTCTTTATCGTCATCATCATCGTCATCACTGGATTTGACGTCAACCTCTACAGTTTCTTCATCTTCTGCATCGATGATATCAATATTTAAATTAAGTAATTCTCGTTCAATTTCAAAATATAAATCAGAATCTAAAGGTGCATATTCTAAAACTGCTTCTTGAGAAATGAAGCCTTCTTTTGCAGCAATTTTGGTTAATTTTTTTAATATTTCTTTAATATTCATCTATGAATTGTTATCTCCATTCATGTTTTTAATGAGTGAATCACGTTCTGAAACATAAAGTATCGCATTTTCAGGATGTTCTTTTCTTTTTTCAATTAATTTAGCGATACGTCTTTGCATGATTGATTGCTTGATAAAAGCAATATAATCTTCTACCATTGTATCATCTTTTTTAAGATTTTTGATATAATCTAAATCATTTAACACATTTGACTCTAATTTAAGTAAATGCTCATCTTTAAGCTGTTTTTTAAATATTTCTAACTCAAATGTCTCATGAGTTTCATAATACTTAATAATTTGATATCTTAATAATGCCATAACGGAATCTGCAAAATGATTATTTGATAATTCATTTGAAGC
>JAYOFY010000058.1:0-1212 GCA_038117465.1 Acholeplasmataceae bacterium
TTATTATGAAACAACCAATTCTGAATTGACAACGCTACCACCTAGAGTACCTTTATTAGAAAACCTTGGTATTTTAGATGGAACTAAATTATATGAAAATCAGCCGATTGATAGAGATACTATCGATCCTGAAACTGGGCTAGGATATCCAACGTTAGGATTTGAAGAGCAATTTATTGATTTCTCAACATTAGAAAACCAAATCATTATTGGTAATGATAAGAGTCCACTTTTTGTAGGTGGCACTGTAGAACTCTATGTAAACACATCAAGAACATCAGCCGCAGTTATATCTAGTGATATTGTGACGCTTTTTAATGGCGATTATGTAAATATCGATTTAGCATCCATGCCTGAAATAGGAACGCTTGAAATTTATATATCAGAGGTGAACTTAACAAGCTCTCTTACGGGTTGGGATGATGAAAAACTTACGTTGATAGGGACAGTGAATCAAAGTGGAGTGACAACTTTAGACCCTGTGACGGAATTAACCAATGGATTTTTAATTCTTAGATATGTTCTTGAATCTCCTAGTGCTGATGGAAGAGACAAAGTCGTTTTTAATACTGTATCATTAGTTTCTAGTAATACTCAAGAAGTAAGTAAAGAATATACTGGGTACAATTTATCTATGTTTAAATTCTTTATTTTAGATTCAACAACTGAGAATGGTCGTTATTTAAGAAATGGTGCTGAAATGATCATTGCATCTTTCAGATACGACGAGTACGAAGCACTTTTTTCTGATAAACCACGTATTATCGGAGCGAATGAATATAATCAAATTTTATTAGATAATCCAGGCATGGCTGAAACAATTACAGTAGATCCTAACAATCCAGATGCTTGGACGTTTGATGAAGGTTTTCCTATCGCTTCCGTAACAGATGTTGATAGAATCATCATCGCTGGAAGAGAATATGTCAATTATAAAGTTCAAATCAACGGAAGATATTCCCTTGGTTTTGAAGAAACACCATACTTTATCTTTGGAACTGATGTCTTTGGAAAAGATTTATTCGTTCTTATTTGGTTAGGACTTAGAACATCCTTATTACTTGGATTCTTAGCAACATTATTTAATATTATTATTGGTATTATTTGGGGTGCAACATCGGCTTATTATGGCGGTCAAGTTGACATGCTCATGGAACGTTTTCCAGATATATGGGGAAGTTTCCCTTCCATTACAATGATTGGTATTATTAC
>JAYOFY010000058.1:1222-5111 GCA_038117465.1 Acholeplasmataceae bacterium
TGCTTATTGGTCCCGGGTTCTTAGCATTATTTATCTTTGTCGTTTATGATGGTTGGATTGGTGCTGCGAAAGTCACTCGATTCCAGTTTTATAGATATAAAGGATCTGAATATGTGTTAGCAGCTCGAACATTAGGTTCTTCTGATAGACGTATTATATTTAAACATATTTTACCGAATGCGTTAGGAACGATTGTGACACGTGTCGTCTTAGCAATTCCATCGGTTATTTTCTTAGAAGTAAACTTATCATTCTTAGGTTTTGGTATTGGTAATGGTCAAACATTAACATTAGGACCAATTGAACTTACAGGGACATCGATTGGTGTTATCTTAAACGATGGACAACAACAAATATTTGCAGGAAATTTATGGTTAGTTATTTTCCCTGCACTCATCGTAGCGATATTGATGATTACTTTTAACATGTTTGGTAATGCCCTCCGTGATGCACTCAATCCACAGTTAAGAGGTAGCGAATAATGAAAAAAGAAAAAGTATTAGAAGTTAATAATTTAAAAATTTCATTCCGCACACCAAATGGTTTAGTACGTGCAGTGAGGGAAATTTCTTTTGATTTATACAAGGGAGAAACACTCGCTATTGTAGGTGAATCAGGTTCTGGTAAATCTGTAACAAACCGTGCAATCATGGGTATTTTAGCAGGTAATGGTATTATTGACGATGGCTCTATTTTATATCGTGAACAAGATTTAGCGAAGCTTTCAGAAGCGAATTTTCATGCGATTCGTGGTAATAAAATTGGAATGATTTTCCAAGACCCATTATCAAGTTTAAATCCTACAATGAAAATTGGAAAACAGATCACTGAAGCAATGCTTATCAACGGAGACCGTATCAAAAATAAAATGGTTGATATGTATCACACAGAATATTATGAATATTTAAACAAGAAAAAAGAATTAGATTTGGCACGTAAAAATGCGAAGACAAGAATTTTTGAAATTCAATTAGATGATACAATTTCTAAACAAGAAAAAAAGACGCAAATCGCATCAGTTAAGACTGAATTAAAAGGTAAACTTTCAGAGATAAAAGCTGAAATTCCATCATTTAAAAAGATTTACATAGAGAAAAAAGAAGAAGCGAAAAAAATTGTTAAAGCTGATGTTGCTCAAATTAAAGCCGATGAGAAAGTTGAACTACAATCATTAAAAGCTAATCTTGCAGAACAAAAGAAATTACTCGATACAATTGCTAAAGACTCTGAAGATTATAAAAATCAATTAGAGAATGTCAACAAAGTTAAAGAGGATATTCGTAACAATCGCGAGAACTTTAAAAGAAAACTTCATGTTACTAAAAAAGAAGCTTATGAACGAGCGATTGAAATTATGAATGAAGTTGGTATTCCTGAACCAGAAAAAAGATTTAATCAATATCCATTTCAGTTTTCTGGTGGGATGAGACAGCGTGTTGTTATTGCGATTGCTTTGATGGCTGATCCTGAAGTATTAATATGTGATGAACCAACAACTGCACTAGATGTTACCATTCAAGGACAAATTCTAAATCTTATTAAAAATTTGAAAAAACAAAGAGATCTCTCTGTTATTTTCATTACGCATGATTTAGGAGTTGTTGCAAACGTTGCAGACCGTGTGGCTGTGATGTATGCTGGGAAAATTGTGGAATATGGAACTTCTGAAGATATTTTTTATAACCCTAAACATCCATATACATGGGCGTTACTATCAAGTGTGCCAGATTTAGATACGAAAGAAAAACTATTATCAATTCCAGGGACACCTCCGGATATGTTATATCCTCCTAAAGGGGATGCTTTTGCAGATAGAAATCAATTTGCATTAAAAATTGATTTTGAAGAGCAACCACCTTTCTTTAAGATTTCTGATACACACTATGCTGCAACATGGTTATTACATGAAGACGCACCAAAAGTTGACATGCCTGTGATTGTAAAAGATCGTATTGAAAAATATAAAGCACAAGAAAAAGCATTTCAACAAAGTAAAGGAGCGCAAGCATAATGGCTGATAATAGACAAACAATTTTACGCGTTGAAGGTTTAAAACAATATTTCAAATCCGGTTTTGGTAAAAATAAAATCGTTGTTAAAGCTGTTGATGACGTCTCTTTTGAAATTAAAAAAGGTGAAGTTTTTTCACTTGTTGGCGAATCTGGATGTGGTAAAACCACAACAGGAAGAACCATTATTAAACTTTATAAATCCAGTGGTGGTGAAGTCTTTTTTCATGATACGAGAGTATTAAGTGACGTTAAAGCAGCTAAAAAGTCATATAAAGAAAATGTAAAAGCTTTAAAGCAAGAGCTTGAATTAGGAAATCTTACGCAAGAAGCTTATAACGAGAAACTATTAATAGAAAAACAGACACTCAAAAAAGCAAAAAGAGATAATAATTTTGAAAATATCATTGGTGAAGATGGTAAAAAAGCAATCAAAGACATTGAAAGCTTTCAAGAATATCAAGATATCATCCAAAAATATGCACAAAGAATAGAAGATGCCAATACACGTATTGCTTCTCTTACCGATGCATTATCCTCTTTAGATAACAAAGATAGTGATCAAAAAGCCGCATTTAAAGAAACCCAAAATGCACTAAAAGAAGCGAAAAAAGAACTTGCATTAAGTAAATTACGTCAAAAACAAGATATTCAAAATTTAAAGTATCAACTTATACATAAAAATAAACTTTTAATGCGTAAAATGCAAATGATCTTCCAAGATCCAATTGCGTCACTTAATCCTCGTATGACAGTCAAAGAAATTATTGCAGAAGGATTACGTATTAATGGATTTAAAAATGAAGAGGTTATTGATCAACGTGTGAAAGAAGCGTTAGAAACAGTGGGGCTTGTTGCTGAGCACGCGAGTCGTTATCCGCATGAATTTAGTGGTGGACAACGTCAACGTATCGGTATTGCAAGATCTCTTGTTGTTGAACCATCATTTATTATTGCAGATGAACCGATTTCGGCACTCGATGTGTCGATTCGTGCACATATTATTAACTTATTAAATGAGTTAAGAGAAAATAAAGGCATCACGATTTTATTTATCGCACATGATTTGTCCGTTGTTAAATATTTCTCTGATCGTTTGGCAGTGATGTACTTTGGTAAAATTGTTGAAATTGGTAATAAAGAAAAAATCTTTAGTCATCCAATGCATCCATATACACTATCGTTATTGGACTCTATTCCACTTCCAGATCCACTTTATGAACAACGTCGTCAAGCTTCTAAGAGATACAATCCTCAAGCAGCACATGATTACTCAAAAGAACTTCCAACGTTAAGAGAAATTGAACCTGATCATTTTGTATTATGTAATACAGAAGAATTTGAAAAATATAAAAAATTATTGAAATAATGAAAATTATTAGATTATTCACTATATTCATACTTGAACTTGTCCTTGCGCTACTCATAATTTTATTTAGAGGCATGCCTTTTAGTATGGCGAATCTCTCAGATCATTTCTTTGTTATAGGTGTGATTATCGGTATGCCTTCGATGGTTGCAATTACGCAAGCGTTTAGACTTTTTTATGGGTTTAGGTATGCCTTTAGAGTGCTTATTACACCGAGTTATAGAAAACTCTATCCTTCATTTAAAGATTTTGAAGAAACGAAAACTGGTGGTGACCCTAATCACACTTTCTTTGGAGAAGTTTTAATTGCGAGTTTAAGTGTCATTATCATTGCTTTTATTCTTTCTGAGGTTGTCATGAATGGACGATAAAAAAATCACATCACCGTTTTTGAAATATTACATTTTGTATATCGTACTTATTATAGCTACCGTAAGTGTAGCTATTTTATCTTATATTTTCATTAAATCGCAGTGGGTGTATCTTCTTATATTTATGCTCATGTTTTTTT
>JAYOFY010000059.1:0-5054 GCA_038117465.1 Acholeplasmataceae bacterium
ACCAGGTCATGTCGATTTTACTTATGAAGTTTCAAGGTCACTCGCTGCTTGTGAATGCGGCGAAAGAAGCAATTAAAGATGCAAATTTGAACGTTGAAGACATAGAACTTATCGTATTAGCAACATCATCTCCTGACATGATCCAACCACCAACAGCATCAATTGTTCAAGGGAAATTGAACGCTATCAATGCTGCTGCTTTTGATGTAGGTGCAGTGTGTGCAGGATTTGTTTATGCACTCAATACTGCATATGCAATGCAAAAATCTTTTGGTTATAAACATGTCTTAGTGATTGGTGCAGAAACTTACTCAAGAATATTGGATTATTCAGATAGAACAACATGTGTCTATTTTGGAGACGGCGCTGGTGCAGCTGTCCTTAGCTTATCTAATGAAGAAGGTGGTATTCATGAAGGGTATCTCATGACTGAAGGAGATAAAAATGATGTCATCAGGTTTCAGGGTGGTGGTGCATCCTTTCCGACATCTCTTGAAACCATTGCTAACAATTTACATCGATTTGAAATGCAAGGTAGAAAAGTTTGGGATTTTGCAGTCCGTGTTTTACCTTTTGCAACAAAAGAAGTGCTTAAAAAAGCTAATAAAGACGTCAATGATTTAGATTTTATCGTATTTCATCAGGCAAACATAAACATCATCAATCACGGTTTAAATACGTTAAATATGTCCGCAAATAAAACTCATACAACGATACGGAATTTTGGAAATACATCAGGAGCTTCAATTATCATCACTTTAGCAGATGCTTATAAAAACAAAAAGTTGAAAAAAGGTGACTTAATTGCTCTCGTTGGTTTTGGTGGTGGATTATCATACGGTGCAACGCTTTTAACATGGGTAAAATAAATGCACAAAACAATCACAATTGATCATTTAATTGAATTGATAGAACCAAATCAGTACATCGTTGTGTCGATGGCTGCTGCGGAACCAAAATTATTTTTATCTAATTTAGCCAAAATAAAAAAGCCTATAAAAATATTAAATTGTTTACCTATTGAAAAGATGGATGAAATCGCACCTTTGCATCAATATATTGAATTCGACTCACTATTTTATAGTAGACAATTGCGGCATTTTGAAAATTCATATAAAAATGTTTCATACGTACCAAGTCATTTGCATGCCTCTGGGATAAATAGACTTAATCGATTTCCTCCAGATATTTATATCGGAACCGGATCTAAACATCCTGTAGATGGATCGATATCGATGAGTTTAAGCAATGTATATGAATTTGATGCATTTAAACGTGCCAAATTAAAAGTTATAGAACTCAATCCAAATATGCCTTATGTATATGGCGATCACATTATCCAAAGTAATGATATAGATTATATTATCGATGTTGATTATGAACCTAGCACAATTAATTATGAAACAAAAGACGATAGAGATATAAAAATTGCTCAGTATATCGCAAATGAAATTGAAGATGACTCGACATTACAATTTGGTATTGGTTCAATTCCAAATGCTGTTGCGAAAGCATTGAAACATAAGAAAAATTTAGGTATACATACTGAAATGTTATCAGATGGATTGATAAATTTAGTTACAGAGCAAGTAGTTACAGGAAATAAGAAAAGCATCTATCAAAAAAAACATGTTTGCAGTTTTATATTAGGTACTAAAGAATTATATGATTATGTACATCTAAACAAAGATATATTTTTAATGAGTGCAAGTATCGTCAATGACCCTTATGAAATTGGTCAGAATCATAAACAAATTTCAATCAATACCACAATCGAAATAGATTTAACTGGCCAATGTAATAGTGAAACTCTAAACCTTAAACATTATAGTGGCACTGGCGGACAGTCCGATACAGCAATTGGAGCACAAAGATCAAAAGGTGGTAAAAGTTTTATTGCATTACATTCAACAGCACAAATCAAAAAATCAGATGGAACATTACAAAAAATATCAAAAATTGTACCAACATTTAAAAATGGAACAAGTGTCTCACTCTCTAGGAATGATGTTAATTTTGTTGTAACTGAAAATGGAATTGTAAACTTAAAGGGATTAACAATAAAAGAAAGAATTAATGCACTCATATCAATTGCAGACCCTGAGTTTAAAAATGAATTAGAAATCGAAGCGAAAAAAATATATAACATAAAGTAAAAAAATATCTCTAAAAATAAGAGATATTTTTTTTCACAGAAGCAGCACAATACACCAAAAATTATAGATCAAAGACTAAACAATATCATAGTATTCGTTAGTAGTTTAATTTCTCAAATAAACTATTAAAAGATATAATAAACATATTAAAAATAATAATGTGCATATGTTTAATCTAAAGAGAAGCCTTAAAATTCATAAGTTATTTTATTAAATAGAAAAAAATTAATACATTTATTGTCAATAAATTACTCATCAAAATATTCAATTTAGTTCGCATAATATATATTATGTTAACTAATACATGATATACTTACTGTGCGGTAATGTTTGTTTGTGTTGAAATGTTGATAACTTTATTGTGTTAAATTTTGGCTTCTAGAAAATCTAGTCTGTCTATCTATTATTTTTATACATTATAAAATTCCTTAGTTTACGATATAATGAATTTATATAGAATGTGAGGAAAAATGATGTCAAAAAAAGTTATGCTCATATTAACAGGTGGTACCATTTCAATGGATCATCATAAAGACTTATCCAATGATGTAATTGATTTTCAAAAACAACATCTCATGAATTTACGACATAGTGTTTTAAATGACATTCAAATTGACACACATGTTTTTTTAATGAAACCTTCACCACATATGACACCAAATGATATGTTAGATTTATCAAAGTTTATTCAATCTAACATCTCTAAAAATGATTATGATGGTTTTGTGATTACACACGGCACAGATACTTTAGAGGAAACTGCTTTTTTTCTTGATCTATATTTTAGCCAAATTGAAATACCAATCATCTTTACTGGTTCCATGAGAAATTATTCTGACATTGCATATGATGGTTTGAACAATATTGTTTCTTCAATTTTAGTTGCAACACATCCTAATTCTAAAAATAAAGGTGTGTTGGTCGTTTTAAATGATACGATTCATCATCCTTATGAAGTCACGAAATCTCATACGGTATCACTTGATACTTTTCAATCATTAGAATTTGGACCTATTGGTGTAGTAGATGACTTAGAAATCGTTTATTATCGTTCGTTTCAAAAGCAATTTCAACTCGATAAACCTACCTCATTAAATAATAACGTTGCGATATATAAAACTTATACAGGAGATACAGGACAATTACTAAGACACTTTAAAGATTTTG
The DNA here is from genome assembly GCA_038117465.1 of Acholeplasmataceae bacterium. GTDB lineage: Bacteria > Bacillota_I > Bacilli_A > Acholeplasmatales > Acholeplasmataceae > UBA8290. The sequence continues at coordinate 3,324 of JAYOFY010000059.1, forward strand.
ATGGTGTTGTCATTGAAGGATTTGGTAGAGGAAATGTGCCGCCAGCAATTGTTGAACATATTGAGTTTTTAATTGAAAATGATGTTTCTGTTATGATTACATCACGCGTTCCAAAAGGACGACCTTTCCCAACTTATCCATATGTAGGTGGTGCAAAACAACTCACGGAAATTGGTTGTGTGTTATCTCCGCATTTAAATAGTCAAAAAGCACGACTTTTATTAATGATTGCAATTGCGACGAATACACCAATAAAAAACCTCACAATTTAATGTGAGGTTTTTTCATTTTATGTCTTTTAAAAAGGATGTTCCAATCGATGGCATTTCTGCTTTAAAATTATCTGATATGGTTGCGCCTAAATCTGCAAACGTTGCTCTGATGCCTAAATGTTTAGGTGAATCAATGGTATGATGATACGTAATAACCGGAACAAATTCCCTTGTGTGATCCGTCCCGTGATGAATTGGGTCATTTCCGTGATCCGCCGTTAAAATTAATAAGTCATCATCATTTAAATGCTCAATTAAAGTTTTTAATTGAACATCGAATGCTTCAATTGCTTTACCATATCCAATAGGATCTCTTCTATGTCCATAAAGTGCATCAAAATCTACTAGATTCAAAAAGCATAAACCTTTAAAATCTTTTTGTGTTTGTGATATGATTTGTTGCATACCATCTTCATTGGATGTTGTTTTGGAAAATGATGTGATACCATATCCATCAAAAATATCATTGATTTTACCAAGTGCAATGACATCATTGCCATTGTCTTCCAAGAAGTTTAATACAGTTTTATCAAACGGTTTTAATGCATAATCATGACGATTTGGTGTTCTTGTAAAATCATCTTTGTTGTTACCTATAAAAGGTCTTGTGATGATGCGTCCAACTTTCCATTTTGGTTCCATCATGATGTCTCTAGCAATTTGAGAGATTTCATATTGTTTTTCAATTGGAATAATTTCTTCATGCATCGCAATTTGCAAGACGCTATCAGCACTCGTATAAACAATGAGATCACCTGTTTTCATATGGTGCTCACCGTATTCTTTGATAATCTCTGTACCTGATGCGGATTTATTTCCAACAATTTTATGGCCAGTTTTTTCTTCTAGTAAATCAATCAAATCTTGTGGGAATCCGGTATCCGTAAATGTTTGGAATGGTTCTTTAATTTGAAGTCCCATGAGTTCCCAATGTCCAGTCATTGTATCTTTTCCAGAGGATATTTCTCTCATTTTACCGACGTGCGCTTTTGGCTTACTCACAGGTGGTAATCCCTTGACATATGTAATATTGCCATAGCCAAGTTCAATTAAATTAGGTATATGAAGTGGGTATTTTTTAATAATATGACCAATGGTATGCGCACCTTTATCATTAAAAACTTCAGCATCTTCTTGTTCGCCGATACCAAGTGAATCTAATACAATTAAAAATATTCTTTTAAACATGTCTACTCCTTTGACCTTGGATGAATGGTGTCATACATTTTTTTCAAGGTTTTTTGATTTAAATGGGTGTAAATTTGTGTTGTCGAGATATTTTCATGACCCAGCAATAATTGTAGTGCTCTTAAATCCATCCCATTTTCTAATAAATGCGTTGCAAAGGCATGTCTTAATATATGTGGTGATATATCACGCACACCAATGACTTGTCCCCACTGCTGTAGTAATTTATAAAATCCAACTCTTGATAGTGGTTTTCCTAAGTGATTTAAAA
>JAYOFY010000060.1:0-2516 GCA_038117465.1 Acholeplasmataceae bacterium
ACTCATTGGCACCATTGGGCTTCATGTAAGAAAAAAAGAACACGAACGCCTTCATATAAGAGAAATCGGTTACGCACTTAATAATGATTATTGGGGCGTAGGTATCATGCCTGAAGCTGTCAATGCAATGATCAATTACGGATTTGAAACCATGCAATTAAAAAAAATCATTGTTGGTCATATCGCAAGTAACATACAATCTAAGCGCGTCATAGAAAAATGTGGGTTTCAAGAAACCCATCATGAATACCGTGATCACTTAGGTGAACAAAAAGTTGTCATCATGTATGCATTAGAAAGGAAAGATTATGGAAAAGACATATCAATTTAAATCCATTGAAAAAGGATTATATACGCATTGGAAAAAAAGAGGCTTTTTTAATAGTGGAGATACCTCTAAAGACCCTTTTTGTGTTGTGATTCCACCACCAAATGTCACGGGTAAATTACATTTAGGGCATGCTTGGGATCAAACGCTTCAAGATATTATTGTTAGAAGAAAACGTATGCAAGGCTTTGATACATTATATTTACCAGGGATGGATCATGCCGGTATTGCCACACAAGCAAAAGTAGATGAACGCTTAAAATTAGAAGGCACCAATCGTTACGAACTTGGGAGAGAAGCTTTTTTGGACAAAGCATGGGCCTGGAAAGAAGAATATGCTGCCATTGGCATTTCAGTTGATTACAATAAAGAACGGTTTACATTAGATAAAAAACTCAATGATGCTGTTAATCATGTGTTTTTAACACTTTATAATAAAGGCTATATATACCGAGATTACCGTATTATTTCTTGGGATCCTCAAGCCAAAACAGCTTTATCCAATATCGAAGTAGATTACAAAGAAACACATTCAAAATTATATTATTTTAAATACCCTTTTGTCAGTGGAAATGGACATATGGTCATTGCAACCACGCGTCCAGAAACGATGTTTGCCGATCAAGCGCTTATGGTACATCCAGATGATACTCGTTTTAAAGATATGATTGGGTCTTATGTCTACATCCCAAATACAACCATACAAATCCCAATTATTGCAGATGATTATGTCGATATGACGTTTGGGACAGGGGTCGTTAAAGTTACGCCGGCCCATGACCCAAATGACTTTGAAGTCGGTAAAAGACATCAACTATCAATGCCATTATGTATGGAAGATGATGGTAAAATGAACGCTTTATCAGGACAATATGAAGGGTTAGATCGTTTTGAATGCCGTGATCAACTTGTTAAAGATTTAGACGCGGAAGGATTGGTTGAAAAAGTAGAAGATTATACCAATAATGTCGGATACAGTGAACGTACAGGGATTATGGTGGAACCAAGATTATCTTTACAATGGTTTGTGGATATGAAAACATTATCTGAACAAGCTTTAAAAAGTAATGTAAACTTTGTTCCAAATCGTTTTAGAAAAATCTTTGATCACTGGATGACAGAACCGTATGATTGGTGTATTAGTCGGCAGTTATGGTGGGGACACCGTATTCCTGCTTGGTATAAAGACGATCAAGTAAAAGTTCAAGTAACATCCCCTGGGGATGATTGGATTCAAGATGAAGATGTTTTAGATACATGGTTTTCTAGTGCTTTATGGCCGTTTTCTACTTTAGGGTGGCCAGAAGAAACCGATGATTTTAAACGTTATTATCCTACGAATGTACTCGTTACAGGCTATGATATTATTTTCTTTTGGGTCGCGCGTATGGTCTTTCAAGGTCTTGAATTTACCAAACAAGACCCTTTTAAAGATGTCTTAATACATGGACTCATTCGTGATAAAGACGGAAGAAAAATGTCTAAATCCCTTGGTAATGGTGTCGATCCGATGGATGTCATTGATACATACGGAATTGATGCATTACGTTATTTTTTAACAACTAATTCTGCGCCTGGCTTAGACATGAGTTTTGATGAAACGATAGTTACAGGAACTTCTTAAATAAATTTTGGAATGTGACACGATATGTTGATATGTCAACTTCTTCAGTGAACGCTTTAGATGAGACAACACTCACGATGATGGACAAAGGATTACTTGCTAAATTAAGTCATGTCATTGAGACCGTGGATATGTATTATGATAAATATGAATTTGGTGAAGTCGCAAAAGTCTTATATCATTTTATTTGGGATATATATGCCAATACATATATCGAATACGCGAAAGTAGAACTTAAAAAAGAAAACAGAAAAAATACTGTTTCATATATATTGCGTGAAACACTGATTGCATTATTGAAACTTATGCATCCATTTGTTCCTTTTGTTACAGATCGCATGTATGAAGTTTTAACGAAAAAAGATGACCTTATGATATCAAAATGGCCGCAAGCTTCTGTAAAAGATGATCAAGCCATACATTATTTTGATATGATCGATCAGTTTATTACAAAATTTAGAAATCAACGTGCAGAAACACAAGTATTTAAACCACTGGCTGTTATGATGACAGCAAATCAAGATGTTTTAGAAGTTTTAAAGGCACATGATGACTATCTTAAAG
>JAYOFY010000060.1:2526-4986 GCA_038117465.1 Acholeplasmataceae bacterium
TGTATTAAGAGAAGACATGATTGATCCTGAAAAAGAACGTCAATTATTAGAGACTCAAAAAACATCTTTAGAAAAAGAATTAGAACGTAGTCAAAAACTATTAAGCAATGACAATTTCTTAAAGAAAGCATCTCCTGAAAAAATTCAATCTGAAAAAGAAAAACAGGCTTCGTATCAAATGCAATACGATGCCATTATGAAAAAACTTTCATGACATTAAAAGAAAAAATTCAATGGTTAGAAACACGTCCAAGGTTTAAAGCTAAAACATCCTTAGATCATTTGAAAGACGTGTATGACACACTTAATCTAAAGCTACCATCATTAAAAGTCCATGTTGTTGGAACAAACGGTAAAGGCTCTACAACGATGATGACAACACATATACTTAAAACAAAGTATAAAGTAGGTTCCTTTATTTCTCCCTATGTTTATCGCTTTAATGAACGCATACTCATACAAGGTAAGCCAGTATCAGATGATGTTCTTGAAAAAGCGTTAGATGACATGATTGTATTGTATGAGACGTTTCCTACGCTTACATTTTTTGAGTTATTAACACTGATGGCACTGATGATTTTTTCTAAAGCATCATGTGATGCGATTGTCATGGAAGCAGGCATCGGAGGAAGATTAGATGCGACCAATATATTAGACTACACTTATTCACTCATTGTGAGTGTAGGTCATGATCACTTACATCTTTTAGGACCAACGCTTAAAGATGTCTTAAAAGAAAAAATCGCGATCATAAAACCTAATGGACATTTATTATCGACGGTCGATACAAAGTTTAATGCGTTAATCAAAACACATATCCAGAAGATTGACCATGCAAAAGTAAGTTTTCTTAGAGAACATCCCTTTAAAATTGCAACACGATACCCTTTAACCTTTACGTATAAAGAGACATTATATGCGTTAGCGTTTATCGGTGATCACTATGCATCTAATGCAAGACTCGCGATAGAAGTTGGATTGAATGAAGCCATTACTGTAGAAAATATCAAAGAAGCGTTACTTCATAGAACGATGCCAGGACGTTTTGAAAAGATTACAGAAGATGTGTATGTTGATGGTGCACACAATCAAGAAGCAATAGAATGTTTAACACATACACTAAATCATGTCTTTAAACATGATAAAAAAATCATCATTTTAAGTGTCCTAGGTGACAAAGATGTCAAACACATGTTAGATATTTTAAAACAAGACAATCACACCATCATTTTGACATCCTTTGACGATCCTAGATATCAAGATATTGCTCAATATCAAGATCACGATATATTATTTATTGAAGATGCGATGGAAGCTTATCAATATGCGACAAATAAAAAAGATGAACAAACGAAAATTATCATTACTGGTTCTATTCATTTTATTGGATATTTAGGCAGTAAAATCAAACAAACCCTCTAATATCATGTAGAGGGTTTTTTATGAAAAAATTATTACCACGAGAACGATTACTCACACAAGGGGTACATGCACTTGACAACGAAGAGCTGATTGCATTACTCCTTCATACTGGAAGTAATACACAAGATGTCTTTCAGTTGTCTAAGCATGTGTTATCCACGCTTGTATCTCTTAAGGATTTAAAAACCATTCATGTTCAAACACTGATGCGTATTTCCGGTATAAAAGAAGCCAAAGCCACAACGATTATTGCAGCAATAGAATTAGGAAGACGCTTGACGATGTCTAAAGCGAACAATGTACGCATATATCAACCAAAAGATGTGTATGACTTATTACACCCTGAAATTGGTCACTTACAAGAAGAACATGTATATGGTTTGTATTTAAATACCAAAGGAAACCTTATTGATAAAGTCATGGTTTTTAAAGGGAGTCTCAATCATTCCGTTATTCATCCAAGAGAACTCTTTAAACATGCGATTGCACTTGGTGCAGCTGCAGTCATATTTGCGCATAACCATCCAACAGGCGATGTCACGCCATCACTCGCTGATATTCAAGCGACCAATGATCTCATCCAAATTGGTGAATTACTTAAAATCAAGGTCATCGATCATATTATTATTGGTGATCAGGCGTATTATTCGATACAATCTAAGAAACGTCACGCGATTTAAGTGTTATAATAACGTTAAGGAAGTGAAAAAATGAAAAAACGACAATATTTTTGGTTTGCATTAGCCATTGGATTTATTTTACTATTTATGTTGATGTTACTTTCATCGGTTTTAGATGTTGGTGAAAGACTTTATGGATTACATCCTTATATCGCATATGGATTTTATGGACTTGTTGTCATATTAGTCTTTGTTTTACTCATTCGACCTGTGTATGTCATCTTAATCAAGCAAACATTTAATATTCAAACATCCCTTGATGAAGGGACAAATTTAAAATTATTAAAACAAAGTGCAAGACGTTTGTTATCGTATGAATTTATTCCAGAAGAAGACAAAGAAGCGATCAAGCTGAATA
>JAYOFY010000061.1:0-4849 GCA_038117465.1 Acholeplasmataceae bacterium
TAATATAACTTTGCGTGTGCAGATATAATTCAACGAGCATGTCTAAAACAACTTTAAAATGTGCCATATCTAAATCAAACAAACGTTGTCTTTTTTTTGCAATGAGCATCAAATCGTGATGTGATACTTGTAAATTTGATAAGTAAATAAATGATTCATACATCCACATTTTGTTTGAGGATTGATCAATAATTTGATGAAATCCTATTTCAGATTGTGTATGATTAATTGCATGATGGATTTGATCTAATATGTATTGTTCTTTCATATCGTTTTCATAGTCGATATATTGAAAATCATGTCTTTTGCTAGGTGCACGTTTAGCTTGAAATAACGCCGTTAGTAAATAATGCATAATGGTATGTATATCTTGGTGTTTGGATGCAACTGGATATCTTAAATAGCCAATATGCATATGAAAACTTTCAGATGTAATAGATTGTGCATAACTTTGGTTCATTTTATTTTGATAGAGTGCTAAATGTTTATCTACTGAACGAATATCATTACCTGGTAATACAGCAATCAGTTGATGATCATTATATAAATACAGTTGATCTTCAGTGAAGAATTTTATTGTTTCATTACAAAAATCTTTAAAATATGCCTGATATTTTTGAAGACCGTATAAATAAATGAGTTGCGGTTGTAAATCTATTAAAATAAATGTCACTTTGTGCTTTATGAGAGATTGAAAATCTCTTTGAAAAGCATTGTAGTTCATGAGCTGTGTTGATGGATCTTTAAGTGCATTTGCTTCAATTTGAGTTTGCACAGAAAGCTGCTCATTTAAATCTTCAAATGTTGAAATTAACATGACTTCTGAATCGATTTTTGACAACTGAATGTTTTCTTGAACCATTTATGTAAGCATTAGCTCTGTGTGTTTCAACTGAAGGATGTCATTTAATTGTCTTTGATAGTCTTTTTGATTGTCATATACAACTTTTTCTAAATAACTCTGAATCGTTTCTTCATCTTCAAGATTTAACATGTTTTTAAGTGCTTTACTATTATAAAAACGACCTTGAAAATAATATCTTAATGGTATGTTTGCATGTTCTAAAAGTAACGTTAAAATCTTTTCTTGACGAGATTGTCGTTCTTGAACTTGATACGTTTTTAATGCATAACTAAGATAGTTCGATGCCATGCGTAAAACATCATCATCTTCAGCATAACGTTGCATTTTTTGCTCATAATAAAAAAGTAAATATGCATCATTCATATGGTAAGCATACATGTGTGATACGTTTGTATACTGCTTTGATGTCAATACATCTTTAAATTCTTCAAATAAAGGTGCTTCTATGACACCTTCTTTTTTAGATTGTAATAGTGATTTTAAAAATGTTTGTTCAAGTTGTTCAGGTTTTACTTTTTTGTCATATAATCGCTCTTTTTTAAAAAAATAAAGCATACGAGAAGATGGTATATACATAACAAATGTTTCAAATAAACACACTTCATTAAGAAGAGATAATTTCAATCTTAGTTCATCTCTAAAAGATAAATTCTTGTGTAAACTTAAAAATGAAGCAATGACTTTATGCATGCGTTCGATGATTTGTACAGATTGATTTTTAGCCGGTTGAACAAGTTCCACTTGGACTTTTTGTTCTTGCTTTATTGGTGTTTGTTTAACAACTTTTTCTTGAGATTTAAGTGATTTGAGTTTTTGTTGATATATTTTGATGGACAATGCATTTTGAATACGTTCATAAAAAGAAAGTAATAATTCATAATACTGCATTTTATAAGGATGTTCTTCATCCATCAATACTTCGTAATCTACTTCTAAATTAATGACTTTTTGTTCTTCTCCAAGATGCATATACGCTTTGACAAGATAATAGATGTCTTGTTGTATGTAGTCTTGTCGATACTTTGTTTTATATAATTCTACAATTTCGTTATATTTTTTAAGAGTATCTAGTAATTGAATATGGATATGAAATATGTGTTGGTGATATTCTTCTTCTAAATGATGAATAACCTCTAATGCTTGTTCTTCATGATGTTCTTTAATATACACTTCAATTAGTGCTCGTTTCATGATAAATGCATATGCATGTGGTACATGATCTTGAAGTTGGTCTTTGACCCATTGTGATGATTCAGAACCGATGTTTTTTAAATATTGGTATTCTTGTTCAAAAATAACATAATGCTTGAGTAGTGGAAGTCTTGATTTTCTAGATTGAATCATTTTAGATGCTTTATCAAATTGTTCTGTTTCAAGCGCACTATCAATATATACATGCATTATATGATCGATCGTTTCGTTAAATTCTTGTGTTAAAAATCGATCAAAAAAATGTTCTGTTTCTTCCATTAGAACACGAAAAGATTTTAGAGCGTACAACACCTTAATATAATGTGAAAAAACCGCGAGATGATGATGATAATCAAGCGGCTGATTTAAGTAAGTTTTGATGATAGATAAACTTTGTGCATCTTTTGGTAATTGTAAAATCTCTTTGAGTGTCATGTCACGATTCTAAATAAGATTTAAAACTTTCAGCGAGTTGTAAATATTTTAAAGCGAGAGCTTTAAAATCAACATTGATTTTTTCTCCAAGCCCGATAGTATGTTTATATAATGCAACTTGATGCCATTGAAGGGTTTGAAACATTCGATAAAATCTTACATGATTTTGTTCTTCAAGTGTTGCAGGTCTCCCTAAATAAGCATCTAATAAAACCAATGCATCATTAAAGTCAACATTCCCAAATGATGCAATGTCATAATAAAATTCATTTAATGCAGCATATTCCCAATCAAGCAAATATAGCCGATCTTCACCAATGACAATATTTGAACGTTGTGCATCGTTATGACAAAAAACTTTTGGATTCATTTCGTATGAGGTTTTATATTTATTGATCCAAAATGTCTTTAATTCTTGATAAAGTGGTGTTCTTTGATTTGTATAACTTTCATAAAGTGATAATCTATTGACTAAACCATAATCAATCACATCAGAGGTATCTGATTGATGTAATTTTTTAAGAGTTTCAACGAGCGCATTTAAATGATCATTGTAGTCGAGTTGAGTTAATGGTGTCCCTGGAACAAATTTAGATATTTTTTCGCCAGATTCGACATCAAATACAATGACTTCAGAATTGATATTAAGTGGCATCGCTTTATTGATCATATTGAATTCTGTTTTTCGATCAACAAATAAATTGCCACCTTCACCAATTTTCCTGTATGTATACTCTTGATTATTCACTTTTACATGGTAGGTATAATGACTCACACCACCTTTTAATCTTTCAACAATTTTAACTTGATCTTCAGAGACATTTAACCCTAAAGCGACACGTTGTAAGACTTCTTTTTCTATAGATTGGCTCATGCTTTTTTCTCCTTTAAAAACGCAAGTAATTTTTTCATTGCAATACCACGATGAGATTGTGCAAGTTTATCAGCAGGCGACATTTCAGCAAAAGTTTTTTTTGACCCTTTTGGTATGAATATAGGATCATATCCGAAGCCACCTATACCTTTCGCAAGGTTAGATATCTGACCTTGAACACGATGGTAAAAATCATAAATTCCAGTGTCATCGATATACGTAATGTGTGTAACCATGAATGCTTCACGAAGGTCATTTTGGTTCAATTTATTTAAAATTAATGCGCTTCTTTCAGCATCATTTTTTCCGATTCTCGCAGAAAATATCCCTGGATAGTAATCTAAAGCAACGACTTCTAAACCTGAATCATCTGCAATTACAGGCATTTTATATTTTTTGTAAAAGTAAGTCGCTTTTAAATGGGCGTTTTCTTGATAACTAGACCCATCTTCAATGACTTCATCAACATCATTCAATGATTTAAGTGAATGAAAATAATCAAAAAAATGTGAGAGTGCCTGTTCAAATTCTTTTAGCTTGCCTAAATTTTGCGTTGCAATCAAAATATTTTTTCTCATAAGATATCTTTTATTTTATCATAATCATGAAAACTTCTGTCTTATGGTAGTAATTTTGTTATAATATGGATGGGAGCAATGATGTGAGCCAATTAAACTTTAAAGAATTATTTCAAGCACATTCAAATAAAGAATCCAATCAACCTGAGAATAAAAGTCGTTTTATTCTTTCGATTGGTTATTACTTTTTGGTAATGATCATTTTGTCTTCGTTTCTTTTTTTAGCACTAGATGTCCTTTCTGAAACCTCTTTCCCTGAACTTAAAGAGACGATTACGATAAGAGATGAGACCAACAGATTATTTAATGAGTATGACAATATCCTAATCGTGTTACCAAATTCCGTGATAGATTCATATCTTGATGTTGATACTTATCCTTTTGAGGAAACACATTTTGTATTAGTTTATGAAGGCTATGATGGATTTCTTTATGTGAATAATATACCCACAATCACATCTGATATCATACAATCAAATCTAGACAATGATGTGATTCAAGTTGCTACAGCTCTCAATCACGTGCCTGAAAGTCTTTCTTCTATCACGATTTTGTATGAATTGTCATTAGAAGATCAATTTGAATTTACCGCATTTACAAATAGTTTGTTAAATTTCCTTGTTTATCTTTTGTTATTCCCTGTGATTGTTTTATTTTTAAAACCTTATATTTTCATTGATTTAACTCAAGCAAAAACGTATCAATCAAAATGGATTAGTCTTGTTGTTGCAGGTTATTTGTATGTATTAGCAGGTAATATTATTTCTAATGTATTGATAGAAATCATGCAACTTCTTACAAATACACAATCAGATATCGCAATGAATCAAGCCATTATCATGGAATCTTTACAAGGCAATTGTGTGATTCTTATGGTAATATCTGCAGTATTACTTGGTCCAATTG
>JAYOFY010000062.1:0-4802 GCA_038117465.1 Acholeplasmataceae bacterium
CATCAAAAGTTGTTGCATATCTTGATGTCATATTTGGCTTAGCAACATTTTTTAGAAAAAATGCATATCAAAAACCTATTTTTAATCATGAACAAAAGATGCAACTCAAAGGAGCAAGACATCCAATCGTAGAAAAACATACACGCTATATAAAAAATGACATTCATTTAAATCATGAACATCATATGATGCTCATTACAGGTCCCAATATGAGCGGTAAATCCACGTATATGCGTATGATTGCGATCATTGCATATATGGCACAATGTGGTTTATACGTTCCAGCTCAAGAGGCAAACATGCCGATTTATGATGCGATTTTTACACGTTTGGGTGCAAGTGATGATATTGCAAAAGGCATGTCTACTTTCATGACAGAAATGGTTGAAACCAATCATGCGCTCCAAGTGGCAACAAAAAATAGTTTGCTATTGTTTGATGAAATTGGTAGAGGCACCTCAACGTATGATGGGATGGCGCTTGCTCAAGGCATTTTAGAATATATTCATGATGATATCCGTTGTCATACACTCTTTTCAACACATTATCATGAATTGACGCATTTAGAACATCATTTAAAAGGACTCGAAAATTATCATGTAGCTGCAAAAAAACAATCGCATCATATGATTTTTTTGCATTCAGTTAAAAAAGGAAGAAGCGACAAATCATACGGGGTCGCGGTTGCATCTCTTGCAAAACTTCCTTCTAAAATCATTGAGAGAAGTAAAATCATTCTAAAATCTTATGAAATCATTCAACAAAAAGAAAATAGAGATTTATTTACTTATCAAGATACCAAAGAAACAGCATCAATATCCACTTTCATAGATGATATCAAAGCGATTGATATAGATTCATTGACGCCTTTAGAAGCTTTAAAAGTACTTGCTGATATTCAATCTAAATTGGAGGATGAAGATGGCGAATATTAAGCTTATGTCAAATCAACTTGCCAATATGATTGCTGCAGGTGAAGTCGTTGAACAACCTCAACATGTCATTAAAGAACTTGTTGAAAATGCAATGGATGCACAAGCAAAACAAATCATCATTGACATCAAAGATGAAGGATTGTCTTTAATAAGAGTTGAAGATGATGGCATCGGTATGTCTGAAGAAGATTTACCATTATCCATTCAAAGACATGCTACATCAAAAGTATTCAATATCAAAGATCTTCAATCCATTCAGACGTTAGGATTTAGAGGAGAAGCGCTCGCTGCAATTGCTTCTGTTTCTTAATGAAAAACTTGATTCAGGAGAAATAATAAGAATCGATGATTATCCAATGAATCAAGGGACAATCGTTGAAATCAGCCAACTTTTTTTTAATACACCGGCACGATTCAAATTTATGAAATCGTCATTTCAACAACAGAAATATATTAGACAATTATTCATGGAAATGGCTTTATCCCATCCAACAATATCTTTTCAATTGATTGAAAATGATAAGACTTACAAACAAACCTCTGGATCTGGAGATACATTACTTTTGATTGAAGAACTTTTTGGAAAACAATATGCCTCTGTCACTCAAAAAGTAACAACACAAATTGCACATACAAAGATGGAGTTGTTTTTAGGATCACCTGACATCAATGTGTCAACAAAGTCATATCTACATACGTTTGTGAATCAAAGATATGTCAAACATTATGGTATTCAAGAAAGTATTTTATCTGGATATGATGGAAGACTTATGACAAAACGGTATCCGTTTGTTTTGTGTTATATCACCATTGATCCTCAACGTATTGATATCAACATTCACCCTCAAAAGTTGCATGTAAAACTAACCAATGAATCGGTACTTACCTATCATTTACGAGAAACAATCGCCAATCATTTAAACTCTACGGTGAGACCGCTTGTAAGACCAATGCAAATAAAAGACGATCAATATAGCTCGCAGACACTTGAATTTGAAGAAAACTTTGACTTTTATGAACCTAACGAAATTAAGCAAACAAAAATACCAACCATGTATTATATTGGCATGCTTGGAGGGACTTATGGTTTATTTCAAAATCATGATGGCTTATTTTTAGTCGATGCTCATGCAGCTCAAGAGCGGGTAAGGTATGAATATTATCAACTAAAGTTTAATATAAAAAATGTGACCAAAGTTCAAAGAATTGTGGCATTTCCATGGACACTTGATAACGAAACGATTGAAGACGCAATAAAACAAAAATCCTTGCTTAAAACATTTCAATTTGATGTGTCGATAGAGGGTATTCATGCACATCCTCAACTTATCAAAGAGGTTGATCTTAATCATGCAGTTGAAATCATATTAAAAAATCAAACGTTGTCCTTGTCAGAATTTAAAGATCAGTTATCAAAAGATATGAGTTGTAAAGGCTCTATTAAAGCAAATCAACGTATTAGTCAACATGAGTTTGAGCACTTAATAGCATCGCTTAATGCGTGTGATGAGCCATATCATTGCCCACATGGAAGACCCACCATTATCCACGTCACATATCAAGACATTGAAAAAATGTTCAAAAGGATTGTTTGATGAAACAAGTAATTGTAATATGTGGCCCAACAGCATCTGGGAAAACATCCTTAAGTATCAAACTCGCAAAACATTATCATTTAGATGTGATTAATGGAGATTCAGTTCAAATATTTAGAGGGTATGATATAGGATCTGCAAAAATCAAAGAAAAAGAAAAACAAGGTATTATTCACCATTTAATTGATATCAAATCACCATCCGATACATATGATGTTTCAAAATTTCAAAAAGATGTGAGACATATTATCAATCAACAGAAACAGTCTATGATTGTTGGTGGTACCGGACTTTACATTAAAGCAGCACTTTATGATTATCATTTTTATAAGGAAGATGATAAACCCATCGTTGATTACCCTTCTGTAGAGGTCATGGCTGAAACTATTTTAAAGGCAGATCCAAACATCACTTTGGATCTTAACAATATGAAACGTGTGAAACGCATGTATCAAAAAGTACTTTACGGTCAAAAACCATCAAAAAATACATTTAAAGACAAGCCTTTATTTGATATACTGACGTTATATTTAGATATACCTAGAGATGTATTGAAAAAACGATTGATTCAACGTTTAGATTATCAAATTAAGCAAGGCTTTATTGAGGAAGTTCAAACACTTTCAAAGCATGCTACAGTTAAAGATGTGATAGGATACAGAGAAATACAAGCATATTTAGATCAAAAGTTGACACTTGAAGAAACAAAATCACTCATTATTAAAAAAAGCATGGCATTTGCTAAGAGACAAAAAACATGGTTTGTTAATCAAATGCAACCGATAATCATCGATGGTTTATCAGAAGATATTTTAGAAAGATGCATAAAGGAGATTGATGCATGGATAAAATAAACTTTCCCATTTATATCATAGGGATGCCTTTTTCTGGAAAATCTACGATTGCACGTATACTATCTCAAGAATTGAATTTGATGTATAAGGATTTAGATCATGAAATTGAGAAAACTTCTAAACAAAGTGTTCATCAAATATTTGATACCAAAGGAGAAGCGTATTTTAGATCATTAGAAACTGAGCATCTTAAGACTTTTAATACCTTTCAAGGTATCATTGCATGTGGTGGTGGCATTATTTTAAATGAACAACATAAAGACATCATGCAGCATGGGTTTACAATATTTATTCATACGTCATTAGAGACATTGAAAAAAAGAGTTAAAAAGAGTTATAAAAGACCTTTATTAAAAACACAATCATTGGATTTACTCTATCAAAAACGATTATCCTTATATCAATCTTTTGCATCTTATACCATCAATAATGATCATACAATGGAAGCACTCATTGAATCTCTAAAAAAATATATTAAGGAGCATTTATAATATGACAATATATGTTTTGCACGGTCCTAATTTAAATATGTTAGAAAAAAGAGATGTTTCTCTTTACGGAGGTATTTCACAAACATCCATTTTTGAGACACTTGTGGCATCCTTTCAAGACATCGATTTTACTTTTTTTCAAACCAACCATGAAGGTGAAATGATTGAGATGATTCAACAAACAGAAGATGCAGATGCATTTATTGTCAATCTAGGTGCATGGACACACTATGCATATGCCATTAGAGATGCATTAGAAATGAAGACATCGATCATTGTGGATGTACATCTTTCAAATATATTTGAACGTGAACCATTTCGAAAGGTCAATGTTTTAGAAAATGTATCTCAAAAGACTTTTTACGGTGAGAACATTCAAAGTTATATGTAGGCTGTGCAATATTGTAAGACAAAATTTGCATAAATTTGTTATAATACATAAGGATAAACGATTAAGGAGAAGATCATGATATCAACAAGTGATTTTAAAACTGGATTAACCATTTTATATGACAATAATATTTATCAAATTTTAGAATTTATGCATGTAAAGCCTGGAAAAGGTGCAGCTTTTGTAAGAACAAAACTTAGAAATTTACGTTCAGGTGCTGTCATAGACCATACATTTAATGCAGGTGTTAAAGTAGACCGTGCTCAAATTGATAAATTACCAATGCAATATTTATATCAAAACGGTGATACATATACATTTATGAACGCAGAAAATTATGAGCAAATAGAGCTAACAAAAAAACAAATTGAACATGAAATTCAATTCATTTATGAAGGTATGACAGTTGAAATTATGTTTTATGACGGAAAAGAAATGTTAGGTGTTTCTCTTCCAGATAAAGTAACATTAGAAATTGTAGAAACAATGGATGCCGTTAAAGGTGACACTAAAACCAATGCGATGAAAGATGCAAC
>JAYOFY010000063.1:0-1312 GCA_038117465.1 Acholeplasmataceae bacterium
ATATCAAACATGTGATGCGCATGAAAAGCCATGATCACGTCATCATTTGTAATGAAGCATGTTATATTTCTGAGGTGATCATTGCAGATGAGGTCTCTTACAAACACATCAAAGCATTACCTAAGATTCATAAAAGAAACGTTGTACTTGTTCAAGGGTTACCAAAACATCCTAAAGTAGAAACAACAATTAAGTATGCGACAATGGCAGGTGTAGATAAAATCATTCTACTGCCAATGAAATATTCGATTGTCAAAGAATTACCAAGTGATCAAAAACAATTAAGATATCAGATGATTGCAAAAGAAGCAGCAGAACTATCACACCGAGATGATATTCCAGAAATCAAGTTTGTCTCAAAATTAGATGATATAAAACTTTTTGATAAAACGTATTTGTTTGATGAATTAAGTAAACAAATAATTAAAGATGACACCAGTGATCCAGTCATGATTATTATTGGACCTGAAGGTGGCATTCATGAAGATGAAAGAGATGACTTAATCTCAAAAGGAGCTTTAAGCGTCTCATTAGGACCGCTCATATATTCAAGTGAAATTGCAGGGGTTCTAGCCATACAAACATTAATGACATTTTTATGACATCAAAACTTAGCGAGAAGGGAGGGTTGAGCATGGCAAAAACAGTCGTTAGAGAAAACGAATCAATTGAAGATGCACTCAAGCGTTTCAAAAGAGATGTATCTAAATCAGGCACCCTCGCGGAGGCTCGCAAAAGAGAATTTTACATTAAACCAAGTGTGGATCGTAAAATGAAACAGCGTGCAAACGCAAAGAAAAATGCAAAGAAAAAATCATATTAAGCACATGTTACCATGTGCTTTTTTGTTCTTTAAATATGATATAATATCATCATGAAAGTAGGGGTTTAATGACACTTGAAAGACAAATAGATCATGTAGATGCAATTTCTAAACTTGTTGGTAATCACGATCGCAATTTAAAAGTTTTTAAACAGTACATGAATGTTACTGTTTCCCTTCAAGGAAAACATATTGTTTGTGATGCTGACGATGATCAAAAAGATATGTTAGAGACCATATTTAACATCCTTATTGATCTTGCAGAGCATCAATTTTCACTTACAGAGCGTGATGTGATGTATGTGATTAAAAGTGTTGAACGCAATCAAGCAGATGATCTATTATCTTTATATAAAAACAGAAAACCAATTTATACGAATTATGTTGGAAAACAAATCGTAGCTAAAACCTTTCATCAACAAGATTATATTGATGCTATTTCAAAAAATGATTTGACATTTGGTGTCGGTCCAGCTGGTACTGGAAAAA
>JAYOFY010000063.1:1322-4763 GCA_038117465.1 Acholeplasmataceae bacterium
GTTAGGTATACAACAAACCAATACATTGATAGAAAGGCAGATTATTGAAATTGCCCCACTTGCTTTTATGAGAGGACGCACATTAGAGCGTGCGTTTGTGATTTTAGATGAAGCTCAAAATACAACAGTGTCTCAAATGAAAATGTTTTTAACACGATTAGGGTTTTCATCAAAAATGTTAATTACAGGGGATCCGAGTCAAACAGATCTTCCTAAAGGTGTGTCATCAGGTCTTCATGACGCTTTATCAAAATTAAAAGGTGTCAAAGATATTAACATTGTTCAATTTGATCATATCGATGTCATCCGTCATCCACTTGTACAACGAATTTTAGAAAGATATGAACAGTCATGATCATCAATGTATACAATCAAACCAGTGAAGATATTGAGACATATGAAAAAGTTTTAAATCATGTTTTTTCTATGATTGTAGAAGAAAAAGCGATCAACATTATTATGATTAATAATAAACATATGCATGAGATGAATCTTCAATATCGAAGCATAGATAAGCCGACCGATGTGTTAAGTTTTCCGTATGAAGAATCATTTGTTGATGTATTAGGAGATATTTTCATTAATCTTGATTACATGAAACAACAAGCGTTTGAATATGGTCATAGTGAAGCAAGAGAAATTGCGTTTTTAGCAGTACATGGATATTTACACGTAAAAGGTTATGATCATCATACGGTTGAAGAAGAAAAAGAAATGTTTGAAAAACAAGAAGCAATATTAAAACAAGCAGGATTGGAGCGAAACCATGATTGAAGAGGCAAAAAAAGCAAGATTAAAAGCATATGTACCATATTCAAAATATCATCATTCATGGTGCAAACATTGAAAATGCATCCTTTGGGTTATCAAACTGTGCTGAAAGAAGTGCACTATTTAGTTTATTTAGCCAAGGATATAAAAAAGAAGATATCGTATCCATGACAGTGATCGCAGATCATAATAAGCCTGTATCTCCTTGTGGTGCATGCAGACAAGTCATGTTTGAATTACTTCCAGATAATTGTGAAATTACACTTGCGAATCTTTCGGGAGAAACAAAAGTCATGACAAAAGAAACACTTTTACCGTATGGGTTTAAGTTTGAAGATACACTAAATACATGACACATAAATTTGCTTTTGTAGGCATTGCTGGCAAACCTAATGTTGGAAAATCAACATTAATTAACGCGATGATAGGTGAGAAAATTGCCATTACGAGTGAAAAAGCCCAAACAACACGTCATCGAATATTGGGTGTGAAGACCACACCTAATTTTCAACTTGTATTCGTAGATACACCAGGTATTCATGAATCTAAACATGTATTAAATCAAATGATTGTTAAACAAGCCAATCAAGCATTACTCGATGTTGATGTCATGCTTTGGGTTGTGGATAGAAAAAAACAGCCATATGATGACAAATTGTATCAAACGTTTAAAACCCTAAATATTCCAATTATATTGGTCATCAATAAAATTGATCAATTAAGTAATAAATCAGATATCGATGCCATGATTATGTCTTATTTAACATTAGGAGATTTTGATGCAGTGATTCCAATATCTGCACTTAAAGAAACGTATCTTCAACATTTAGAAGCATCTATTTTAGAGCATGCATATGAAGAAGGACCGATGTTTCCTGAAGACTACACGTCTGATCAACAAGAACATCAGATCATCTCTGAATGGATTAGAGAAAAAATACTTTCATTAACACAACAAGAAATTCCCCATTCGGCAGCTGTTATTGTTGAATCTATTGAAGAAAATAAAAAACAAAAAACATTAGACATTCGTGCATTGATTATTGTTGAAAGAGATTCTCAAAAGAAAATATTAATTGGTAAACAAGGAGAAAAACTTAAGCAAATTGGGATGCTGGCAAGACAAGATTTAAATAAAACATTTCACAGGAAAGTGCATCTTGAATTATGGATTAAAGTAAAAAAAGATTGGCGGAATAAAATGCAAGATGTGATGCGTTTTGGTTATGGAGTTACTAGTGATTGAGGGTATCACTTATAAAGTACTTCCGTATTTAGAATCCAATCGGTTAGTCTATCTATATACTTCTTTGGGTAAAGTCACTTTACATGCAAGAGGTGCTCAAAAAATGACTTCTGATTTACGTATTGCATCTCAGTATTTTAATTATATTCAAGCAGATATTGACGTAAAAGAAGGACTCATTCCTGTTTCTAAATTATCCATTATTAATGATTTTCAAACAATTAAAGCATCTTTTGATACTATGACTTATGTTGCTTTTATGCTTGAAGTTATTGATAAATGTATTGATTCAAATGATCCTCACAAATTGATTTTTCAAGAGCTATTAGAAGTGTTTCAACACGAAGATATAAGACAGCAAATATGTCGTTTTATGATTCGATTATTAAAGCATATTGGATATGACATACCTTTAAAAGCAGATGGGAGAGAAGTGTCAGGATTTAATATCGCACATGCGTCATTAACGTATCTAGGAGACAGTTTATTAAGTGATATCTCGATGGATACGTTGATCTTACTCGTTCAACTTAAATATACAAATTATGATACAATAATAAAGATTTCAACTTTACAATTTCAAGAGTTAAAAAAATTTATTATCGCGTACATAGAGTATCATGTACACGTTAAGATTAAAAATAGGTGAGAATATGGCAACATTAGAAGCATTAACGACATATGCTAAATCTACTGGATTCATTTATCAAGGAAGTGAGATCTATGGTGGTCTTGCGAATACTTGGGATTATGGTCCACTTGGTAGTTTACTAAAAAATAATATAAAAAAAGCATGGATTCAACGCTTTCAAAGGGAATTCCCAGGAAATGTCTTACTAGATAGCGGTATACTATTAAACTCAAATGTGTGGAAAGCAAGTGGTCATATTGGTGGGTTTAGTGACCCTTTAACTGAATGTGAAAGTTGTCATCAACGATTTCGTGCAGACAACATGATTTCAGAACATGATAAAAATGTGAATCCTGATGGATGGACATTTGAACAAATGGATCGATACATTAAAGATCATAAATTGTCATGTCCTAATTGTCAGAAGCATGCGTTTATGCCGATTCGTGCATTTAATATGATGTTTCAAACATATCAAGGTGTTGTTTTAGAACAAGCAAATCAAATATATTTGAGACCTGAAACTGCACAAGGTATCTTTATTAACTTTAAAAACATTCAAAGAACAACGAGAAATAAACTTCCTTTTGGTGTATGCCAAGTAGGAAAAGCGTTTCGAAATGAAATTACTCCAGGTAACTTTGTTTTTAGAACACGTGAATTTGAACAAATGGAAATGGAGTTTTTTGTTAAACCAGGCACTGAGTTAGAGTGGTTTGATTACTGGAAAAAATCTTGTAAAGGCTTTTTGCTAGACTTAGGCATAGCGCCATCAAGTATCAAACTTGAAGAT
>JAYOFY010000064.1:0-3363 GCA_038117465.1 Acholeplasmataceae bacterium
ATATAACATTATTATAACAAATAAAAAAGCACTTGTGTGCTTTTTATTTGTTTTGATCTAACCAAGCTTCTATACGTTCTCTAGGTTGGTAACCTGATTGTCTATCGACTTCTTCACCATCTTTATACAAAACGACAGTTGGGACACTTCTGATACCTGCATTTACAGCTTGATCTCTAAATTGATCGATATCTAAACGGTAAAAAGGTGTATCTGTCCAATCTGTTGCACTCGATTCTAAGACGGGATTTAACAAGCTACACGGTCCACACCATGTTGCATAGTATTGTACAACGACTAATCCTTTAGAACCAACAACTTCTTCATATGCTTGTCCATTATATTCAATCATGTTTTTTGCTCCATTCAAGTTTTTTAACATTTTCATTATAGTATGGAACCCAATGATTTTCAAGTAAATGTGTTGAAACACATTATTTAAAGAAAATAATGGTCGCACCTGTTAATCCTTCACCTTCTTGACCATAACGATGGGATTTAATTTCTGGATGGTTTTTAATGATGTCATACACTGCTTTTTTTACAGCTCCTGTCCCGTAGCCATGAATAATTCTTAATGAAGATTGATTCGTTAAAATTGCTTGATCAATGGCTTGATCTAACGTAGGTTTTACATCATCATAACGATAGCCTCTCAAATCTAACTGAAATACATATTGTCCTGATGGTTTGGATGTATGAGAGACCTTTGGAGACTTTTTCGTCATGGGTTTTTTGATTGGTTTTTCTTTTGATATTTGTTTTTCTAAAGAAGATTTCACAAATTCTAATTCAAAATACCCAACTTGGACAAAATATTTATCTTTTTTTATTTGTTTGATCACACCGTATTGATCATATGTTGGGATGTATACTTCTTCACCTATATGAAATTCAACGTGTGTTTGATTCTCTATTGGCGTTTCTAGTTTTTGTTGTTTTTGTTTTAAAGCTGCATAAGTTGATATAGGAATCTGTCTTAATGATTTAAGTTCTTTTAACAAAGCATCTATGTCACTTTGTTTTTGCTTTAGATTTGTTTCATATTCTTGAGTAAGTTTCTTAAGATTATACTCTTTTTCTTTTTCAAACATGTGAAGCTGTTTTTCATATTGAGCTTTAATGCGTGATATTTCAAGCTTTGTATCTTCAAGAGTTTTCGTCTCTTCAAGTAATTCTTTTTCTTTAATTTCAAGACGTTTTAATAATCTTTCTGCATCTGTTTGTAAAGACTCATAATAATTTTTTGCTAGATGAATGACTTCTTTTGAAATATTGAGTCTTGTTGCAATGTCAAATGCATGGGAGCTACCTGCGATACCATATTCGATATGATAGGTTGGTTGCAATGATGCTTGATCAAATGCAACAGATGCAATCATATAATCTTTTTTAATGGCATACTGTTTAAGAGCTTGATAATGTGTTGTCACGACAAACATACTACCTTTGGACTCATACGTTTCTAATAATGCCTCCGCAATGGCAACACCCTCTTGAGGATCAGTTCCAGAACCTATTTCATCAATGAGTAAAAGCGTATGAGGATTGGCGATTTCTAACATTTCTTGGTGTTTTTTTAAATGTGAAGAAAACGTCGATAAATTATGTTCAATTGATTGCTGGTCGCCTATGTCTGCTAAAATATGATCAAATATCATCACTTTTGATGCTTTACTTGCAGGGACAAAAAGACCTGCTTGTGCCATTAAGTGTATTAATCCGATTGTTTTTAAAGTGACTGTTTTACCCCCAGTATTCGGTCCTGAAATAAATAATCCTTTTTGAGTTTTTTCTAGGTGCACCGTAATTGGTACAACTCCTTGTACAATCTCAGGATGCCTCGCATCCTTCAGGTACATTGTTTCCATAGATATTTCAGGTAAATTGGCGTTCATCGTTTCAGCAAATCGCATTTTTGCTTGCGTCGCATCATAAAATTGTAATGTATGTATTTGCTTTCTTAAAAGATCAATGTGCTCAAAAATGTCATACGTGAGTGTTTGAAGAATTTTATAAATTTCTCTTTTTTCTTCTTCAATAAGAATGTTTTTTTCATCTCTAATTTGTTTTGAAGAAAAAGGCTCAATATATACTGTTTGTTTTGATTGTGAGATGTCATGAATGACACCCTTGATGCTATTTTTATAAGACTCGGAAACTGCTAAGCAAAGAGCATCCCCTCTTGTTACAACAACACCTTCATTCAAATATGACATGTATTGATTGAGTGCTGATTGCAATGATTTGTTATATCTTTGATCAATTGTTTTTAATTGTTTACGAATGCGTTCAAGCACTGGTGTTGCATCACTTTTGATATCGCCTTCATCTGTTAAAACATGTTCAAACTTATTAAATAAAAATTCTATGTTTGACATTTTATAATCTTGTATGAGTTGAAAATGCTCTGATGCTTTTACGATGCTTTCAATGAATTGATACATTTGATGTTGGTTATCTAGACTTAGAAAAACACCATACGCCTCTTCTAAAGTCATGACATGTTCTTTAGAAATCAAATCCAAAATATGTAAACAATCATATTTTTCTGTTAATGGCAATGCTTGATATTTTGACTGAATTTGTATCATATTATCAATAAGTTGCCATGAATATTGAATATCATGAGCCTGAGTCATGATAGGTAAATTCAAAAGATCTTCTTTTACTGAAAATGTCTTTGCAAAACTCGATAATTTTTTTAATTGTTTATGAAATTCTAAAGTTTGAATATCAAAAGACATATTCCCTCTTTTCGCACTTTTGTGGTATAATTATAGTAATGAAACACTATTCAATGCCTGTCAATGACAATGATTTAAAGAAACTACATAAATTATATCAAAATCACCTTGTTGAAGATGATAATCAATATCTTGTTTTTCATGCGAAACATAATGAAACGCATGTTTTAGCGTATGCTACTGGTAAAGTTTTACTTCAAGGAGATGAAGTAACACCTGAACTCATTTTAATTAAAAAACATTTAAAAAAAGTGGATTATGCTGCAATTGGGTCTGATGAGGTAGGTACTGGCGATGTTTTTGGTCCTGTTGTTGTATGTACTGCATTCGTTTCTAAAGAAGATATCCCTCTTTTAGAACAACTTGGTGTCAAAGATTCTAAAAACATCAGTGATGAAGATATTTTGAGCATTGGTTCAAAGCTTGCACAAAAATTAACACACACACTTCTCATCGTAAAACCTAGTAAATACAATGATCTCACGAAGAAAAATATTAATTTAAATAAAATGAAAGCTTTATTACACAATCAAGCGATTATAAAGACAACTTCTAAATTAAACAAAGAATATCCAGTCATTGTTGATCAATTTTGTCAACCCAATCTTTATTACAA
>JAYOFY010000064.1:3373-4706 GCA_038117465.1 Acholeplasmataceae bacterium
GATGAAACGCTTGTCTACCGAAATATTAATTTCTACACAAAAGCTGAAAGTATTCATTTAGCAGTTGCTGCTGCTTCAATTATTGCACGTTATGCTTTCTTACTTAAGATGCGAGAATTATCTAAGTCGGTTGGATTTGAATTAAGAAAAGGTGCATCATCACTTGTGGATGAACAAATAGAATTAATTGTTGAAAAACACGGTGAGTCCATATTAAACTCAATTGCAAAACTGAATTTTAAAAATATTACGAAACGTCAAGTTTCTTAATATACGATGCCATATGCTCTGGTAGAGGTACCTCAAAAAACATCTTTTCTTTTGTCATCGGATGTTCAAATATGAGCTGATATGCATGAAGAAGCTGACCAAAAGCTTCTTTTTTTATGCCGTAAATAGGATCCCCAACGATAGGGAATTTCAAATGTGAAAGATGCACACGAATTTGGTGTGTACGTCCTGTTTCTAATTGGCACTCCACAAGTGTATGTTGATGCAATCGTTTTTTAACAGAAACATGCGTAACCGCTCTACGACCCTCTTTAACAATTGCCATTTGTTTTCGTTTATTAGGATGTCGCGCAATAGGTAAATCAATGGAGAAATGGTCATGGTGAATATGGCCATGCACAAGCGCTAAATACCTGCGCGAAATCAGATGCTTTTTAAGCATTTCAGATAATTTTATATGTGCCTCGTTCGATTTAGCAACAATGAGTAATCCTGAGGTATCTTTATCTATTCTGTGAACAATACCTGGACGAATCGTGCCATTGATACTAGACAAAGAAGACAAGTGAAACATTAATGCTGAGACTAGCGTTGGAGCTGATGTTGTCGATGCAGGATGTACAATCAGTCCTTTTTGTTTGTTAATGACAGCTAAATAATCATCTTCGTATACAATATCAAGTGGTATATTTTCAGGTGCAACATCTAATATCTTAGGAGTTTCAATTTGATATGATATTTGATCTTCTTCTTTTAAGATATACCCATTTTTCACTTGTGAATCATTTACGAGTATATCGCCTTGCTTAATCATTTTCTGAATATATGATTTTGTATATTTGCCAAAAAAATCATACATGATATGATCTAATCGTTGTCCGATGTACTCAGATTTTATTTTAATATTTTTCATGCGTTTTACGTTTCTTTTCTAAGAAAAAAATATCAATTGTAAACAATACGATGCCAATAGATAAATACATATCAGCAAAATTATTATAAAAGTTAGGGAGTCCTACAAGTCTTAATGGTGTATCTAAAAACGGAAAGTGCATAAAATCAATAACATGGCTATGCAGTTGACCGCCCATCATACAAGATG
>JAYOFY010000065.1:0-4696 GCA_038117465.1 Acholeplasmataceae bacterium
TGGCGATGTGAGAGATGTCACGATTACATATGATATTTTAGAAGATACGAATGTCACTGCACATCAGTTTATCAACACCAATGTATCATATATATCCATTCAGCAATTTAATCCATATGTGGATGAAAACAATATTGGTACTGCCCAAGCCTTCAAAGAAACATTAGCCTACTTAGAGACGCAAGGACTTGATGACAATGGTACCCTTATTATTGATTTAAGAAATAATCCAGGTGGTAGTTTAACGGCATTACACAATCAAGGAAACAGTAGTTTACCTTCTGGTATCATTCAACAACTCTTACCGTATGATGCATCTGTCAATTATTTTTCACTTATTGACAATGATGGCAACATTACACATTATAAAGGCGGACTCACAGAGCCTAAACCCTATGAGATTGTTGTATTGGTCAATCGTTTTTCAGCATCCGCAAGTGAAGTTCTCGCGGCATCACTTCAATCATATGGTTATGCTGTGTATGGAGAAGAAACATTTGGCAAATATGTGTATCAAAATCAAATACCGCTCACAGAAATAAATGATACATCCTACGTACTTGTTTATACAGAGGGAATTTGGACATATAAAGATCAAGTCACGATTCAAGAAGATCCGATTGATATTATATTAACACCCACAGATAAAATAGAAGATATTGTCGAATTGAAGTATGAAACCATTATGGAAAAAGATCAAGTGTATGAACCATTAAAGAATATAATCCGTGTTATTAATCTTTATTATCAACTTGATTTAAGAACGGATGGTTATTTTGATACAGATATAGAAAATGCCATTAAAGACATCCAAAATTTAGCATCCATCCAAGTAAATGGCATCATAGATTTTGAAACTTTCCAACATATTTATGATCTATATTTAAGTGTGCAATATGATATTTCTTATGATCGAGAATTAGAATATGTTGTAGGTCGCTATTCATGATTGTAAAAAATTACACGTTTGTCAAAGAAGATGTGCATGTTGATTTAGCGCGAGAGACACTCGTCATATCATATGCACTTTTTTTGAAATATCAATTAAAAGTTGGAATGGACATATCAGAAGAAACCATGCATCTCATAAAAAAAGATCGCTTATATGAGAATCTTTATCAATCTGCAAAAACATATTTGAAAAGACAACATACTGTAAGTGAAGTGTATAGTCACTTAGAAAAACAATCTTCAGATCAAGTCGTTATTACGCAAGTCATTCAATCATTGAAAGATAAACATTATGTGAATGATGAGGATTTTATCAAACGCTATATTCAAAGTCACAAATATTATGGACCAAAGAAAATTGTCTTTGCTTTAAAAAATAAAGGTGTACCTACAAAAAAGATAGAAGCACAATTGAAAAATGTGGATTTTCAGCAAAGACTTGAAGAAGTCATCGCATCATGTATACAAAAAAACAAGCATTTGTCACATACGAAAAAACGTCAAAAATGTTACGTTTATGCTAGTCAATTGGGGTATGAACAATCTGATATTCAAACACACCTTGAAAGCATCACGACATCAACAGATAATGAAGCAGTTGCATTAAAAAAACTATGGACAAAAAAACAATCTAAATTAAAAGGACAAGCTTTTGATAAGTGTCAACAATGGATAAGGATTGCGATGCAACAAGGCTTCCGTTATGATGACGCAAAAAAATTATGTCAGGAGATCGACGATGTATAGACTGTTCAATGGCACTTTTTACACAATGGATGGAGTAGAATCCGTTCATGAGTTATATGTGAATCAAGAAGGGTTCATTACGACGAATAAAAATGATGTCAATGACATCATTGACATTGATATGCAAGGACAATTTGTTTATCCAGCGTTTGTGGATTGTCATCTTCATTTGATGGGATATGGACAATTTTTGTCACGCCTTCATATTAAAGGCATATTAAACAAACACGATGTCTTCATGTTTATTAAAAAACATTTAGACTTAAACATGATTTACATCGAACACTATAAGCCAAGTATGAACATCAACAAAAAAGATTTAGATGACATTTCAACACTCATTCCGATATATTTAAGACATGAAGATTATCATGGGATGACTCTAAATTCTAAAGCACTTGAAATCATGCAATTTGAAAGTGAAGATGGTATTTTAAAAGAAGAAGACGCAACAATGGCCCTTCAATCCATTCCAAAAAACACCATCGATACACTCACTTCATTTTTGATAAAAGCATACCAAAAACTGAATACTTATGGGATTATCGCGGGTCACAGTGATGATTTATATTACTTCAACGGTTATCATGATACACTTCAAGCATTTTTTCAAGCAAGTCAGACACATCCTTTTTATAACCATTTACTTGTGCATCATCAAACATTAAACGATCATATACGTCGTCCTATTGTAGAAAATGATTATGTAGAACTTGGCGCAGTTAAAATGTTTTATGATGGGACGACTGGCTCAAAAACTGCACTGATGTCAACACCTTATGTTGATGATACTTATTGCATGAGAATCACCAGTAAGGATACATTTAAAACACAAGTGAGTCGAGCAAGAAATGCAAACATGGCAGTTGCAATTCATGTTATTGGGGATCAAGGATTGTTAGAAGTTGCTGAGATACTTAGAGATATACCTGTTAAAAAGGGTCTATTTGACCGTGTGATTCATGCAAGTTATGCGAATCAAGAAGCGATACATATACTTAAAACACTTGATGTCTTTTTAGATGTACAACCTCAGTTTTTAACGACCGATTTACCGCATACACTATCTTTATTTAAAGATACACCAAACATGGTATTTCCTTTTAAAAGGTATCATGATGAAGGTATTCATTATGGTTATTCTTCAGATGCGCCTGTTGAAGATCCCAATCCATTATTAGGAATATATGCTGCTGAGACAAGAAATGTAGGGGAGATACATGACAAAGATCAATGTATGACACGCTATGATGCAGTTAAAGCTTATACCACCCATGCTTGGATTCTTTCAAAGCATAAAGGTGGGTATTTAAAGCCTCATTATCCTGCCCATTTTGTTGTATTCAAAGAAGATATATTGAACATCCATCATGATCGTTTAAAAACATTGCAAGTATCTGAAACATGGATGCAAGGAAAAAATATATTTAAAGCACCTTAATGGTGCTTTTTAATTGAAGAATATTATGTAAAACATGTGAACCATGTGATAAATATATGGACGATTGATACAATGGAATTAGAAAGTAGGCATTATGTTAGAGTTAATTAAAATTAAAAAAATATATCCATTAAAATCCAATGATGTCATGGCATTAAAAGATGTAACACTGACATTTAGAGAAAAAGAATTTGTTTCTATTTTAGGACCCTCTGGATGTGGTAAAACAACCATGCTCAACATTATCGGTGGGCTTGATCGCTATACTGAAGGTGATTTAAGAATTGATGGCATTTCAACAAAGGCATTTAAGGATCCAGATTGGGATCAATATAGAAATCATCGTATTGGTTTTGTCTTTCAAAACTATCATCTTATTCCTCATTTAAGTGTGATAGAAAATGTGGCACTTGCATTAACGTTATCAGGTGAGACAAAATCAATTCGTTTAGAAAAAGCGAAAAAAGCACTTGTTTCAGTTGGATTATCAGATCAATTATTAAAAAAACCAAATCAACTTTCTGGTGGGCAACAACAACGCGTTGCCATTGCAAGAGCACTTGTCAATGATCCTGATATTATCTTAGCTGACGAACCAACAGGTGCTATTGATTCAAAAACGTCTGAAATGATTATGACATTACTTAAAGAAATTTCTACAACGAGATTGGTCATTATGGTGACACACAATCCTGATTTAGCAAAGCATTATAGCGATCGTATTATTGAATTTTTAGACGGTGAAGTAATATCGGATTCAAAACCTAATAATACAAAAGCAAATGATTAAAAAATTCATTTTAAAAAGTAAACATCAATGTGTTATTTAACATCACTTATTTTATCATTATAAAATTTACTAACAAAAAAAATACGTACGGTTATTACGGCATTTGCTGGATCCATTGGTATTATTGGTATTGCCTTAATTCTATCGATATCTAATGGATTTCAACTATATATCACCAATGTCCAACAAGAGTTATTATCAGCTGTACCAATAACCATTGAAGAACAAACATTAATCTTACCGGATACCTTACCAACAGGACCACCAATATTTGAAGACACGAATACAGCGCCATTATTCCCTAATGGTTTGTTTGTAACACCTTATACACCAGTTCAACAAATATCGAATTATACCCATTTTAATGTTCTTACAGAGGATTATATGTCCTATCTAGAGGGATTAGATGCGTCTTTATATCAAGATGTCACATATCGTTATGATGTAGAACCATTTATTTTAAGAGAATTAGATGGTGCTGTGAGAAGAGTGTCTTCAGGAAGTATACGGATGCGTCAATTAAATACCGACAATCCTGAATTAATTGCAAGTCAATATGATGTGTTGTATGGTCGTCTTCCACAAGATGATGCATTAGAAATGGTGATCATTGTTTCTAATAGAAACCAACTTAGAGATTTTATTTTAAATAATCTTGGTTTTGAAGGCGAAGAAGAAATCTTATTTGAAGATTTAGTCAATATGGATTTCAAACTCGTCCATAGTGGCATTTATTATCAACAAGACGAGAACGGTAAATTTTATTC
>JAYOFY010000066.1:0-2855 GCA_038117465.1 Acholeplasmataceae bacterium
GGTGTACAACGTGATCAAGTTGAACGTGGACAAGTTTTAGCAAAACCTAAATCAGTGAATCCACACAGTGTATTCGAAGCTCAAGTATACGTTTTATCAAAAGAAGAAGGTGGACGTCACACAGCATTTTTCTCAAACTACCGCCCACAATTCTACTTCCGTACAACAGATATTACAGGTGTCATTTCGCTACAAGAAGGTACTGAAATGGTTATGCCTGGTGACAACACAGTTATGACAGTTGAACTTATTCACCCAATTGCGATTGAAGAAGGAACAAAATTCTCAATTCGTGAAGGTGGACGTACTGTTGGTGCTGGATCTGTTACAAAAATTATTAAATAATGATTTAAAATCAAAACATGAAGTCAATGCTTCATGTTTTTTTTATGTAAAAATTTATAGTTCTCTGTTTTCAAGTGAAAGCAAAGGTAAGATATGATACAATATTATACATGATGAAGTAAGGAGTTTATTATGATTGACACACACATACACTTAAATTTTGAAGATTATATTGACGACTTAGAAATTGTCATTTTGGACGCTGAAAAAGCAGGTGTGACACACATGATTGTTGTTGGAATCGATGAAGGTTCTTCGAAGTTAGCAATCGAATTATCAAAACAATATCCAAATCTATTCGCATCTGTTGGCGTACATCCATCAGAATCAGAAAATATGTTTGAAATGCAAGCGACATCCACAGCTTTTATTGAAGACATGATACAAGAAAATAAAGTGGTTGCAATTGGTGAATGTGGTATTGATTTGTATCATGAAGACTATCATTTAGAGTATCAAAAAGAAGTCTTCATAAATCAAATAGAACTCGCTAAAAAATATCAGAAACCACTGATCATACATTCGAGATCTGGTGTAAGAGAATGTATTGATATATTAAAATCTTATCAAGGTCAAGTCACTGGTGTATTTCATTGTTTCAATGGAACACTTGAAGAAGCGGATGAAATTTTATCACTTGGGTTTTATATTGGCGTGGATGGTCCTATAACATTTAAAAATGCTAAAGATGCAAAAGCGATTGCAACCCATGTACCGATTGAAAGATTACTTGTTGAAACAGACGGACCTTATTTATCTCCAGAACCATATAGAGGTAGAAGAAACCAACCTGCAAATGTAAAATACATATTAAAAGCACTTGCTCAACTAAAAAATATGTCTGAATCTGATGTCGATGACATCACAACTCAAAATGCAAAAACACTGTTTTTGTTGCCTTAAGGAGGCATTATGAAAAAAACGATAGCATTATTTATCACGATTCTTTCCATCATTTTTCTTGTAGGATGTTTTGACACGAGATCCGTGATTCCATACGAATCACCATCTACATATGAATCGATGCGTATTGAAATGATTGCAGAGGTGTCTCCTTCTGTGATTGTTGTAAAAACAGAAACAGGACATGGATCAGGACTCATATATAAACAAGAAGGTAATGTGTATTATGCAATCACCAATCAACATGTTGTTGAAGATGGTGGGGAAATGTCTATTTATTTTGGTGGTACAAGAGATGAGATTGCTGTAACGAAAGTGGCATCTAATGCTTTACTTGATGTTGCAGTGGTACAATTTGAAACTGAAGATCAACTTGTAGTTTATGATTCATGTGCTATCAATGGAGAAAAAATTGAAATTATTCGTGGTCAAGATGTTTATGCCATTGGTACACCTGAAAATTTAAACAAATTTAATTATGTGACGCAAGGTGTCATTGCAATGGCATCCTTCCCATACAATGGCATTGATGATTTAGCAATTATGCATGATGCAGAACTCAATCCCGGAAATAGTGGTGGCCCGCTGTTTAATTTAAATGGTGAATTCATTGGAATTAATGTCGCAAAAATACCTTCAATTGCAACTGAAACTGGTTCGATTGCCGCTGAAGGATTGAATTATTCATTGAACATTAATGAAATATATTTTAGATTTTTATCCACACTCGACGAAACTGATTTTAGTGACATTGAGAGACGACCTAGATTAGGGGTCACTGTTCAAGATTCTACAGTTTTCTTAGAAAATCCTGAAAATGACTCAAACGCAATTCCTGAAAATCAACTAGGTGTGGTTGTTATTGGACTCGATGAAACAAGAGATGCGATTAATTATTTAGAAATAAATGACTTAATCATTCGTATGAACGGTAATACCATCACAACGATTGCAGATATTGCAGCAGAATTAAGTGATGCTGCCTTTGGTGATACGCATGAAGTGACGGTTTTAAGACGTGTCAATGGAACATTTGTAGAATTAACATTTACAATTACACTTTCTTAATATGACACTTGTTGAACACTTAAAAAAACAAGCCTTGACGATCAGTTTTGCTGAAAGTATGACAGGCGGTGCACTTTCAAAATATATCACGCAGTTTTCAGGTGCATCCGAGGTATTTAAGGGAAGCATTGTGTGTTATGATACGCAAGTAAAAGTCGATATATTAGGAATTCCACAAAAGATTATTGAGACACATGGAGTCGTCTCACATAAAGTATGTGAGGCGATGGTCATTTCATGTAAAGAGATGTTTAAAAGTGATATTGCTGTCAGTATTACGGGTTATGCAGAGGGTATTCATAAAGATATTTTTGTGGGTATCTCATATAAAGACACACACGTTTTTCATATCAAAAGAAATGATCAAAACAGAACACAGATGATCGATGATATTGTGTCATGGATTGTGGATAAAATTTACGTATTATGATGTTTGTATAAGCGTTATCTTTATGATATAATGTTATTTGCGTAGAAACGCTACGCCACCTTGTCACATAAGCGTGACCAAAAGACCAGAAGGAGGAAAAGTATGAAAA
>JAYOFY010000066.1:2865-4580 GCA_038117465.1 Acholeplasmataceae bacterium
GATGTACATCATACGTCCAAATGTTGAAGCAGACCAAGTAAAAGCACTTGTGAATCAATTCTCAGAATTGTTTCTCAGCAACAACAGCCAAGTGTTAGAACTCAAAGAGATGGGTTTAAAAGACTTAGCGTATGAAATCAATCATCATACAAAAGGATATTATGTTTGGTTAAAAGTTGAAGCAACGAACGAAGCTGTTGCAGAATTTAACCGTGTGGTTCGTATCACAGAAGACATTATCCGTTTTATTGTCGTGAAAGAAGGCGAATAAAATGATGAACCGTGTTATTTTAGTCGGTCGCATAACAAAAGATCCAGAACTTAAAAAAACGGCTCAAGATATTGCAGTTGTAAACTTTACGATTGCAGTAAACAGAAATTACACTGATCAACAAGGAGAGAAGCAAGCAGATTTTATTTCATGTGTTGTTTGGAGAAGACAAGCAGAAAATGTTGCAAAATATGTTTCTAAAGGTATGTTGTTAGGTGTTGAGGGACGTATTCAAACACGTCAATATGAATCTGAGACAGGTATGAAATATATTACCGAAGTCTTGTGTGATTCAGTTCAATTTTTAGAAAATAAATCTTCAAACCAATCATTTGAAGATCCATCATCAACAAAGTCACAAAGCGATGAGTTTTATGAAACTTCTAAAAAACTCGCAGCTGAAGATGACTTACCATTTTAAGGAGATAACTAATGAGACCAGGAAATTACAAAGATCGTGGTGGATTCAAACGTCGTAAAAAAGTATGCTACTTTACACAAAACAAAGTAACACACATTGATTTTAAAGATGTTGAACTACTTAAACGATTCATTACTGAACGTGGTAAAATCTTACCAAGACGTGTCACAGGGACAACTGCTAAATGGCAACGTCCTCTTGCAGTCGCAATTAAACGCGCGCGTCACATGGCGTTATTACCATTTGTGAAAGACTAAAAAATAAAACCTCTTGAATGAGGTTTTTTTTCATTTTTTCATCATAAAAAAACATCGTTTGATACAATCATTTGATATAATAATGGATAAGAGGCGACCATGAGAAAAATTTTCGTCGCGCTATTTGCAATCATCTTTGCAATGCTCGCAGCATATGTCTTTCAAATTGTATTACCAAATATTAATGAAAACCAGTATCTTTATTTAGGTGTTGGTATTTTAGCATTACTTTTATCTGCAACGATGATTTTTTCATTTTTTTCTGCTCAAATGAGAGAAAAAATTAAACGATTAAACCATAGGATTGAATTATGGAGTCGTGTTTCATATCATGTAAATCAAGTGGGAGATGAATTATTTAATCAATTACCAATCGCTATGATAGCGTTAGATGATAATAATGATATTCGTTTTGCAAATACATTTGCAAAAGAAAAAATCTCTCAGCGTATGGTGAATAAACCATTAAGTGAAGTATCTGAATTTTTATTTGAACAAGTTAAAAATAATGTGACTGAATTTAGATATACACACAACGATCTTATATTTGAAGTTTATTTTAAACCAGAATTTAATTTTATTTATATGTTTTTAGCAACAGATCTTGTGTTGCTAGAGCAACAATATCAAAATCATTTACCCGTGATGTTATTAATGTCTCTTGATTATATTGATGAGTCATTAGCAAGTTTACCTGTATCTGAACAATCAACGCTTAAAGGACAATACTTAGGAACGATTGCGGATTGGGCGAATCAGTACGAAG
>JAYOFY010000067.1:0-4534 GCA_038117465.1 Acholeplasmataceae bacterium
TTGTACATATAGCCTTTGTTGATCACGGCTACGTTAATACCATTGGGTAGGTTTTGATCATGTATTTTTTCCATTGCTTCATGGAAATTAGGATCAAAAGGTGTATTTAATGCATCTATCTCTTTTAAACCATCTGCTTCAAGTGTTTTAAAGATTTGATCTTTAATCATCTTAAATCCGATTAAAAAGTTTTTTAATTTATCATCTTCGGTGTCTAACTCTACGATTTTATCGAGTTGAGATAAAGGTGTTAATAATTGATCAATTAAATATTTAGACGCATATTTTCGGTCTTGTATACGCTGTGTTTCGATTCTTTTTCTCGCATTTTCATATTCAGCGACGACACGAAGATTTTTATCTTTTAGTTCTAATATTTCCTTCTCTAAAGCTTCTATTTTATCTTTAGATGTTGCTTTTTTCTTTGGTTGTTTTTCTACTTTTTCAGCATCTTTTGTTGTCTTTTCTTCCATGTTCTTCCTCTATTTTTTATATAATTTTCCAATATTTAATGCGATGTATTCAAGCAGTGGAATGACTTTACCATAGGGCATACGATTTGGTCCAATAACTGCGATCGTACCGTGCTCTTGTGCATTGATTTGATAAGGAATTGAAATCAGTGTACAATTTTCCATCGGAATGAGTTTCATATCACTTCCAAACCTGACTTGTAAACCATCTTGTTGTCCAATTAATTTGACAAGATCACGTCTATCTAACATTTCCACAAAGCGTTTGATGTATCCAGTATTATCGAATTCTGGTTGATCAAACATACGTGTCATCCCAGATAAATATACATTTTCTTCACTGAATTTTGAAAATGCCTCTATGAATGATGCCATAAGCTGTGATTGAAAATCCATAAACGTTTTCAAATCTTGTTTCATTAAAGATTCTTTAAGTATCGATGATGCTTCTTCTAGTTCTTTGTTAGCAAGTAGTTCATCGAGTGTTTTAATCGTTTCTTTTAAATCCGATATGTTTACATCTTCAGGGATCGATATGGTTTGATGTTCAACATGCCCTTGATTTGTTACAATTAGAAGCGTCGCAGATGTTTCAGTTAATGGAATAAAATCAACTTTTTTAATCGTTAACGATTCATGCGTTGGACCGATTGCAAGTGCGGTATAATTCGTTAAATCAGAAAGCAATTTAACCGCTTCTTCAATGGCTTGATCTCTTTTTATTTGATGCTGTTTTAATAAGTCATCAATCATAGGAAAAGATGATTGTACATCTGAATCCCTTGTCACTAGATGATCAACATAATATTTATAGCCACGTTCTGATGGGATACGACCACTTGATGTATGTGTTTTTTCTAAATAGCCGAGTGATTCAAGTTCTGCCATGTCATAACGTAGGGTAGCACTTGAAAATGTTAAATAAGGCACTTGTGTTAAAAACTTAGAGCCTACTGGCTGTGCTGTTTTTACATATTCATCAATAATCGCTTTTAAAATCAGTTTTTGTCTGCTGCTGAGCATCAATTCACCTCTTTTAGCACTCAAATATGTCTTGTGCCAATATCATTGTATACTATGCGTTTGGCACTGTCAAGTGTTTATTGCTATTTTTATGTTTTATTATGATGAAATTGACCTAATATGGGATTTTTTGGCAAAAAAAAACGACCTTGATGTCGTTTATTTTTTCTCTTTATGAATGGTATATTTACGTAATCTTGGGCAATATTTTTTTACTTCCATACGATCTGGGTGTAATTTTTTATTTTTTGTAGTATGGTAGTTTTCATCACCGCATTCAGTACATACAAGTTTTACTAATTCACGCATATGCTTCACTCCTTTAAATACTTCATTATATTAACATAAAACTAGAATAAATACAATTGTAAAATCTTTCATCTTTATTATTTTGTTTCAAATACTAAAGTTGTTGTTTCTTTATAGGTTTCACCAGGTCTTAAAATTGCATCATTTAAACCTTCAAATTGAATGCCACCTGGTTCATACTGTGTTTCAATCGTAAAAGCAGCATGTTGATTTTGATTAGGTTCTAACGTTCTTAAGGCATGTGGTGAAGGTTTATTGTGTGTATAAAGGACCACAGCTGGATGTGTTGTATAAAGATTCATGGAAATGATATTAGAAGTCACTTCCATTTGAGGTTGCTGTGACTCTTCAAAAATAAACGTATGATCAAAACCATTAAATGGTGTAGATGCCATCGCTTTAAGTGCGTCTTTAAAATGTTTACCTTGATGAAAATCAAAAGGTGCTTTGACATTTTCAATACTAATAATTTTATTCATCTCATTGATATTTAAATACTTATTTGCATGTATTTTTATACGTTGATTGTCGATCGTTTGTTGTGTGGAAATATTTAAATATGCGTGATTGGTGATATTACAAATGGTTGGTGCTGTCGTATGTGCTTCGTATGTGATATGAAATGCTTCATTTTCTAAACGATAGGTAGTATATAATGTTAATTCACCATCAAAAGGTCCCTCATCTTCATAGGATATTGCTTTTAACGTAACATGATCTTTATCATATGTCACAAGATCAAAATGTTTAAAAGAAAACCCATTTGGTCCACCATGCAGTAAAGAAGGTTTTTCTACTTCTCCAAACAAATAATCAATATGATCAATCGTATAACCTGGATAAAATAATCTTCCAGCAGCTCGGCCGACTGTTTTTCCATAATAAAAATCAGATGTTAAAAATTCATTGATATCATTTGGTTGAACCGTTACTTCAATCCATTCATCATTTCTTTTTACAAATAAATGAAAAATAGATGCACCATATGAAAGAATGTGTGCCTTTAAATGATGATTTTCAAGTGTTATAAATGATACATCACCTACAACTGTTTGCACTTCTGTCATGTTTTTCTCCTTTTACGCATACAATTCTATCACATCATCACAAATTGCTTCATAAAAATAAGTTTCATGTGTGACTAAAATGAGTGTACCACGATAATCTTGTAACGCCTCAATCAGTGCATCTTTTGCAGCATCATCTAAATGATTTGTGGGTTCATCCAAGATGAGTAAATTTGATGGCTGTTTTTTTAATACTGCCAAACGCACTTTCGATTGTTCACCACCAGAGAGTGTCTTTAGTGGTCGATGACATTTGTTATAATCAAGACCATAACTTCCTAATTGTTGATAAATAAATTTATCTTCAACATCTGGATAATATCCTCTAAAAAAACGATATGCTGTTTCATGATCATCATAAGCCTCAACTTGAGAATAGTACGCTATTTTAACGGTATCGATGAGGTGAAATTGACCACCTAATACGGATTTTTCTCTTAAAAGTGTTTTGAGTAATGTTGTTTTCCCAATCCCATTTTTTCCGATTAAGGCAACTTTTTGACCACGCCTAATTTCCATATTCAGTGGATCTAATAATGGGTAATCATATCCAATTAATAAATCATGTGTTTGTATCACGACATCACCTGTTCGATGTGCATAAGGAAAGTCAAAATGATAACTACGTTTCGTATGTGGTTTTTCTATTTTTACAAGTTTTTCTAATTTTTTACGTCTAGATTGTGCACGTTTTGTAGTGGATGCTCTTGTTAAGTTTTTTTGAATAAACGTTTCTTCTTTTTTAATGAGTTGTTGCTGTTCCTTAAATGCTTTTTCAGCTTGTGCTTGACGCAAAGCTTTTTGACTTAAATAAAAGTCAAATGTTCCTTTATATTTTTCTATTTTTTTACCTTCAATTGCAAATACAGTTTTTGCGATTTTTGATAAGAAATATGCATCATGAGAAATGACTAAAAATGCACCTTTAAATTGGTTTAAATATTGTATTAAAAATTCAATATGTTTTTTATCTAGAAAATTCGTTGGTTCATCTAACAACAATACATCGACATCTTGTAGTAAAAGTTTTGCAAGCATCACTTTTACTTTCATACCACCTGATAATTCAGCAATTGGTTGTTTTAACACATGCAATGATAATCCTAAACCTTGAACCATATTATCGACCTTGGATTTAAATTGATAAAATTGTTCTTTTTCTAAGATGTCTTGAATATCCGATGCATGGCGAATCAGCTTCATCGCGTGATCCGATGTAGAAGCTTCTTCGTATAACCCAATCATTTTAGATTCTAATTGAAATAAATGTTCAAAGACATCATGTAAATAGATTTCAACTGTTTGATCATCACGTAAAGCTAAAAACTGATCTAAATATCCTACTTTTATATGGTTTAACCAAGAAATGTTGCCTTTATTAGGAGAGAGTTCTTTTGCCAAAAATTTTAAAAATGTTGTCTTACCATGACCATTTGGACCAACGAGTACAGCATGATCATCTTGAAATAAACGCATATTTGCATCTTCAAATAATCTTTGATGGTCATATGAAAATGAAATATCCTTCGCTTCTAAAACACTCATTCTGGCAACTCAATCGTTTGCATCGGAAAAGGTGCATCTGATATATGATATCCTAGTGATTTTAGCTTTTCAAAAACGGATACTTTAATATAGGATGCCGTAGCTTTAGCATATATT
>JAYOFY010000068.1:0-4434 GCA_038117465.1 Acholeplasmataceae bacterium
TTCTTATCCTCAATGACAATCACTTCATCTACAAGATGCGATAGAAAAAACGAAACACGATATTTTAGAGACAAAAGATGCTTTTCCAAATAAACCAATCATCATCACAGAATTTGGATGGGCGACAAAAGCAAATCATCAAATGATTCTAGATGAAGCAACTGAAACTAACCAAGCCGTATATCTCAATGCCATTTATGCTTATTTAAAAGACATAGATATGCTCGCATATTTATTTGAAGCTTATGATGTAACTTGGAAAGGTTCCGATAATAAAGTTGAACAAGAAAAACATTGGGGTATCTTTAATGAAGATCGGACGCCAAAATTGTGGCAAAAAGAAAAGCTCACATTTGAGCTTTCTCATTTGAATAAAGACTGAAATTGATAGTGCATGATATAGTCATGCGCTTTTTTTTGATATTGATCAAAAGGATCTGGATCTTTTAATTCTGTTAATTTCTTGAACATCGCTTTATCTCTATTTAAAACCGCCATAATTTTCGCATATTTTTTAATATGTGCTTCATATGTTGGCATATATTTAAATTCAATAAAAACATGTTTTAACTCAACAAATTCTTGTGCTTCTTCAACTGGTGTGACTTTGTATTTATTCATAACATCCATAAATGCATGTGCATGAAGTAACGTACGAATCGCATCCATATTTTGATGTCTGACAGCGATATGAAGTGGTGTGTCATAATCCCTAGAAAGTCCATTAATATCAACATCACACGTAATTAAATAATCAATTAAATCAACACTCGAAGTCATGACAGCATAATGTAATAAATTCAATCGATCATGCGTTTGAATGAAAACCGATTGTTGTTGGTCTTCAACTAAAAATTTTAAGGCGGATAATTTACCATTGAGAACTGCTTCATGAATCGGACTTTTCCCTAATAAATCTTGCTGATGAATCGCACCATTTTCTATAAGCAATCGAATCATTTCGATATGACCAGTCATTGCAGCAATATGTAACGCTGTCTGTCCTAAATCATTGGATTGTCTAACATCTGCTTGAAGTCCAATTAATCTCCTTAATAAATCCATACGTGCACGTCTTATCACTTCAAATAATACCGTCTCACCTTGATCATCACGTGCTGAAAGTCTCGCACCACGAGAAACAAAATCTGCTAAAACATCATCTCTGTGGGTTTGAACAGCATAAAAAAGAAGTGTTTTACCACTCGCATCTTGAGCATGAATGTCACGATATCTAGATTTAATGGTATCTAGAGAACATGTATTTAAATCATTAATCAGTAAAATAGGTTCAAGCATAATTATATTGTATATGAAAATTAAAAAAAAAGACAAAAAAAACACACAATTTCTTGTGTGCTTTTTACTTGATCAATTATTTAACTGCAGCTTTTAATAATTTACCAGCTCTGAAAGCAGGTGTATTTTGTGCAGGTACAGTAATTGGTTGACCTGTACGAGGATTTTTACCTTGACGTGCAACACGATGTCTCACTTCAAAAGTACCAAAACCTGTAACAACAACTTTTTCGCCTTTTTGTAAAGTTTCAGATACAGCATTTGTAAATGCTTTTAAAACTTCTTCAGCAACTTTTTGTGTTACTTTAGCTTCGTTTGCTAAAACTGCAATGAGTTCTGTTTTGTTCATAGAATTTCCTCCCTTTAATTTGTCTATATTATAGCACCATTAAGGCAAGAATGCAACCTTTCGTGCATTTTTTATGAATTTTGTTCTAATTTTACGGTGTGATCGAGTATTTTTTCAACAATTTCATTGATTTTTCGCTTATTAAAGATGATTTCATATGCGGTCTCAATGA
Organism: Acholeplasmataceae bacterium; assembly: GCA_038117465.1. Taxonomy (GTDB): domain Bacteria; phylum Bacillota_I; class Bacilli_A; order Acholeplasmatales; family Acholeplasmataceae; genus UBA8290. The sequence goes on from JAYOFY010000068.1 coordinate 1,821, forward strand.
TTGGAAGATTTAATTGATGGGCTAATTTAAATTGATATAATGCTTCAATGGTTAAAAATCCTTCAATCGTTTGCTTTTCATATTGTTCAATGGCTTCACGATCCATACCTTGTCCAATCTTCAATCCTGCTTTAAAATTTCTAGAATGCATAGATAAACCTGTAACGATCAAATCGCCAATGCCAGTGAGTCCTGTCGCAGTGTTTTCATTTCCACCAAAAGCTTTAATAATATGTTTCATTTCATGTAAACCCTTCGTTAGTAAAGCTGCTCTCGCATTTTCTCCATATTCTAATGCTGTCAGCATACCAGAAGCAACCGCAATTGCATTTTTCGTCGCACCTGAAACTTCACTTCCAATCAAGTCATCTGACATATATAGCCTCATGTAACGATTATTAAATGCATTCGCAATGTCTATGCGTTCAGGCACATCAGGTCCTGAACAAACAAGAGACGTTAAATTTCTTTCAATGACTTCTTCTGCATGAGAAGGTCCTGTTAAACTAAAGTAATGATCGATGTGTTGAGATAATGCTTGATGCATGTATTGACTCATCGTAAACAAATCCGGAAGTATAAATCCCTTAGATACATTAATAAAAACTTTTTTGTCTTGTATGATATGTTTGATGTCAGCTACTAAGCTTTTGAAAAATTTCGTTGGTACCGCAAGCACAACATAATTGGAAAAAGATAAAACTTCTTGTAAACTGTCTGTCACTTTAATACCATACGGTAAGGTCACTTTAAAAAAAGGATGTTGATGTTTCTCTAATAACAATCTATGATTTGGATTTTTCTCATAAATCATGACATCATGACCATTATCGAGTAATACTTGTGCAAGTGTAGCACCCCAAGCACCACCACCTATAAAACTAAATGTCATCAGATACCTTCTTTCTTAATACAAATTTAATGGGTGTTCCAGTAAAATCTATGGATTCCCTAAATGCATTTTGTAAATAGCGTTCATATGAAAAGTGAACATAATCAGGATGATTCACAAACAATTGAAATGTTGGGGGTTTAATACCAGATTGAGTAATATACGTGAAGTTTGCACGACCATGATTAAAAATTGCAGGTGGATGTTTTAATGTTGCTTCGTGCATTACTTCGTTAAGCACAGATGTTTTGATTTCTTTATTATAATTAGCGTATGCTTGATCAATCGCATCAAAAAGAGGATTCAATCTTGTTTTATCTTTTGCAGAAAGAAATACAATAGGTGCATAACTAAAAAATTGAAATTTACTTCGAATGTCTTTTTCCATTTTCGTCATGGTCTTATCATCTTTTACTACTAAATCCCATTTATTTACGACGATCACAACAGATTTAAAATAGTCTTCAATAAGACCACCAACATGTAAATCTTGTTCAATGACACCTTCATCAGCATCAATAACAAGCAATGCAACATCGGATCTTTCTAATGCAGAACGTGCCCTAATAAGCGCATACTTATCAAAACTTTCATAAATTTTACCACGTTTTTTGATACCTGCTGTATCAATTGCAACATAGTCTTTTTGATTTCTTTTAAATTGTGTATCAATCGCATCTCTTGTTGTGCCACTTATCGGAGATGCAATGACTCTTTCTTGATTTAAAATTGCATTCATCAAAGAAGATTTACCGACATTTGGTCTTCCTACAATTGAAAAATGAATGGCATCATCAGCATGCGCTTCTATTGGAAACTGATGCATTGACATCATTTTATCTAACACATCCCCAATACCAATACCATGAATGGTTGAAATACCGATTGGATCACCAAGTCCAAGTGCGTAAAATTCATATATATTAGGCATTTTGGAAACATCATCGATTTTATTGACAACAACAATGACTTCTTTTTGTCTTTTCATCAATATTTTGGCAACCATATCATCGGCATCTTGAATACCAGCAACACCATCGACAACAAACAATATGACATTGGCTTCATCCATCGCAATTTCTGCTTGAACTTTGATCTCAGTTAAAAAAGGAGCATCAACGTAGTCGATGCCCCCTGTATCAATGACTTCGAATGATTGATTTAACCATTCTCCCCGACCATACAAACGATCTCTTGTAACACCTGGTTGATCATCTGTAATGGCGTGTCTTTGACCAATCAGTCGATTAAATAAACTTGATTTGCCGACGTTAGGACGTCCAACAATTGCAATCTTAAATGCCATGATTATTTTTTCTTTAACTTATCTTCAAATAATTCTCCAAGTTTTGTCCCTGAATCATCTACTTGTTCTTGTTCCATAAATTTTTCAAAATCAGCACGTAGTTCTTTTTCTTTCATACGTCTAATTGAAAGTTCCATTGTCCATGTTTGATGATCAGCATTCACAACAATTGCCTCAACTTCATCACCAACGGCGAATGCTTCATCAATTTTTGAGACGCGATCAACACTTAATTCATCTTGTTTAATAATACCATCTGCACCTTGTACATTGACAATGACCATGTTACGTTCAATACTTGTAATAGGTACTTTAATAATGTCTCCACGTTTAACAGTAACATCTTTCCAAGGATTATCAAGAAGCACACGTCTTGATAGTGCAATCTTTTCTTTCTTGATATCAATACTTAATAT
>JAYOFY010000069.1:0-2844 GCA_038117465.1 Acholeplasmataceae bacterium
TACCAATAATAAATCAAACTCTATTCCTTGGCTTGGTACATTTCATTCAATTAGCAGATCAACATCATATCAAACATGGTATGGGATGTTTTTATCTCAAGAAAAAAGATATTCATTCTAACATTTTTAAAGCTCTTATTTTAGAATCAATCAAACACTAAGACACCAAGGATCAACGATCCTTATTGCGTGTCTTTTATTTTGAGGAGGAAGTATGACAAAATATTTATTTGTAACAGGTGGTGTTGTTTCTGGCATTGGTAAAGGAATATCTGCAGCTGCCATCGGACAATTACTTAAAAAACATGGGTATAAAGTTACCATGCAAAAATTAGATCCATATATCAATGTGGACCCAGGAACCATGAGTCCTTTTCAACATGGAGAAGTGTTTGTCACACATGATGGAAAAGAAACGGACTTAGATTTAGGACACTATGAGCGCTTTATTGATGAATACTTAACAAAAGATTCTTCCGTAACATCTGGTCAAATATATGAAGAAGTGATTAATAAAGAACGAAAAGGGGATTATTTAGGTCATACCGTTCAAGTCATACCTCATATCACCGATATGATTAAAGAGAAACTCCATAAAATTGCAAAAAACACCCAGGCAGATATCGTCATCACTGAAATCGGTGGTACAGTAGGAGATATTGAATCCCTTCCTTTTATTGAAGCAATTCGACAATTTAGAAGAGATATTGGATATCACAATACATATTACTTACATACAACACTCATACCTTACATTCATGCTTCTGGAGAATATAAAACGAAACCTACACAACACTCTTTAAAAGAATTACGATCGTTAGGAATCCATGCTGATGGCGTGTTACTTAGAAGTGATGCACCATTAGAAGATGCCATTAAAGATAAAGTTGCACTTCTAGGAGACATCAATAAAGAAGCAGTATTCACTTCTCATGATGTGGAAATTTTATATGAAGTGATACTCAACTACAACAAACAAGGTATCACAGAACATATCTTAAAACATTTTGAACTTACGACTAAAGCAATTAATGTTTCAGACTGGCAATCCCTTATTACAAAAATGCGAGAGACAAAGCAATCTTTAAATATTGCAATGGTAGGAAAATATGTTGGACTTCATGATGCTTACTTTTCAATTATAGAAGCACTAGAACATGCGGGATATCATCATCATACACATGTAGAGATTACATGGATAGATGCTGAAGATTTAAATCATATTGAGACACAACTTAAAGTTGTTGATGGTATTTTGATACCTGGCGGATTTGGGGTACGTGCAACGGAAGGTAAAATTAAAGCCATTCGTTATGCAAGAGAAAATAACATTCCATTTTTAGGGATTTGTTTTGGGATGCAACTTGCTGTTGTTGAGTATGCCAGAAACGTATTAAATTTAGAAGGTGCACATTCAACAGAGCTGCATCCAAAAACATCACATCCAGTTATTGATATACAAAGAGGGAGACAATCAGATGAAGATTTAGGTGGGACATTACGTTTAGGGGCATCCATATCATTGATTAAAAACAATACAAAGCTATTTGAAATTTATCAAAAAGAATCTATTGAAGAAAGACATCGACATCGTTATGAAGTCAATCCAGCATATCATGATATATTTAAAGATTCAGAGATGACATTTAGCGCATTTGATCAAACAAATACCCTTGTTGAGGCAATAGAAATCAAAAACCATCCCTTTTTTATTGGCGTCCAATATCATCCAGAGTTTTTATCACGACCACTGAAACCTCGTCCTTTGTTTGAAGCATTTTTAAAGAGTATGATGACACCTCGCTAAGAGGTGTTTTCTTTTTAAATGTTTTGCTTTTTTTATCATGATATAATACGTCTATGAATAAAAAATTATATGTTGCAATTTACATCTTATTTTTCTTAACAATGATGATGTTAGGATCTGTGTATACGTATTCTATTTATCGTCCCTTTATTGAAAATCAATTTCAAGTATCCATTACTGTTTCGGGATTGCCATATATGTTTTCCTTAGGGTTTTATGCAATATCAATGTTGATTACTGGAAAACTTATTAGAAAAGTTGCACTGAAAATATTAGTTTTAGTTGGTGCAGTGCTTTTAGTTGGATCTTGGATTGGTGTTGCTTTCAGTACAAATATGATTATGTTCACATTCTTTTATGGTGTATTGATGGGTATTTCGGTTGGTATATTATACGGTGTTGCATTACAGTTTGTTCAACGATACGCGATCTATCATCCTGGGTTATTTGTTGGTTTGATGTTACTTGCATTTGGATTATCTTCTGTGATTTTAGCACCAATTTCAAGACTTGTGATTGATGTGTATTCTACTCAAACATTATTTTTATATTACGCTTTGTTCAGTGGTGTTGTTACGATACCACTTATTATCATTTATCCTCTGGATCATCATGATTTTCATGAAACAACCTCAAAGTCTATTCCTTATTTAAGATTGCTCACGATTTTCACACTTTCAACAATGATCGGACTTATGATGATTGGTCTAACAAACACGATTGGGGTAAGTTATTATCGATTTGATGCGGTAGATGTTGCATTAATTGTTAGTGGGTTGGCATTATTAAATGCACTTTCAAGACCCATATTTGGTTACTTATTAGATCATTTGGGATTTAAAAAAACAGCGATGATTTCAATAGGTTCAATTGTGATTGCGAGCATCATTAATAGTTTTAACTTAGGATCCTCTCTTATCTTATTTAGTATTGGATACAGTATGTATTGGTTTAATTTAGGTGCATGGTTATCGATCATGCCAAATTATATTAAAAAGAAACATGGAAAAGATATGTATGCATCTTTATATGGAAAA
>JAYOFY010000069.1:2854-4344 GCA_038117465.1 Acholeplasmataceae bacterium
GGTATGGTATTTCTGCGATATTAGGGACATTGTTTTCATCTGTGATACTAGACTTTTTCGGAAATACACTTTATTTATATGTATTTATTGTTGTCTTAGTATCTATTTTATTTATATTTATTAGAAAAGAGTCCATATGAAACTTGTAATTTATGATTTTGATGGTACGTATGTCAATGTACAAACTGTGCCACATTTATTCAAATTATTTAAAGAACAAAAATATAATCAAATAGCGTATAAGAAACAGTGGGGTACGATTACGCGCTGGTATATTTTACACAAGTTAAAATTAAGATGGGATAAAGAAACATTTCGTAAAAACGCGATGGCAAAAACCATTGATCTTTTAAATGTTTTAGATGATCAAACTTTAAATGAGTTTATGCAGTCATTTTACGATAGCCTTCAAAGTGCCATTCAACCTGATTTAAAAGTACAACTAAAAAAAGATAAAGATGCAGGTTATTATTGCATCTTATTATCTGGCAGTTTTGATATCATGCTTCAACCCTTTTTAAACGAAGGCTTTGATGAAGTTATTGGGACTAACTCTAAACATCATCAAAAAAGACTTACTTCTAAAGAAGTTGATATTATCATCAATGAGAAAAAAGTAGATGCGATTAAACATCGTTTTATCAATGATAGGCTTACACATGTTAAAGCATATGCAGATTCTTATTATGATTTATCTGTATTAGATTTTGCTGATGAAGCGATATGTTATCATCCAGATCAAGCATTAGAAAATGCGTGTCAACTTAGAGGATATCAAATAATTAAATAAGGGAAACCTTATTTTTTTTATCTTTTCTTGATACAATATTTTTAAGGGGTAATTATGAATATATCTAAAACAACATTTAAAGCACTTAATCGATGTGATCGATATGCAGGACTCGCAGAAGTTGCAAAAGAAAAAAACGATGCTATCGTTGCATTTACAAAAGATGCAACGCTTGAAGATTTGATGTCTTTTGAACAGGAACAAAAACTTGAAGACTTGCTGACAGACATGCATGATAATGAAAGAGAGGATGTGTTTGAAAGGTTTCATAAAAAAGACATCCCCTTGATGATGGAAGATTTTAAAACCATTGAAATACTTGCTGCAAAAAAGATAAAGCATATGTTTGGTGGAGAGATTATTTTTTCTGAAAATACATTTAAACAAAAACGCTTTGAATACGAAATCGACAATGATCGATTATTTAGTTTTTTAGATATTTATCAAGAAGATGAACATAATATCAGAGTGATAGAAGTGAAAGCGACAACATCTAAAAAGTTTGAGGACGCGACGTTTTATTTTAAACGTGGCAAAGACAAACATCACATGTTTGAAAAAGTGATGGATACGTATTATCCATATCATCTTTTACATGAGGATGTGTCTAAAAATTATCAAGAGAAATACAACAAAATGCAAGATAAAGATCATGCTATTGGTGAATATATGTATGATATTGCCTATCAACGATATATCA
>JAYOFY010000070.1:0-4280 GCA_038117465.1 Acholeplasmataceae bacterium
GTCTACACGTGTGACCTTTGATACCGAGATCACCGAAGAAAGTACGTATGTTAGAAATTTCAAATCGCTTGATGAACTTGAAGATATTACTTTATACGTCGATTGGTTAACACTCACAAAACCAACTGAAACAACTGAAGGTAATTTAGAAGGTGGAAGTTTAAGTTTTAGAATCACTTATGATGTTGAAAATAACAAAGATATCAATGATGTCACAGTTACCGCTGTATTACAACCTTTATATTCAAATATTAGAAATATCGCATTCCCAAGAGTCATATTTCCATTTGGCACAACGAGTAGTCAGAGTATTTTTACAATCACACATAATGTTTCTTATCCGATCAATCCTATTCTATTTGTCAATGTCAATGATCCGATATTATATTTAAAGATAACTTATAACGAAGTGCTCATCGATCAAGTGAATCCAGTCCTAGTAACAGAATATATACGTATTCCGCTTAACGATGATAATCCTGATAGAGTAAATTAAAACAAAAGACCAATGTTATCAAATTAACATTGGTCTTTTTTTATTCATATGAAATTTGATAGTGTTCTAAAATCTTTTTCTCTAATAATGTATAAATATCTAAATGATCTTCTAGATATTTCTTAGCATTATCTCTTCCCTGTCCAATTTTTTCATTGTTGTAAGCATACCAAGCACCGGATTTTTGTACAAGTTCTAAATCGGTTGCTAAGTCAAGAACTTCACCATATTTTGAAATGCCTTCACCAAAAATAATATCTACTAAGGCTTCTTTAAATGGTGGCGCAACTTTGTTTTTAACAACTTTAATTTTGGCTTTATTTCCAATGAAATCCGTACCATTCTTTAACGCTTCTGATCGTCTTATTTCAAGTCTTACACTTGAATAAAATTTTAATGCACGTCCTCCTGGTGTTGTTTCAGGATTCCCAAACATGATACCAACTTTTTCACGGATTTGATTGATAAAGATTGCAGTGGTATGTGTTTTAGATATTATTCCTGAAAGTTTTCTCATGGCTTGACTCATCAATCTTGCTTGTAACCCAACATGTGAATCTCCCATATCGCCATTGATTTCTGCTTCTGGCACAAGGGCTGCAACAGAATCGACAACGATCATATCAATCGATCCACTTCTAACTAAAGCTTCCGCAATTTCCAATGCTTGTTCACCAGTATCTGGTTGAGATAATAGCAAATTATCAATGTCAACACCTAATCTTTTTGCATATTGCGCATCTAAAGCATGTTCGGCATCAATAAAAGCAACTTGTCCACCTATTTTTTGAGATGATGCAATCGCATGCAACGCGAGAGTCGTTTTACCAGAGGACTCTGGACCATAAATTTCTATGATTCGACCTTTAGGATATCCACCGACACCTAAAGCAATATCTAAATTTAATGAACCAGAAGGTGATGCTTCTACTTTTCGATCAGGTTCATCTCCTAAACGCATAATTGCGCCTTTTCCATATTGTTTTTCAATACTTTTTAATGCTTGATCTAATGCTTGACTACGTTTATCTTTATCCATTGATGAACTCCTTAAATAATATTACTTAATTTTATGAATCTTACTTAAAACTATTTTTAAATAATGCTTTATGATGATTTAAATATTCAAAACCAGACAATATTGTGAGTGTTACAAATATAAATATGAGTACTTGAGATGCAATAAAAGAAAATTGTTGAAGATTTAATAAGAAAAACATAATTGCAAACATTGTCCAAGCAGTTTTGTGTTTCCCTAATTTTCCAGCAGCAATAACTTCTTTTGACTCAACAGCAACTAGTCTTAATCCGCTCACAATAAATTCTCTTAGAAAAATAATGACGATGACCCAAAACGGCATATCGCCTAAATACATCAAATATGTAAGCGCGGTTAAAACCAAAGCTTTGTCTGCAATAGGATCTAAAAATTTACCAAAAACAGTGATCGTATTGGTTTTACGGGCGATATATCCATCTAAATAATCAGTAAAGGCGGAAACAAAAAATAATATCGATATTATAAATTGTTCTACCGATAATCCTAAAAATCCAACTGCTTGATCAAATGCATTCACATATACAACGATCACCATAATTGGAATGATAATAAATCGCGACAATGTGAGTTTATTTGCTAAGTTCATTTTTATACCTCATAACAATCATATTTTACCATAAAATTGTTTTATTTGTTGCATTTTCGGACTTGATTTGATAGAATAATATCGCGTAAATTGGAGGTGAAACAATGGCAAACATTAAACAACAAATTAAACGTAATAAAACGAACGAAAAGAGACGTTTATTCAATGCATCTTATAAATCATCAGTTCGTACTGCAATTAAAGCCGTTGAGCGTGCGGTAGAAAGTAAAGATGCCGACGCTGCTAAGACTACCTTAGCTTTCGCTAGCAAAAAACTCGACAAAGGACAAGCAAAAGGTATTTTCCATAAAAACTTTGTTGCTCGTAACAAATCTCAACTTGCTACACTCGTCAACGGTTTAAAATAAAAGAATGGATATCCATTCTTTTTTTTATAATTTATGAACTAAACTTAAATCTTTTAAACCACTTCGCTGCGGTAAATATTTCACATGAGGCAGTTTAAGACCATAATACGATCTAAATGGTGGATACCCAATAATATTCGTGTAGGTCTTTATCACCTGTTCATCTTGATTAACCATGGATTTTAATACTTCGAATGTGGCAATCACATCGTCTAATGCACGATGTGTATTAGGTGTTAATACATTGTAATATGACACCGCATCTGATAATTTATGAGATGTTGTTGAAAGATCTCTAAAAATTGTGAGTATGTCAAGTATATCATGTTGAATGACATACTCTTTTTTTATGTGCTTTTTAATCAATGCATCATAAAAACCAAGATCAAACATGACATTATAACCTGAAATTAAAGCATCTTCTGGAATGAAATTAAAAAGTTTTTGTGCAGCAATTTCTCTTTCAATACCTTGTTCTCGTAACATACCGTCAGTAATATGTGTGATTTCAATAATTTTTTGTGGTAGTGGTTTATCATAGGAAATAAATGTTTGGAATGTTTCATACTTTGTCAAATCTGATGTGTGAAATTTCAATGCACCTATTTCTATAATTTCATCTTCTTTTGGCTTAAAACCCGTTGTTTCAAAATCAATAATGACGATTGTTTGATGATTCATGTATTCCTCCAGTTAAGAATAAATAGACGCCAACAGTTTTGTCCATCCGTCCAGATTTTATTTTATAATCGAGTGCATTAATTTTATCAATAGTGTGTTCTATCTCTTTTGCTTGTATACTTTTTGCCTCTTTAATTAGATAATATGCTTTCCCATTAGATATGTGCATGCGTTCAGATATTTGTCTTTGATTAAGACCAGCTTGTAAATATCTTTTCACATCTTCTAAATCATTAAGTTTTCTTCCTATCATTGAAAGAATACTTAGTGGATCTTCTTGTTTCACTAATAAATCTTCAAACAATTGGATTGTTTTGACTTTGTTACCCTCAATATAGCTTTTAACGATTTCAAAAATGTTATCTTCAACTGGTCTCGCAACAATTGTTTCAACATCTTCTATATTAATTTCTTTTTCATGATATTTATATGTTTTTAGAAGCTTTAAATACTCATATAATGTCTCTTCTTGATTTTTTAAACGCTCTACCAATGTTTGTTGTGATGCAAAATCCATCTTAAATCCATCTTTAAGTAAATCTTTTTGGATGTAGGTTTGTAAGCTTGCAGAAGATAAAGGTGCGCTATCTTGAACATCTACATGAAGTTCAAATGCTTTTTTAGCTTCTGAATCATTTGGAAATTCTGACATTTGCAAAATGAGAATAACATCTTGGTTATCTCTTTTAATGAACTTGATGAATTGAGGTTGAATCTCTTTGTCGTCCATGAAAGCATCCACATGCGTGAGTACAATCACCTTCTCGTCATAAAAGAGAGACGGCGTAATCATCTCTTCATAAATATTCAAAAAATTTGTTTCTGTACAATCATATTTAAGTACTTCTGTAACATCTTTTTCAAGTGTCTCTAATAATGATTGAATACGCATTTGAATATGAGTATTATTTTGACTGATGAATGCATAATTTTTAGATATCATATGGACATTATATCAAACTTATGGCGGAAATGTTTCAATCTGTATGTTGCCATTATGAATTGTCATTTTGATGCTGCCATCCAGAGATGTTATATAATATTTGATGCGATTCATCGTCAATATGTCAATGACTTCCGTATGCGGCA
>JAYOFY010000071.1:0-3446 GCA_038117465.1 Acholeplasmataceae bacterium
GGATACATGATCACTAATAATAACATGATTTAAAATGACACTGTCTTCAATGATCGTGTCTTTTCCAACACGCACACCAGGTGATAGCACTGAATTAATGACGGTGCCTTCTATCACACATCCATTGGACACTAAACTATTTTTAATCGATGCTTTTGCACCAACTTTAACAGGTGGTAAGTCCTCAGATTTTGTAAATACTTTCCACGAAGGATCATATAAATCTAAATCAATGGTAGAAGAATTGAGCTCTAAGTTTGTTTCTAAGTAAGAATCATATGTTCCGACATCTTGCCAATAATCTTCAAATTTATAAGCATATACAGATTGATTTGTTGATTGAATAATATGCGGAATAATATGATGACCAAAATCAAGATCATCCTGAGGTAATTCTTTTAACACTTGCTTAAGAAGTTGAACATCAAATAAATAAATACCCATACTTGCAAGATTTGAGGTCGAGGTTTTTGGTTTTTCTTTAAAAGCTTTGATTTCTAGACTTTCATCTACTTCCATGATGCCAAAACGTGACACATCTTCAAAAGGGACGACTTTTGTAGCAATGGTGAGTTTTGCTTGTGTTTTTAAGTGTTGGTCTATCATTTTACGATAATCCATCTTATAAATATGGTCACCAGATAAAATTAAGACGAGTTTTGGATTTCTTTGATCGATAAAAGATAAGTTTTTACGCACTGCATCTGCAGTGCCTAAATACCAATAATTATGAGGCTGTAATAGCGTCACAGAAGAATCTCTTCTGTCTAAATCCCAAGCTTTTCCACTCCCGATATGAGAATTAAGGGAAAGTGGTAAGTATTGTGTGAGGATACCGATATCATAAATATTTGATTGACTACAATTGGATAAAGTAAAATCAATAATTCTAAATTTACCAGCAAACGGCATGGCCGGTTTTGAACGTTTATTCGATAATAAATCAAGTCGTGAACCTTTTCCTCCAGCTAAAATCAGTGCAAGTATCTCCATGAGTATTAACCCTCCAATATGGTTTGATACAATGTCGCATATGCGTCTGCCATCATTTCTAAATTAAAAGTCTGCTTCATTGCTTGTGTTTTTAATTTTTTTATTATTGTTTGATTTGTTATATATAAATTAGATACATCATACAAGATGTCCTTAAACACATGTGGTTGATAATTTTCAAATGTGAAACCTGTACCGGCTTGCGTAAATTGATTGTAAGGTATCACAGTATCTTTAAGTCCGCCTGTTTCATGAACGATAGGCAGTGCACCATATCGCATCGCAATCATTTGACCAAGTCCACAAGGTTCATATTCAGAAGGCATCATAAAAAAGTCTGAAGCCGCATATGCAAGATGTGCAATTTTTTCATTAAATCCAATGTAAATACGGACTTTATTGGGGAATTTATTTAGTAAATATTGAAAATAATCTTCATAGTATGAGTTACCCGAACCCATTAAAAAAACTTTGACATCTGCGTGTGTGAGAAAATCTTCTAGAGATTGTTGAAATATAGAGATGCCTTTTTGTGAAGACAATCTTCCTATATAAGTAAAAAGTTGTTTTTCTTCACCAAAATCAAAATGTTTAAAAAGTGCTTTTTTATTGGCTTTTTTACCAGAAGTATGCGTATTGACATCATAAGTCTTCACTAAATAAGGATCAATTTCAGGATTAAAAACAGCATCATCAATACCATTTAATATGCCGGTGAAATCTTTTTCTCGGTATCGTAACATGCCATCCAATGTAAATCCATGCGCTTGATGGAGAACTTCATTTCTAAAACTTTTGGATACGGTGTTAATTTTTGTTGCTCTTGCAATCCCAGCTTTTAAAAAGTTAACACGTCCAAAATGCATATACGTTTCATCAAATGCATGATTAAATAAACGGGATTCATTACTGTCGAAATTTCCTTGAAATTCTAAGTTATGAATGGTTAGTAATGTATGTAAATATCTATAACTATCATGTCGATGCCTGTAATGTTCATCTAATAAATAGGGAATCATTGCTGTTTGCCAGTCATTTAAGTGAAGTAAGCTTGGTTTGGTATCTAATAATTCGATGAGCTCTAATACAGCATAAGAAAACAACGTAAATCGTGTCGCATCATCGACATAACCATATAGGTGATAACGTTCAAAATATTCTTGATTTTGTACAAAGATAAAACGTTGACCTTCTTGAATGAGTGAAAAATAATGCACCGTTTTATCAAAACCAGCCATCGTAATGGTCTTACTACCAAAATAGTCCATTTCATGATGTTTATGTGTGATCGATTCGTAATAGGGTGAGACAATATCACTGGTGAATCCTTTTTGTTTTACTGCTTTAGGCAAAAAAGCAGCCATGTCCGCTAAACCACCTGTTTTAGAAAATGGAAAGACTTCGCTGCTACAAAATAATACATGCATGAATTTTGCCTCGCTTTTCTTTTATTATAACATGGTTCATGAGATGGTTTCAATGTCAATTTCTTCATATTTTTTTAATATGAGTGTGTTATAATAACCATGAGGAAATTATGAAAGAAATTTCAGCAGGATCGGTAATTTATCGCCTTTATAAAGAAACAATACAATATGTAATTATACATCAAATTCATGGAAATCATTTTGGGTTTCCAAAAGGGCACGTAGAAAAAGGTGAGTCTATTGAAGCAACCATCAAACGTGAATGTTACGAAGAAGTTGGTGTTGACATTACGATTTTAGGCTATCCCATGTATAACCATTACATCGTAAAAACTTCCATTGAAAAAGAAGTAATTTACATGTTATCAAAAACGTATCATGATACCCTTAAATTTCAAAAAGACGAATTATATGATGCAATGTTTTTGAGTTACGAAGAAGCTTTAGCGAAACTAACCTATCAAAAAGATAAAGACATTCTTATGTATTATCATGCAATCATCAAGGAGAAACTATGATTATCGGTACAGTCAAAGAAATAAAAACCCATGAATATCGTGTTGGTCTCACTCCATCATCTGTTTTACAATATGTAAAAGCAGGACATCGTGTCATTGTTGAGAAAGATGCAGGATTAGAATCTGGATTTACAAATGAAGCGTATAGTATATCAGGTGCGACGATTTATGATCAAGCGAAAGATGTATGGAAAGATGCTGACATGATCGTAAAAGTAAAAGAACCGCTTCCTTCAGAGTTTGAATATTTTAAAAAAGGCCTTTTACTTTATACTTTTTTACATTTAGCGGCAGACGAAGCTTTAACACAAGCACTATTAAAGTCTGGTGTCACATCCATAGCTTATGAAACGATTGAAGCATCTGATGGATTACTCACATGTTTAGAACCTATGAGTGCAGTCGCTGGAAGACTTGCTGCCATACAAGGTGCGAAGTATTTAGAAAAACCTCAAGGTGGGAAAGGTATATTAGTTTCTGGTGTGCCAGGAACTAAACAAGCAGAAGC
>JAYOFY010000071.1:3456-4141 GCA_038117465.1 Acholeplasmataceae bacterium
CTGTTGTCATTGGTTGTGGTACGGTTGGCATGAATGCCATTCAAATGTTAGTCGGGATGGGTGCACGTGTGACTGCGATTGATGTTGATATTAGAAAACTAGAAAAACTCGATCAAATTTATAGAAACAAAGTACAGACGCTATATTCAAATGAACTTCATATTAAAGAAGCATTAGAACATGCAGATATTGTCATTGGTTCTGTACTCGTGAAAGGTGCAAAAGCACCAAAACTTATTCGAAGAAGTTATTATGCTTCTATGAAAAAAGGGACAGTGATTGTTGATGTCGCGATTGATCAAGGTGGATCCACAGAAGTGTCTAAGATGACCTATCATAGTGATCCAATCTTTGTTGTTGATGATATCATCCATTATTGTGTCGCGAATATGCCAGGAGCAGTCCCTCAAACATCAACAGATGCACTCAATCATGCAACATTAACATATGGACTAAAAATTGCAAACGAAGGCATTATGAAAGCATCAGAATTTATGCCAATTTATAAAGGCATAAATACCTATGAAGGTCATATTACCTATGAAGGTGTCGCAGAAGCATTTAATTTACCATATACACCATTTGTAACATTAAAATAACAAAGGAGTATCCATGGGCCTACTCACTGAGTTAGGACGTATTGGATTAAAAATCATGTTTCATTATAGGTTTGATTTAAAGTATA
>JAYOFY010000072.1:0-4112 GCA_038117465.1 Acholeplasmataceae bacterium
AAAAATGAGAGGATAAATAAGAAATAATGCCATCTTCATGTTGAATTTCTTGTTTTTGATAAGACTCTGCTTTAAATTGTTTTCCAAATTTTTGATGAGTTGTATAATTGCCAAAAAAGGTGTATGTGACACCTTCTGAAAGTTTTTGAAAATATCCTGTAATTGTTTCAATCGTATCGTCTTCAGTGACAATTTTAATGATGGAATAATCATTATCATCATTTCTATAAACGATATTCTTTAAGGATCCTTTGAGTTCAGGCATATGGACAAAGTATTCCTTTTTTATAAACAGATTGTATAAATCCGCCACCTAAACATATTGCGCCATCATAAATTGCACATAATTGTCCAGGCGTCACTGCTTTGACACCTTGAGGATATAATACTTTATAATGCGTATCATCAATCTTTTCAATGGTTACAGAATGATCTTCTTGACGATATCTAAATTTAGCCGTATAAGAACCGTCTTTGACGTGACCTCTTAGAATGACATCTTCAAGAATTGCCTCATCACTATATAGTGTCTCATGGTCTCCGTCTGGTTCGACATACAAAGTAAGATCTTTAAGTGACTTTCCTACAACAAACCATGGGCCAACGATGCCTTTCATACCGCCAATATTCAACCCTTTTCTTTGACCAATTGTATAATGCATCAGACCAGTGTGTTCACCAATCACATCACCATTTAAACGTTTCATTGGTCCTTTTTTTGCAGGTAAATAGTTATTTAAGAATTCGTTGAAATGACGTTCTCCAATAAAACAAATTCCTGTAGAATCTTTTTTCTCAGCGACATTTAATTTTAAATCAAGTGCAATTTTTCTTACGTCTTTTTTATCTAAATGACCAATAGGAAATAATGCTTTCTCTAATTGATCAGATGTGAGTTGAGCAAGAAAATACGTTTGATCTTTATTTTGATCAAACCCTCTTTTTAAATGATATGTTCCGTTGATATATGCTTTTTGAGCATAGTGACCCATTGCAATATAATCTGCACCTAAAGCAAGTGCATGCTCTAAAAAAGCTTTAAATTTAATTTCATTGTTACATAAAATATCTGGATTTGGTGTTCTGTTTTTCTCATATTCACTTAAAAAATGAGAAAAAACACGATCCCAATATGCATCAATGAAATCAACGCGATCAATTGGAATATCAAGGATACGTGCAACTTCTACAGCATCTTGATAATCTTGTTCTTGCTCACATATATCTTGATCTTTGTACGGATTTCCTAATACATCATGATTGGTTGCATTATCCCAATTTTGCATAAAGATGGCATGCACTTCATATCCATCTTTTTTAAGTAAATATGCTGCAACAGCACTATCAACGCCACCAGATAGGCCAACAATGACTTTTTTGCTCATGGTTTTTTAATATCACTTGGCAAGCGATATTCTCCTCTTGGAGATAAACTAAAATTGAGTAATTTTGGTCCTTCTGGCATGGTTTGACGTTTAAATTGAGATGCATAAAAACGTTTGAAAAACCTTGTGACATAGTCATTAGATTCTTCTACTGTAAGATGATATGCATGATGTAATAAAAAGTTCATTTTGACTTCGTCCGCACCTTGAACAAGATGATGGTATAACATGAAATCGTTGATATCATATCTACCTATCGCTTCTTCACTATCTTGATTCTCAAGTAATTCAGGTGTAACCGGAGCATCTAAAATTGCTTGAAGTGTTTGTTTAATTGATGGATATATGTTTTGGTAATGTCCCACTAACATACGTACCCATGTTTTTGGAAGACCACTATTAATCGCATACATACTCATATGATCACCATTGTATGTCATAAAGCCTAGTGCGATTTCTGATAAATCTCCTGTGCCTAAAACAAACCCTTTATATTTATTTGCTAAATTCATTAAATAAAGTGTTCTAATACGTGCTTGTGCATTTTCATATGTTACATCTAAATCATCATGACTTAATCCTTTTAAATGTGGATCAAGTACATCTTTAATTGGAATCTCAAGAATTGTAACACCTAAGTGTTCCATCAATGTAAGCGCCCTAGTTTTTGTTGCCTTTGAGGTAACGGTACTTGGCATTGTTACAGCGATTATAGATTTGGGGTCTTTGTTTAATTTTAAAACTGCTTGATGTGCACATAACAATGCAAGGGTTGAATCTAACCCTCCTGAAATACCAATAATAATGTTAGATGCATCTTTTGGCATAGTGGAGACTCTTTTTACGAGTGATGCCACTTGAAGTTGATAGACTTGTTCCACGGCATCCATACGTTCATTTACTGGAATAAATGGTAATGGATTTAAAGGCGTATCAAATACATATGACGTTGTGTCATTAAGATTGAAATGAATAAATTGATACGTATAAAGATGTTGAAAATGCATGTCACGATAGGTTGAATCTTGTCGCTTTAAAAAGTTAATACCTTCGATATCAATATCTGCAGTTAATACATTTGGGGTTATGTCATAAGATAAATATTCTGCAACAAGTTCACCTGAAACAGCAATGAGTTGATGCGGTGAATACGGTACTTCTGAAGTGGATTCAAATGTCCCAGTGGACGTGTATATATAAGCACCCATTTGCTTTCTAGAATGATCTAATACTGCGACACGTCTTATTTGATCTTTATGAACATATTCAGAAGATGCAGATAAATTAAAAATCACATTTGCACCAGCCAAACTCATATCATCTGATGGTGCATAAGTAGCCCATAAATCTTGACAAATCTCTACCCCAAAACGAATATTCTTCTTCGGTTCTAAAAAGATAAGCGTGCCAAAAGGAACTTCTTGATCTAATAAATGGATCGATGTCATATGAGAATCTCTACCAGAATGAAACCATCTTTTTTCATAAAATTCATGGTGGTTTGGAATATAAAACTTAGGCACAACACCAAGTATTTTTCCTTGCTGACACACGACTGCAGTATTATATAATGCACCATAAATATCCAGTGGTATCCCTAAAATATAAATCCCTTGATATGTTGTTTCCTTGAGAATGGTTTTAAGTCCTTCTTTGGCTTGATTGATAAAAGCTTCTTGATAAAACATATCAGAAGCACTATATCCTGTAATCGTAAGTTCAGGAAATACAACGATTGACGCTTTGAGTGCATCAAGCATGTTTAAAATAACCTTTGTATTGAAAGGAATATTTCCAACTTCAATTGGGGGTGTTGCAGCAGCAACTTTTAACATACCTTGTTGATACATACTACTCCTTATATAATTCGTGCATTTGTATATAAGCGACGACCTTAGGATCTAAATGGTCTACATGATCTTTCAAATGTTTTCGTATCATCGTGGATGCAATGGGATAATCAAAGGTGATTATTTGATAGTGATAAAACTTTTTTAATAGTGATTGATAATCATCCATATTCACATCTGCTCTTTTAAATATCATGCATGGATAGGTTTTTATTAGAGACTCGTAGTTGATCCATTTTGTAAGATTTTTGAGTTGATCTGCACCGATCACAAATCCTACTTCTTGTTGCGTTTCATGCTTGATGGCTTCAAGTAATGCAAGCGTACCTTGATACTTTTGATCATGTTCTTTCGTTGAAATGATTGCATCTTCAAATGTTAGTTGACACATATGATAACGATGAAAAAAATCAATTAAAGATGACTTTTGATAATCATTCCCAACTGGAACAATCATGATGTGATCATCAGGATACATTGACTTTACTGTTTTTACAATGTTAAGATGTGCTTTCGTTGGTGGATTAAAAGCACCACCATAAATCCAAATCATCGCTCACCTACAGTTATATTATACTATGATTTGCTTGTTTTTCACTGACTCTTAATTTTGCCGATGCACTCCTAGAATTCAAACTGATTTCTTCTCTAGAAGGAAGGATTGGTTTTTTTGTAATCAGTTTCATTGGTGGTATATGACTGGATTGAATTGGTAATCCTTTTAATTCCTTAACAGAGCTATGTTCTTTCATAAAATGTTTTACGATGCGATCTTCAAGTGAATGAAATGTAATCACAACAAGTCTTCCTTCTGGTTTAAGTAACGATAACGATTGTTGTAAAACATCTTCTAAGACGTTTAATTCTTGATTCACTT
>JAYOFY010000073.1:0-4098 GCA_038117465.1 Acholeplasmataceae bacterium
AAAGGCAACATAAGTACGAATGCTAAAATACCTGTTGTATTAAAACCAGATAAGGCTTTATCTAAATTAGATAAAAAATGGGGTAATAAGTAGATAAAACCATAGAGTGCGAGATCACCTCTTACAGGGTCAATGACACTTCGAATAAAATTATCTTTATTAAAAATACCAGCAAGTATCACAAGTAAAAATAATGCAAAACTAAATTGACCTGAAAACACAGTCCACTCTAAAAATTGCCCACCGATAAAGTATGACGCCAAACTAAGTGACAAGGCTAACAATAAAAATGCCCACTCATGTTTTTCTATGTATTTGCCGATAAAAACAATCGTCATGTAGACAAATGGCAAAATGATAAATGCTAAATTACTTAAAATAAAATTCATAAATTACTTTCTTTAAGACGTTTGTAAAAATGCGACAATCGGTAAGTTCGTGATATTAGAAGCTCCGTGTGGTGCACCAGATGTTTCAAATAATTGCGTAATGTCCTGACCTGCATAAAACGTGCCTCTATGAACACCGTTTGGCCAATTTGGATTTCCAGTAACATCATATACAACACCATTATATGCAATATATGCATTCGCGCCATCTTGCCCGTCATACTTAGCGAGTTCTTCAAGTGTCATATAAATTCTTTCATAAATTGCAGTGATGGTAATATCTTCTGAAATGGTCGTTAAATCACTATCCCATGAAATAAATCGATATCCACCTTCACTTGGTGCTGAAGGAAATGTAAATGTATCTCCGATTTCTAATGTTTCAGATGTAATGATTTTGTTATTAAGACCTCTAAATGTCACGGTAACAGATAAATCGATACTCGGTGGGACTAATACACCATCTAAAATATGCACAACACCGTTTTCTGCAATAATATCTGATTCTACAATTAAAACGTCATTGACAAATACATCATCACCATCTACTGTAATTGTTAAAAACTCACCTGTTGTTGTTTCAATTTGTGAATTGCCTGACCTAATGGCATCGATTAATAGCGTTTGTTCAACCATGTGATAACGTAAAACATCAAATAAGTCGACATCACCGAGAAGTTGATCAAATCCCTCATTCGGATCAAAATTATCTGGAATCTCTAACCCTTCTGCCAACTCAAATGCTTCAAGTGAAGGTAAAAAGATCGTTAAGTTCTCATATGATGAAAAATCAATCGATATTTGTCCACTGTAAACTAAACTTGCAAGCGATTGATAGCCATCAATCGATGCAATCGTAGAGAGCATATCTTTAACTGGTGTTTCAATGAGACGACCAATTTTAGGCACACGATCTAAATATGATTTTCCATGAGGGGAACTAAGGATTTCTTCTGAAAGATCTTGTCCAGCTTGAAACATGCCTTGATGGATACCATCTCTCCAATAAGGATCATTGGTCACGTCATAAATGTAACCATCCACAGCAATATATGCTTTTTTTCCATTAGTACCATCAAATGCAGAAAGTTCCTCTATTGTGAGCTCAATCATCTCTTCTTCTGGTTCATTATTACTCGTACATGCGACTAAAGTAAGCACGGTTAAAATCGTTAGTAAAAGTTTCATAGTTTCTCCTCTTGTAATCACTATATCATATAAAAAAAAGACATCTTAACATGATGTCTTTAAATGTCATTTTTTGTAAGAATATGTGATTAAAAAATTGTAACAATCATACCAATAATTGCACCAATAAAAATTAACTTTGTAGGTGTCAGAAATTTATAAAGTAATGCAACAAACGCAATCACACTCACTACATATTTCCATAAAGTCACTTCAAATGAAAGTCCCAACTGAATTACAACTGAAATCATGAGTGCAATCGCTGCATAGTTGAGCGCACTTAAAATATAACGAAACCAAGAAACATCTCTTAAATAGGTGAATCCTTTATAAAAAAACGTGATTAAAAAAAATCCAGGTAAAAAAATGCCAATTGCACCAACAACACCACCTAAAATATTTCCACTAAGGACATATCCTAAAAAGCCTGCGGTTGTAAATACTGGTCCTGGGGTAATTTGACCAACCGCAACACCATCCAACATTTGTTGAAATGACAAATAGCCTGGTTCAACAAATAACGTATCTAAATAACTTGTAAGTACATAGCCACTACCATATAAAGTCGCACCTATTTGAAAAAAGAGTAAAAAGATTAAAAGAATACTCATGCCTTCTTTCAATTGTGTTTTTCTGAAGAAAAATTGATACAGAAAGGCACTCAATCCAACAATCAAAAATACAAAGACTTGGTTGACAACAAAACTTAGCGAGAGTGCAAATATTATATATATGATCGCATCATAACTTTTAATGACTTTTTTGCTTAATTGATATACCGCAAACATAATAATGCTTACAACCACTGGACCAATGACATCGAGCATACTTTGAACAATCACTAAATTACCAAACTGAAGATATAAAAATGCGAGCGTTAAAACAAGTATAAGTGCAGGCAATATAAAGGCAATACCTGCAACCCATAACCCTAATTTACCACCTCTGTGTCGGCCAATGAGTAACGCTAACTCAGTGGAACTGGGTCCTGGAATAACAGAAGATAAACTAATAAGATCTAAAAAATGTTTGTCATCTAGCCACTTCTTATCATCTACAAACAACTGATGCATCAATGCAATATGCGCTGCAGGTCCCCCAAAAGATAACATGCCAAGTTTTAAAAATATTTTAAATATTTCTATATACATTTTTTACAGCTCCTCAACTATATTGTATCAAACATTTTGCCATAATTTCCCAAAAATACTACCAACCTACTTGACAATTTTTTTTGTCTTTATTAAAATTGTAAATGGAATTGGCAATTAGTAAACAAGAGTGCCAGAAAGGAGAAATAAATATGTTACAACCATTAGAAGATTATGTTGCTTTAATACTTGAAAAAGAAGAAAAAACAACGGCGTCAGGCATCATCTTAACAAGTGAAGCAAAAGAAAAACAAGCGGTAGGAAAAGTCATTGCGATCGGTCCTAAAGTTGAGGATCTTAAAGAAAATGATCGTGTGATTTATCAATCTTACTCAGGGACAAAAGTAGAACTTGAAGGTCAAGAATATCTACTAATTCAAACAAAAAACATATTAGCAAAACTTATTTAAGGAGGATATCATGGCAAAAGAAATTTTACACTCAAAAGATGCTCAAACATCTATTTTAAAAGGTGTGGATACACTTGCAAATACTGTAAAAGTGACATTAGGACCTAAAGGCCGTAATGTCATTTTAGATAAAGGATATGGTTCTCCACTCATCACCAATGATGGTGTTACCATCGCTAAAGAAATTGAACTATCCAATCCATATGAAAACATGGGTGCAAAACTTGTCTATGAAGTTGCTTCGAATACCAATGATGTTGCTGGTGATGGAACAACAACTGCAACTGTTTTAGCACAAGCAATGATTCATAGAGGATTTAAAGCAGTGGACAGAGGATCAAATCCTGTGCTTGTAAGAGAGGGTATTGATCTTGCAGGTAAAAAAGTTGCTGAAAAATTACTTGAAATGTCTCGAGATGTAAAAACTTCTCAAGATATCGCAAATGTTGCAACGATTTCATCAGGGTCTACTGAAGTCGGTGAAATCATCGCGAAAGCAATGGATAAAGTCTCAAAAAATGGTGTTATAAATGTTGATGAATCAAAAGGTTTTGAAACAGAACTTGATGTTGTTGAAGGTATGCAATATGACAAAGGGTATGCATCGCCATATTTTGTAACCAACAGAGAAACCATGACCATTGAATTTGAAAACCCTCATGTTTTTGTGACGGATCAAAAAATATCGACGATTCAAGATATCTTACCCGTGCTAGAACAAGTTGTGAAATCATCCAAACCACTTCTACTTATTGCTGAAGATATTGAAAATGAAGTGACCTCAACATTAATTGTAAACAAATTAAGAGGAACATTTAATGTCGTTGCGACAAAAGCACCAGGATTTGGTGACAATCAAAAAGAGATGCTTCAAGACATCGCAATATTAACAGGTGCAACTTTAATTTCTAAAGATCTCCAAATGAAATTAAGCGAAACGACTATTGAGCAACTCGGAAC
>JAYOFY010000074.1:0-448 GCA_038117465.1 Acholeplasmataceae bacterium
TCAGAGCCGACTTCTAAAAAGGCAATTAATACATCTGAATCACCAACAAGTCCTAAAATATCTTTCACTGCTTGTGCATCTTCTGAACCTAATGCATTCACATCAAAGTTTTCTGATAAGAACCCAGCGTCATATGCACGTTGTGCAATCGCAGTTACGTTATTTAGCTCATCACGTAAGTTAAATACTTGTGATTCAGTTAAATCTGTTTCAAATGCCCAGTCAAATAAAGAATTTTGAAGTCCAGCAAATACTGGCGTCACTTGCAACGGTGCAATGACTTCATTTAAGTTGGTTTCACCTAAAACATCTCCATTTGATTCAAAATCCAAGTTATTTGTTGTAGATGCTAATACAACAAGTGGCAACAATAAGAAGATGGCTGTAATAAATCCACGAACAGCACCAAAAGCACCACCGATTAAACGATCTGTAGATTTTTTAATGA
>JAYOFY010000074.1:458-4027 GCA_038117465.1 Acholeplasmataceae bacterium
CAACTGCACCAGTGATTCTAGACCAAATTTGTAGACTACACCAACTCCTACAAAAGATAAAAACCAACGTACAAAAGTGTATAACACTAAGAATGTAACAATTCTTACGAATACGTCGACAAGTCCATAAAGTAAGTTAATTACTTCTACTCGTGTTAAATATGAGAGTACCTCTGCAGATACATTACCAGATAAATTCGCCTCAATTTGAGCGATTAAATCTGCTTGTGGTAATGAATTTGCAACGGATACACCGGATACAATCCACAAAATAATGAATGATAATAATATGTTTACGAGTGTGAAATATCCTGATTTTGCAGCCCCTCTAAAGTACCCAAGAGCAAAATGTAATACTGCAAATAGGATGATCACTCCCCATTGAAATAATTGCATAAACGCCTACCTTTCCTCACGCATGTGTGCGCGTCTTATATTACGCAAATGTTAATCGTATTTAATTTTAACATATTTTACTGATTTTTTTTATATTTTGATATTTTTTTTACTAAGATTTTATGTTTTTCTCAAATCGCTTGAAAGCGTTGCCGATATATGAAATTTTTTCTTTGTATGCTTGTTTTTGAATATTGGCTTCAAATATTCCTTGCATCAAAATAGATTGATGTTTTTGATAGACTTTAGGAAAAACCGTAACTTCAAACGTTTGTTGACCATCATGACATGTAATAAAAGCCATTGTTTCTTGATGCTTTGTTTGAATCGTTTTGATCTGTTGAATTCTAATGATCACATTTGCTCGATCAGTAATTGCATGTATATAACATGTTTGTATATTTCTTATTTGTGACGCTAAATATTACGTTAAATTAATGCATATTGCATCTATTTCCATTTCAGAAAGTGTATCATCATCGTATTCTTCAAATGATGTCATTGTCATTTGATCTAAATACATGGCATACTCAATGTCTGAAAATGTACTATTTTCAATGAGTGAACGTCTGTTTATATTTAATTCATCAAAGCATCCCGCATGAATTAACTGTGTAAGTTGTCTTTCTGATACATGATTTTTGAGCCATGTTTTGATGTCTTGCCAAGTATTTAGAGTATATTGCGCTCGGTCACTTAGCATTTGATTGACTGTTTTCATGCCGATAGACTTCACGATCGATAAAGGGGCACGTATTTCTTTCATAGAAATCACTTCAAATTGATCGTGACTCAATTTGATATTTGGTGGTAAAAGTTGAATGCCATTTTTATGTAAATCTTTGTTGTAGTTATCAATGGCTTTTTCACTTCCGATGACTGAATTTAGAAGTGCTTGCATAAAATACACATAATAATTTGCTTTTAGATAGGCCATTTGATATGCCACAAGTGCATAAGAAACACTATGACTTCTATTAAAACCATAATCGGAAAAACGAACGATGAGATCATAGACTTCTTTTGCATCATGTGCTTTTTGTCCATGCTTAATTGCTTTTGAAATAAATCTTTCAGATTCACTTTTGAGTAATGCTTCATCTTTTTTAGAAATACCACGACGCAATAAATCTGCTTCAGATAAACTATACCCTGCAAACGATTGCGCGATTTGCATAATTTGTTCTTGATACACAATAATGCCATAGGTTGACTTTAAATATGGCTCAAACGAAGGATGCATATGTTCAAATGTTTTCCCATGTCTTCTTTCGATATAAGTATCGATAAATGCCATCGGGCCTGGTCTATACAATGCTAGAAGCGCAATGATGTCTTCAAATTGATCTGGCTTTAATTTTCTTAAAACTTGCCTCATACCTTGTGACTCTAATTGAAAAATACCATCTGTGGAAGCAGATGACAACAATTCAAACGTTTTTTTATCATCTAACGGTATTTTTGACATTCGAAATTCTGCATCTTGCTTTTGAATTTCTTTGACGACATCATCGATAATTTTTAAATTTCTAATGCCTAGAAAATCCATTTTAAGAAGACCAATAGATTCTAATTCTTTTGCTTCAAATTGCGTTTGAAAAAATGAATAAGGCCCTTCAGTTAATGGAATAAAGGCATCAAGTGGTTCTTTAGATAAAATGACACCTGCAGCATGCGTTCCTGTTTGTCTAGGGATGCCTTCTAATTGTTTGACAGCTTCATTTAAGTGCATCATTTCTTGATCTTGAGTGTCTATTTTTTCTTTTAAAATAGATTCCGTTAAATATTTTGTACGGGTCGTATTGAACTTAAATAATTTTGCTAAATCTCTAATTGCTGATTTTTTTCCAAAAGTTTGATATGTCACGATGGACGCGATATGTTTTTCCCCAAATCGAGATTTTGCATACATAATGACTTCATCTCTTTTATCATCAGGAAAATCCATGTCGATATCAGGCATCGTTTTTCTTTCTGGATTTAAAAAACGTTCAAAAAGTAAATCATACTTAATAGGATCCACATCCGTAATCCCTAAGACAAAGGCAACTAAAGACCCGGCAACACTTCCCCTACCTGGTCCAACATAAATATCATGTGTTTTGGCGTATTTAATAATGTCATAAACAACAAGAAAATAATCTTCAAATCCAAGGTCTTGAATGACCTTTAATTCATATGCTAATCTTTGTTGATATTTTTGTATCTTCAAATTTTTTTGATTTTTCAATCGTTTTTCTAATCCAACTTGTGCAAGTGATATTAAAAAAGCACGTGATGTAACACCTTCTTGAAGGGGAATTTGTGGCAAATGAAAGGTTGGAAAAGAAAGTTCAAATTGATGTATCTCTTCATAAATTTGCATCCCAGCTTTTAATTTAGGATTCGAGAGATACATATCATTTAGTGCGTCTAAATTTAAAAAATGATACTTACCTGTTAACACCTCTTGACCACCAATTTGATACACATGATCAAGTGCTTTTCTATCTGTATCATTTAAATGTTTTGTTAAGTGTATGTGTACTGAAGGTTTGTGCGTTTGTACACTTAATTTTTCATGTGTCGTTGTATAAAATGCATCATCTTCTAATGTTTGAAAAGAGATCCCGATAAAGGTTGTATCAAAGGGTTTTATAAACTCAAAACACTGAGACATATATGTTTGAGAATCATAGATTTCTAAAAGTCTATATAACGTAATACTAAGACCTTCTTGGTACTCAATTAAAATATCGTATTCAAGCGTTTGATTAGAAATATGCTTGTTAATTTGAATTAAATTACGATACCCTTTTTGAGTCATAATTCCGATGATGACGTCATATTGATGATCTTCTTTTATAATCGTTATCATTTGAGTAAAAATAGGCTTTAAATTTTGTTGTTTTGATAATTTAAAAAAAGACAACATACCATGCAAATGTTCATCTGTTAGAATCACAGATGTATGTTGTCTTTGTTTAGATGCCTGAATGATTGATTCAATTGTGAGTGTACTTTTTAAAAATGTATAGACACTCTGAATACCGATATATCCCAAATACTTTCTCCATAATAAAAAAGTGCTGTGCACTTATTTATATTTTAGCAAATGCCTCACCAAATGCAACACATGCTTCTTCATCGCTGTAATACGCATTGTAATTGGAAACATCCGAACCAGGAACAAT
>JAYOFY010000075.1:0-3921 GCA_038117465.1 Acholeplasmataceae bacterium
GTCTTAATATATGTGGTGATATATCACGCACACCAATGACTTGTCCCCACTGCTTTAGTAATTTATAAAATCCAACTCTTGATAGTGGCTTTCCTAAGTGATTTAAAAACACCATCTGATCGTGATATTTATTGAGTTGCGGTCTTGCATCCTTTAAATAGGTCGTAAGTGCTTGATATGCCATTTCAGAAATCGGTACTTCTCTTTCTTTATTCCCTTTTCCAATGACATGTACATACATGTGATTTAAATGTATATCTCTCGTAGATAAACTTAATAATTCAGACACACGTAATCCAGATCCATAAATGAGTTCAATTAAGGCAACATTTCTTTTTGCAAGCACTGAATCCCCTTCAACATGTTCTAAAAGTTTTAACACATCAGAAACACTTAATATCGAAGGAAGATGTTTTGCTTTTTTAGGTGTTTTTATATGCCTTGCAATATCATTTTCAATCATGCGCTCTAACAACAAAAACTTTATAAACATTTTTATTGACGATAATTTTCTCGCAACAGAACTTGATTCAAATTGTTTTGAGACACTTTTCATATATGACTCAATATGTTTTTTCTCTAATGCTTCTACTTTAGATATATGTTGATATTTGTTGACAAATTCATAAAAGCGCGTGCAATCTCTAATATATGCTTCAACCGTGTGATTGGACAAACGCTTTTCTTGTTTCAAATAGTATTCAAATTCTTTTATTTCATATGTCATATAAATACCATAAATACAAGATTTCCAAGTTGTAAACCACGCCTTGTTAATTTTAAATGGTTATCTTCGATCATTAAAAGACCATCATCAATAAAACGTAGTAAACTTGGATATAAATTGAATATATCATCTTTGTATTTAGATTTTACCATATTTAAATCGATTCCTTGAGTCATCCTTAGTTTAAAAAGTAAATGATCATTTCTAAGTGTTTCTTCATCTTGTTCAATGACTTCCTTAAGAGGATTTATGATATATTTTGACATTGCTTTATGATTATACGTACGTTTATTATCAATAAACCCATGTGCCCCTAAACCTACACCAATATAGTCTTGAAGCGTCCAGTACAATGTGTTATGTAAAGATGTCTTGCCCTCTTTAGAAAAATTTGAAATTTCATAATGATCATACCCAGCATCTTTAAATCGATCAATGACAACATCATACATTGTTGCTTCCGTATCTTCATCCGTTTTTACAAATTTATTTCTTTTAAGTTGATGAGAAAAAAACGTTTTCTCTTCAATAATCAATGAATACGCACTCACATGCGGAATATTTAAAGATATCAGTGTATCAATGTCATGATGTAATTCTTCGACTGTTTGATGCTCTAATGCATAAATAAGATCAACATTAAGATTCGAAATTCCAAGTGATTTCAACGATGCAATCGTATCAAATACCATTTGATTTGTATGTTTTCGATTCAGTCTTTCTAAATGCTTTTGATTGAATGTTTGTACGCCTAAAGACACACGATTAATACCGTATGATTTCATGATCATCCCTTTTTCATGATCATAAGATTCAGGATTGACTTCGATTGTATACTCAATTGGGTGATACATTGATAATGCTTCAAGTAAAAATGTTAATTCTTCATGATTGAGTGCAGAAGGTGTCCCACCACCAATATAAATGGTATCGACATGAGGATACTTCGCATAATAAAATTGAATTTCATTTTTTAATGCTTCTAAGTATTTCATGTTGTGATCATGTCCTTTAGAAACATGTTTCACAAAATCACAGTAATGACAAATCGCATCACAAAAAGGGATGTGAACGTATAATCCTCGCATCAATCATCACTATTGGATAAAATCGCTAAAAATGCTTCTTGAGGAACATCCACACGCCCAATCGATTTCATCTTCTTTTTACCTTCTTTTTGTTTTGCTAATAGTTTTTTCTTTCTTGAAATATCGCCACCATAACACTTCGCTAAGACATCTTTTCGCATTGCCTTAATCGTTGTACGTGCAATGATTTTTGTCCCTAATGCAGCTTGAACTGGAATTTCAAACATTTGTCGCGGAATAAGATCCACCATTTTCTCACAAATGGTTTTACCTCTTTGATATGCAAAATCTCTATGAACAATAATGGACAATGCATCTACCACTTCACCATTGAGTAATATGTCCATTTTTTGAAGTTGAGATGGTTGATATCCAGCAAGTTCATAATCAAAGGATGCATATCCTTTAGATGTTGATTTAAGTTTATCAAAAAAATCATACACAATTTCTGCAAGTGGTAATTGATATATAATGGATACACGGTTGGCATCTATATACGTCATTGTTTGAAACTGACCACGTTTCTTTTGGCACACATCCATCACGGCACCAACATATTCTTTAGGTGTCATAATCGTTGCCTTAATCATTGGCTCTTCCATATGATCGACATCTTGTGGTTTCGGCAATTTCGTTGGATTATCCACTTCGATCATAGTGCCATCTGTTAAAAACACATGATAAATCACAGATGGAGCCGTTGCAATAAGTCCAATATCAAATTCACGTTGAATTCGCTCAACAATGATTTCCATATGCAATAAGCCTAAAAATCCAGTTCTAAATCCAAATCCAAGCGCTTGAGAAGCTTCAGCTTCATACATTAAAGAAGCATCATTAAGCTTGAGTTTATCCAAAGCATCTCTCAAATCGGTATATTCAGAGGCATCGAGTGGATACAATCCACAAAAAACAACGGAATTCAGTGTACGATATCCGGGAAGTGCTTCTGTTGCTGGGTGATTAAGATGTGTAATCGTATCACCTACTCGTACATGATGAATATCTTTAATAGAAGCGATCATATACCCAACATCGCCTGGTCCTAATACTTCTTTTTTCACGGGTTTGGGTGTATTCACACCCACTTCTAAGACTTCATATGTCGCTTTCGACGCCATCATTTGTATTTGATCGCCTTTTTTAATGGATCCATTTTTAACTCTTATAGAAGGTATTACGCCTTTATATGGATCAAAAAAAGAATCAAAAACAAGCGCTCTTAATGGCTCTTCAAATTGACCTTGAGGTGGTCTAATATCTGAAACAATACGTTCGAGTAATTGATCAATCCCAATACCATCTTTTGCAGAGACAAGTAAAGCATCTTGTGCTGGAATTCCAATGACATCTTCTATTTCTTTTTTGACACGTTCTGGATCAGCACTCGGCAAATCTATTTTATTAATCACTGGAATAATATCTAAGTCATGATCGAGTGCTAAATATACGTTTGCAAGTGTTTGAGCTTCAATGCCTTGAGCGGCATCTACTACTAAAATAGCGCCTTCACAAGCAGCGAGTGACCTTGAAACTTCATAAGTAAAATCGACATGACCTGGTGTATCAATTAAATGAAAAACATAGTCCTGTCCATTTTTTGCTTTATATAATAATTCCACTGCGTTAAGTTTAATGGTAATACCGCGTTCACGTTCTAAATCCATGGAATCCAGTAATTGAGACTTCATTTCTCTTTCTGGTACAGTATCTGTCATTTGTAGTAATCGATCGGCAAGTGTTGATTTACCGTGATCAATATGTGCTATAATTGAAAAATTTCTTATTTGTGTTGTTTTATGTTTCATATTTTCACCACTTATATTTTATCATGAAAATATTGAATTCATCTTAATATCGCCATTATTCTTACCTGAATAAAATTCATACCCTATATAATTAAAGAACACAATCCATTAGGAGGAAATGTATATGAAAAAAAGTGATACTTTAAGATTGCATCACTTTTTTTATTTCAACTTCTAATATTTTTTTCTTTGTTGTTTTTCTTACTTTGAAAGAAAACCCTTCATATTCGAAACTTTCATTTACAAAAGGAATTTTACCCATTTGATCAAGCATAAATCCATTCATCGTCTGTGCATC
>JAYOFY010000076.1:0-258 GCA_038117465.1 Acholeplasmataceae bacterium
ATTTGATCATTATGAGGATGTCCTAGTTATGCAAAAACATCTAAATCAGCAAACATTAATTCTCATCCTCAATAACAGCGAAAAATCCATACAACAATATCCTAGTACAGATGGATATGAATGTTTGATGCAATCAGATGATGTATTATCCCCTTATAGCTATTTTTTAGGAGTTAGAAAATGAAACCTACGATTCGCGATGTAGCTAAAAAAGCAAATGTCTCAGTGTCAACAGTTTCTAGAGTCATCAATAAAAAA
>JAYOFY010000076.1:268-3842 GCA_038117465.1 Acholeplasmataceae bacterium
GGTATGTGCATGAACAAACCAAAGTACTCGTTGAAAAAATCATTGAAGAGTTAGGCTTTATTCCAAATCAACTTGCACGTTCTCTTACAAATAGAAGTTCAAAAATTGTTGGTGTGATTGTTCCTCATATTGGTCATTCTTTTTATGGTGAATTGCTAGAAGGTATTGAAGTTCAAGCCTCTATATATGGCTATAAGATCATGTTCTGTCACACGCAAGATGATCCCAAACGAGAATTAGAGTATTTACAATTTTTTGAACAATACAATATAGAAGGTTTAATTATTGCCTCTAATTTCACGAATACTGAAAAATTATTAGAACTCAATATTCCTGTGATTACTGTGGATCACATCTTAGACGAAACAATTCCATCGATTACCTCTAATAACATTAGAGGTGGACAATTAGCAGCGAAAAAGCTCATTGAAGATGGATGTAAAAACATCCTTGTCTTTAGAGGACCATCTTTCTTACTTACCACACATGAACGTACTTCTGGATTTTTAAATGAGCTAGAATCACAGGGTTTACATGCAGATATTTATGATATGGATCTCATCAATCCAGATATCTTTATGATCAGTGAAATTATTCAATCTAAACCAAATGTTGATGGCATTTTCTGTTTTTCTGACACATTAGCATTTGTTGTAGTAAATTTACTTAAAGAAAAAGGTTTACACATTCCAAACGATATCAAAATCATTGGTTATGATAATACACCACATGCAAGATGGATGTCGCCAAGTATCACGACCATTCATCAATCCATTAATTTCATGGGAAAACAATCCTTTAATTTACTCAACAAACTCATTCATGGTGTTGACCTAGACACACTTCATGATATTATCGATGTTTATTTAGTAGAACGAGAAACAGCATAAAAAAAAAGCGCGATGCGCTTTTTTTTATAGTTTAAGATCATCTACATGGTTTAAATATACTTTAAGAGGCTCTAATAATTGTTTGATCATGCCTTGTTTAAAAGGCAATGGTAGCTGATGCGATTCTAATATGGATGAAAATGTCATTGAACCACCCACTCGACATACACTCAAGTAAGTTTTAAGTGCTGCTTCTTTATCCACACGATAAGCATGCCAAAAATAGAACGCAACCACTTGCGCAAGTGTGTAATCAATATAATAAAATGGATCTGAAAATACATGTATTTGTCTGTACCAAAATGTCCCTTTATTTAAAAAGAGATCATCATCATAATCTTTATATGGTAAATATCTTTTTTCTAATGTTCTAAAAATTATCTTTCTTTCTGCTTTTGATAACTGAGGATTACGATAAACTTCATGTTGAAAATGATCGATGAGCGCGCCATAAGGTAAAAAAGAGATAGACCCTTCTAAATGTTGATAATAGTATTTTTGTGTATCTTCTTTAAAAAATAATGCCATCCATGGCCAAGCTAAAAATTCCATACTCATTGAATGAATTTCAGCTGCCTCAAGTGTGGAATATCTATATTCAGGGATTAAGTCTTTAGATAAATACATTTGAAGTGCATGTCCAGCTTCATGTGTTAATACATCCACATCATGGGCTGTACCATTAAAATTTGCAAAGATAAATGGATACCCATAGTCAGGAATCAACGTGGCATAACCACCAGACTCTTTATTTTCTTTACTATCTAAATCAAGTAATTCATGGTCTAACATAAATTCAAAAAAATCATGAATGGTGTTATCCATTTCCTGATACATCTGTGATGCAGCTTCTAACAACGTTTTTTTATCACCTTTAGGTTTCGCAGATCCACTTAAAAATTTAATGCCTAAGTCATAACTTTTAATTGCATTTAACCCTAATCTTTTTTCTTGTCTTTGGACCAGTGTTTTTACATATGGAACAACATCTTCTTCTATTTGTTTTCGATACACTTCGACATCTTGTTGATCATAATCTAAACGTCCAAGACGATCATAACCAAGTTGAATAAAATTTTCATAACCTAAGGCTAAGGCGATCTCATGTCTTATTTTGATAAGTTTCTCATAGATATCATCTAGCGCTTCTTCTTTTGTTTCAAAAAATGAAGAAACAGCGTGTTGTGCATCATGTCTAACGTTTCTATCTAAAGATTGCATATAAGGTGCCATCTTTGATAAATTTAATACTTGACCATCAAACTCAATTCTTGCAGAAGCAATGAGTTTAGAATATTCTGTGACAAGTTTATTTTCAGTTACTAAATGTCCTTTAATAGAGGGATCAAAGGTTTTCAATTGTTGTTCATACTTTTTAAAAAATAATGCTCCAAATGCTTTCTCTAAAGATTTTCTATCTTCCAAATCAATAATCGTTTGAATGACTTTTTGAAATGCTTCCGTAACATTAGGTCCTTCTTCATCAAAAAAATTTCTTTCAGTTTCATAAAAAGGATCCGCAGTGTTTAGAGAATAACGAATATATACAAGTTGTGCCATCGTTTCATATTGATCTTGAAGTTTAAAAAATGTACGTATAATGTCAACGGTTTTTGAAATATCTTTTGAATCCATTAATTGTGACTGAATCCATTCTGTCTGATTTATAATATCTTTTAAATCTGGTCGATGATATGGTAATTGACTAAATGTC
The DNA here is from genome assembly GCA_038117465.1 of Acholeplasmataceae bacterium. Classification (GTDB taxonomy): domain Bacteria; phylum Bacillota_I; class Bacilli_A; order Acholeplasmatales; family Acholeplasmataceae; genus UBA8290. Next base: position 2,873 of record JAYOFY010000076.1, read on the forward strand.
ATGTATTGTCTCCTTGATATAAAAATATTGCCATGGATAGTGGTCCTAATGTCACACTAATGTGGTAAGGCTTATCATGCCGAGGTTCGTGATATGATGTTAATGGTAATCCATTATATATATTTGAACCAAAATAGATGTCTTTATCACTATTGAGTACCTCATGATATATTCCTTTGAGTGGCACACCAATTTGATATCCGTGATGAACATTCGGTGTCATATTCAATACGACAACCACATGTTGGTGATCGGAATGTCTCATAAATGCGAAAACACTTTGATCACGATCATCAACAACAAGCCATTCAAATGTTTCAGGATAAAGATCTTTCTGATAAAAAGCTTCATGATGTTTATAGACGGCGATGAGATCTTTTACAAATCGGTTTCCTTTAGCATGAGATTCATATTCAAATAAATGCCAGTCAAGAGAACGATCATATGCCCATTCACTAAATTGTGCAAATTCACCACCCATAAATAGTAGTTTTTTACCTGGATGCGTTGTAATGAGTCCTAATAACAAACGCCAGTTTGCAAATTTTTGAAAATAATCCCCTGGCATTTTATTAATAAGCGACCCTTTCATATGAACGACTTCATCATGAGAAAAAGGTAAAATAAAAGATTCGTTAAATGCATACATTAATCCAAATGTAATGTTGTCATGATGATATTTTCTATGGATGGGATCTTCTTTAAAATATTTCAAAACATCATTCATAAATCCCATATTCCATTTAAAGTTGAAGCCTAATCCACCATATTCTAATGGATGTGTTACCTTGGGAAAATCCGTTGAGTCTTCTGCCATAAATAATAATCTATCATCTTTTTGATATAACATGGAAGCAGCTTCTTTTAAAAACTGAATTGCACCTTCATTTGTCCCTACTTGACTGTTACCCAAATAAAATAACAAGTTCGACACAGCATCAATTCTAAAACCATCTACATGAAAATAATC
>JAYOFY010000077.1:0-3822 GCA_038117465.1 Acholeplasmataceae bacterium
ACCTAAAGCTTGTGTTGAAATATTTCCACTCATACCAAGTATTAAAGGTTGAAACAATACCAATAATGTTACTTGTGATACTGTATTTTCAAATATTGAAAGTGTGAATGCAACCATTGTATTGATTATGAGTGCAATAAATAACCAAGGCATTCTTTTCTTATATCTTTCAATTGATTTATCACCTGCATCAAAATGATGAATATTTGCAAGCTTTTGAAAATCTTCCTCATAGCTATCAATAAGCTCATCAAAAATGTCATCAGAAGTAATGATGCCTACGAGTCTTTCGTTTTCTATAACAGCAATCGCTTCTTTATCGTAGTTCATCATTTTCTGTACTGCTTGAGTAATGTCATCATTAGGATGTAAAAAGGTTGTTAAAGGTAAATAAACATTTTCAATTTTTGTGTTTTTTCTCGCTATCAAAACTTGGCTTAACGATATTTTGCCTAGAAGTTTATGCTCGTTATCAAGAACCCATAACACATCCATATATGTATATTCAGAAACTTCAGAAATGATATAATTAAGTATTTCTCCTGCAGTTTGATTAGCATTAATAGAAACGTAATCTACTTGCATCATGCTACCAACACGAGTCTCATGATACATTAATATTTTTTCGATGTGGTGTTTTTTTTGAACATCTAATTGAGTTAATAAAATTGATTGATACTCACTATGGCGAATCCATTCAACAAGTTCATCAGATGGTAAATGTTTGATTAAAAATCGTTTTGTTTGTAGTGATAGATGCTTATAAGAGAAATCTTTTTCTTTTATATCGATTAAGGTAAAAAAATGGATAATCTCTTTTTGAGATAATGTTTTCAATTGTTTTGTTTTTTCTTGTGTTTTTGCATCTAGATAATAAGAGATAAAACTCTGTGGATTTCTTTTAAAAGAAATTTTAGTTTGTTTTAGACTCATAACAATGCTCCTAATAAAAGGGTTGCGACACTAAAATAAATAAGTATTGCAGTAATATCGATTAATGTTGTTATGAATGGTCCAGATGCAATTGCAGGATCTATTTTTAAAGACTTTAAAGTAATAGGAACTAACATTGCAATAATTGGAGATAGCAATAGTGTTAATGCTAAACTAGATGCTATTACAAGTGAAAACTCTAATGGTGAAGGGGTTTGAAAACCTCTTATTGATCCGTAGATAAAAATGAAAATTAAGGCGATTAAGGCAATAGAAAAAGAAATCATGAATGATGTTATCAATTCTTTTTTTATTGTTTTATTTAATTTTGAATGATCTTTTGTTAAGTTTTGCAAGGTGATTGCAAGTATTTGTGTGGCTACATTTCCGGCAGTACCAAGAATTAGTGGTTGAAATAACATAAGGACAACGACTTTTTCGATAATGGATTCAAACTGATGAGATAAAAATAACATCGGAATAAATAGCACAAGTACCATTACAAGCCACGGTAATCTCTGAAAGGCAGCACGAACAAATGTACTTTCATTACTCATTCTTGCTGTGATCATTTTCTCAAAATCTTCAATCGCTTCTTCCTCAAGTAAATCTAACGCATCATCGAGTGTGATGACACCTAATAATTGTTGTTTGTGATTGAGTACTGGTAACATTTTCTGATTCGTTGTTTTTAAAATATGAATCGCTTTATCGATAGAATCATCTTCATAGCAAGTTTCATAATGATTCAATACGTCAATCATTTTCACATCAGCTTGTGTTTTCAGTAAATGTTTTAATTCAACAACCCCTTTAAATACATGAGACTCATGTATGAATATAGTATCTACAATATCAAGATATGGTGCTTCTTTAATGAGTTTCTTCGTAACTTCTTTTGCGGATGCAGTAATTTCTGCATCACAATAATCTATATTAACATGAGCTCCAATCGTATGTTCATCTAATTCTAATATCTTTGCAATGATTAGTTGATCATCATTCGCTTTAAGCAATTTATTTTTTAATGGTTCTGGTAGTAATCTTAGTAGATCAACAACATCATCAGATGCCATTTTAGATACTATTTCTTTTTGTTTTGAAATTGGAAATCTTAAAAAAACTTGTACTTTTAATTGAGCTTCTACATACGGCAAAAAATCTGCAGCAATATCGCTTTCCATGGTTTTAAATAATGCTTTTTGATTTTTAATGGATAATTCTAGAATTTCTTCAGCAAGGTCATACCCATGCTTATCATAACTAATCATGTGTTTTTCCTTGAATCATTTGTGCGATTTTATCACTCATAAACATTGTATTATTTTGATGCATAATTTCAATTTGTGATAGCGCTGGATATTTTTTTATTATCTTTAAATCATCACCAATTTGAATGTTCTGACTATTCAAAAAATACAATAATTCATAATTATCTTTTACTTGAAGTACTTTAAAAAACACCCCTTCTTCTAAATCAAAAAGTGTTTGGTAAGCATTAGATTCAAACGGTTCGTCATAACTTGGTATTGGATTGCCATGTTGGCAAGTTTTAGGTTTACCTATAAAAGCATACATTTTTTCAATCATCTTCTCTGAACCAGCATGTTCTAAATGTTCTGCTTCTTTATGAACTTCTTCCCATGAATAGCCTAAGTATTTTTCTAAAAAGACTTCCCAAATACGATGTGAACGAATCATTCTAATGGCTTCGTTTTTTCCCTTTTTAAGAAGTTTTACGCCTTGATATGGGACGTAAGAAACATATCCTTTTTTATCGAGTTTTTTAATCATTTCATTCACACTTTGTTCTGTATATGAAAAATAAGACGCAATTTCTTTCAAACTTAAATACATCTGATGATTCGAAGTTGCCTCAAATATGAATTTAATATAGTCTTCTTCTGCTTTATGTAACATATCAACTCCTAATATACGACATTTAATACTGATTATATAGCTCAGAAATAAGATGAGTAAAAAATTTTGTTATATTTTTTAACCTAAAGAAACGTCTAAGAACATCATTAATGCAAAGCCTAATAGAACTCCAATTGTTACTATATCTGAATGCATCTTTTCTTGTTGTGCTTCAGGAATCAATTCTTCTGCGACAACATAAATCATAGCACCTGCAGCAAAAGAAAGTGCATATGGTAATAATGGTGTAAAAATTAAAACTGCTGCAGCTCCTAAAACACCTGCGATAGGTTCAACAATTCCTGATGCTTGTCCGTATAAAAATGCTTTTTTTCTTGAAAAACCTTCTCTTCTTAAAGGAATGGAGACTGCTGCACCTTCTGGAAAATTTTGTAAGCCAATACCAATAGCTAATGCAATTGCTGAATAAACACTCGCACCAGGCATACCTGTTGCAACAGCTCCACATTCAACACCTACTGCAAGGCCTTCAGGTATATTGTGTAATGTAATTGCTGAAACAAGTAAAACAGATCTTTGCCCAGATGTTTTTATACCTTCAGCTTCTTTAACCGTGCGACCGATATGTACGTGTGGTAATAACTTATCTGTTAAAAATAAAAATAACCCCCCGCTTAAGAATCCGATTAAAGCAGGTAACCATTTAATCACTCCGCTATTTTCAGACATTTCTATAGCTGGCGCTAAAAGAGACCAAAAACTTGCAGCAATCATTACACCTGAGGCAAACCCTAGCATACCGTTTAAGATTTTCTTGTTTATTACTCTAAAAAAGAAAACCATTGATGCTCCTAATGCAGTTATCCCCCAAGTAAATAATGTCGCCATAAGTGCTTGTAGGATTGCTGGAAGATTAATAAACCATGTCATATGTATCACCTTTTTTACATTATTTTTTAAGGTATGCCTTAAAATATAATTCATGATACCATAAAAAATGAATCGCTT
>JAYOFY010000078.1:0-3738 GCA_038117465.1 Acholeplasmataceae bacterium
AAAAACATCGACGAAGCTTATAAAGATACTTTTGCAAATGACCCTTATTATTTACATGCACTTTCAGCAGCGTATATTGGAAAAACGCATTATCAAATCGATGATTCATCCATAATACATGCAGTGATGTATCACTGCACAGGGTATAAAGATCTAGATGTTTATGGTAGGCTATTAATCATATCGGACATTTGTGAACCAAATAGACCTTATGAAGATGCAAAAGACATTTATGAACTCGCTTTTAACAATTTAGAAGAAGCCTATCAAAGATCAATTCGTATAAAATATACATCACATTTGTTACACAATGATCAAATTCACCCATGGTTTGACACCCAAATATTTAATGAAAAAGGACACGTATGACACCAAAAATTCAAAAGATAATTGAACAACTTGAACAAGTTAAAGCAAAGGATATCAAAGTATTTAACTTAAAAGATATTTCGCCATTCTATGATTATTTCATTGTTGCTACTGCAACTGAAAGACAATCGAATGCAGCCATTAATTACATTAAAAAAACTTTAGAGGAAAGTGAGATTAAACATTCTGAAGGTAAAGGTGGTTCCTGGCTGTTGATGGATTGTTACGATGTAATTGTTCATATTTTTGATGAAGAATCTAGACAATTTTATCAATTTGATCAACGTTTAATGGAGTATGTTGTGGATGACATTTCAGCAACTATATGAAGCAAACATACCAGATGATATCTATTTACAATATGTCGATCTATTAAAACCATATATAGACGATTCTAAAAGAATTATAGATATCGGGTGTGGGACAGGAAAATTACTTTCTTTATTAAGACCTTATACAAAGCATCTATATGGTATTGATCTTGATTTAGATATGATTCAAACTGCGAAAAGTAATTATAAAAATATCACATTTATGCAACATGATATGCATAATCCATTACCATATTTTGCTGATATTGCGATTTTATCAATGGATGTCATACACTTTACAAAACATCCTGAACGTGTCTTAGTTAATGTCATGGATGCATTAGATCAAGATGGTCTCATTATATTTGATTATTTTGCCAAACCACTGGAAAATCTATATGAAATACATCAGACACCTTTTCCATACACTTGGAAACGAACCATAGATGGAAATACCATTCATCATGTTGTAAGCTTTAATAATAAAGCGTACATATTAAAGCAATATATGCACCCTCATATGAATTTTCTAACATTTTTCAAAGAATATTCTTATGATGTCAGCACAATACAATCTATAGATCCTAATAAAACCATCATCATTGCAAAATGATGATGGTTTTTTAGTAATTATAGTGTATGTTTCTACTATTATTCAAAGGAGTAATTCATGAAACATCTATGGAAAGTTATATTAGTGATTACAGGGGTCATCAGTTTGTGGTTCATTCCAACGCAAGAAGCAATACTCATAAAAGTACCAAACGATACATCATTTCAAATTACAATTAGAGGTGCTGTGGTTTATCCAAAAACGTTGACATTTTATGAACCGATTACCTACGAAGAGATCCTTAAATATGCAGGAGGATTATTAAATGCTGATGCATCATATAGACCAACATCGTACATATATTATCAAAGTCAAACAATTGATATTCCATTCAAAACTGATGTTGAAGAACAAACACCGGTTATATCAAAAATAAACATCAATACAGCGTCATTTTCTCAATTAATGACCATTCCTTATATGACAGAAACACGCGCTGCAGAGCTTATTATTTATAGAAGAGAACATGGCTTTTTTGAGACTATAGATGCGCTTATACATGTGAAATATATTGGAACTGCAACCATTGAAAATCTTCGTCCGTTTATTACAACGTCATAATCCATTTTTTACAATCATCATTGTATTAGCAGTATTTTACAGTATCTTATATCCGATATTGATTGGTATTTCTTTATATGTATATATAAAGTATTTCAAACATGTATACCATAAAATATTATGGATATCATTGCTTCTTTTTTTTATCGGTTTGCTCTATGGATTCCATATAAACCAAGAACATTCATTGAATCAGGAAAAAGTGACGATTATCTCAAAATTCGCATATGAATATACTTACAGATACATTGTTAAAACTACCAAGGCTCGGTATACATTATATTTGAATGAAGATATATCCATTGGATCAGAAATTTTACTTAATGCCACTATTGAGTCATATCCCAGACAAACAATTCCTAAAAATATATATGTAAATGAATATTATTTTGGTAAAAACATAAAAGGTGTCTTAAGAAATGTAGACATCATTTCAATTGAAAAAAAGTGGTCATATTCTAATATCATATACGAATTTAAAATGATGTATCATGATACGAGTATCGGTCCATTTATTTCTTCCTTTTTATTTGATGATAGCGGTGAGATTGATGCCATCACCGATTCTTGGTTTGGGTATTTATTTTCTTTATCAGGCATACATATTTATTTTTTAAGTCAACTTTTAATCGTATTATTTAGTATTCAGAAGATTCAAATGAAAAAGTTGCTTAAAATACTAATTATTGTGCCTTTTTTTATATTGCAACCATTTCAGGTTACTTGGATACGTTTGTTATTTATTGAAGTCATTGGAATAATTCTTTATAAATTTAAAGTATTTATTCCAAAATATATATTACTTGGCATACTCTGGATAAGTATTCTAATTATTTTCCCATATAAGATTTATGATATTGGTTTTTTGATAAGTTTTTTTATTGTGCTCAATTTATATATCATGCCTACTGCAAACACGTCTTTTACAATAAAGCAATATTATGTGATCCTACTTATCTCAACAATATTGTTTTTATTTCATGGTCGTCTGTATGTTCTTCCGATGGTGTTGCTTCCAGTAATTATCACACTTTTTATGTATTCAATATTCATGCCAACACTTATCATGTTTTTATTAAACATTACAAGTCAACCAATAATCCATGTGTTTTATAAATTGATTGATGTATTGAATATGTTGAGCCGCAAAGAATTTATCATATATACGTACCAATCTTCTCCGATCATTCTTTCAATTGGACTCATCATGATTCTTTTTGGTAGTTTAAAGTATTCAAAAAGAGGCATGTTAAAGTTAATGATGATGATGTTACTATCTTTAACATTATTGAGTCGGATTTTGATTGTTTCACAAACACCGTCACTTATTTTTTTAGATGTTGGTCAAGGAGATGCATCTGTATATATGGACAAGGATTGTGTTGTCGTTATTGATGCTTTTGGAAAAGTCCAACGTTATTTAAACAGTCATGGTCGAAATCAAATTGATTATTTGTTTGTGACACATAGTGATATTGACCATATGAAAGAAGTTGAAAACTTAGTGGATAATATGGATATCGAATATATCATTACAAGTCCATATCAACCATTACCAAACATAGTTTCTTCAACAATTTATGACTTTCCGCATCAAATTGTTTGTGGTGAATCAACAATTAGGATACTTGGACCTAGGACCTCTATGTTTGATGACAATGATGATTCTTTAATCATATTATTAGAATTTCTTGAAACATCTATTTTATTTACAGGTGATGCATCAATCAAAAGAGAACAAGAGATTCTTCGATATTTTCAAGAAACAATCGATGTATTAAAAATTGGACATCATGGATCAAAAACCTCTACATCTATGACATTTGTATCTTCTTTACAACCTCAATATGGAATCATAAGTACATCAAAAAATAACCGCTATGG
>JAYOFY010000079.1:0-3726 GCA_038117465.1 Acholeplasmataceae bacterium
TTAACAACCATGTCTATGTGTTCAATTTCAGCTTCTACTTCAAACCCCATCGATTCAAAAAGTTTTTTTACAGGTAAAAAAAGATGTGTTTCTTTCATACATTCAACATCAAATCTAATAGTGTTCCGTCTTTTAATTCACTATTTAATGCGTCGCCAACAGCATAAGCTTTCATACCTGCTTTTTTTGCAGCTTCAATACCAACTTTTGCATCTTCTACAACCACGCATGCTTCAGGTGCAACACCTAGCATATCCGCTGCCTTTAAAAACACTTCAGGATCAGGTTTAGAATGTGTGATATTGTTACCGTCACTGATGGCATCGAAAAAATCGAGCAATCCGATTTGTTTTAAAATATATGTTGCGTTTTTACTACTTGAACCAATCGCAACCTTATATCCTTTATCTTTTAATAACCCTAGTAATTCCGGTATACCTTCTAATAAATCATCCGGTGAAAGCGATGCGATACTTTCTAAGTAATATTGATTTTTAAGCATAATGAGATCACTTTTTTCATCAAATGTATATGTTTTATCTGTTTGTTTTAATATTACTTCTAGTGATGCTTCTCTTGAGAGTCCTCTTAAGTGATGATTGACTTCCTCGTTAAAGGAAATATGTTCTTGATCTGTTATTTTTTTCCATGCTAAATAATGCAAATGGTCTGTCGATACTATGACGCCATCTAAATCAAATATAACTGCTTTCATATGACACCTCTCCATTATCATATCAAACTTTACATAAAAAAACACGTGAATCTCACGTGTTATGTAGTATCCCCCCTACATACAAAGATCCCCCAATACAATGTATGTATCACTACATTTTCATTTAATCATATTCATTTCATAAAAAAAACGGCAAATCTGTCCGAAATTAAGTATTTTTTAATATTTGAATAAAATCTTAAATCAATTCTTAAGTCAACGCTTTATGATACACTATGTATAAGAGGGTCACATGATAGGTCAAAGTCAATTCACTGAAGTGATTGAATCTTTACGAAATCAAAAAAAATTAACATATGCACAGTTATTAGATGGTGTTGTTTCAGAACGTTCTTACAGACGATATGTCAATGAGGGGAAACCTTTTAGTTTTGAAATCCTTGTTTCTTTAGTTGAAAGACTCAACATGAAAATGCGTGATTTTGTGATTGTATCTATGAATTACATTTCAATGAAATATCAAAAAGAAATTTATTTAGCGCATTATTTAGACCACCAAATGTATGATGAAGCTGAGCCTTATTTAGATGAGACATCGCCTCCTTATTTTACACATGTAGGATCTAAGATACTACCTGCACTTAAAAAACGCTATGCATACCATCAAAAGAAAATAAATCTTTATACGTATCTTCATCATTTAAAATCTGAACTTTCTTTAGACCAACTCAAAAAACAGCACATTTTAGATCGAAATACGCTAAAACTCTTACTCTTATTACTTGAAGATGGATCTTTTGAAGACCAAGTCACAGTTATCCCAATTTTATATGACGTCATCTTGGGTCAAACACAACTCATCACACATCAATATGATATTGATTTAAATGCGCTGATTCAAACACTGACACGAGTGATATTTTCAAATGAAGAGCTGAAAATTGCATTTCAAAATATCATAGAATCTTTATTTAAAGTTGCACTCCACAATACGAGAAAATTTCACTTAGAAGAAGGCTTCCAATCTTTTTTTAAAGATGCGCTACTTGTATTAGATGTTAAAGATACTTTGTTTAAAGAATGCTTCATGTATTACATATTTATGAAACGCATTCAACATCCAAATTACACGTTTAAAAGTGATTCTTATATAAAAACATTTCTATCCTTAAATGAAGCTAAAGAAATTTTCAACGCTTCTCATTTTTCTTCTTTATATTTTATGAGAGAAGGTTATGGTCATGAACAATAATTCAGATCTGATCATATATTTAGAAGCCATTGATACCATTAGAAAAGAAAAAGGATTATCAATTGAAGCCCTTATTGAAGATATCACATCAGAACGTAGTTATAGAAGATATATGAATCAAGAACTCTCTATTCCATTACAAATATTAGAAAAAATGATTCTAAGACTTGGTGTGAGTATGTCGGATATTTTAATCTATGTCTTAAAAGTTAAACAAAAACCATCTGGTATTATTGAGTTTTTTACGTATCTTCATTATGATGAACTCACACTTGCAACACCTTATTATAAACGTTTAAAAGATTATCAAAAAGACAGTCTTCTATTAAACACACTCGTATCCATGTATGTCTTATGGTATGAATATAAATCTCATCTAATTTCTTTGAATGTTTTTAAAACTGAATTAGAAGCTCATAAACATATATTCAATACCTCTATGGATACGATTGAATCATTAAGTTTTTATATTTTATATACGATTGTTTATGAAGATGATGCTTATCATGATAAGATCATAAAAAGCTTATTAGAAAACAATTTTTATATGTCTCAAATTTTATTATTTGATATTATTGCAGATCAATATTTAATTTTTTTATCTAATGATGAAAATTATACTAAAGATTATGAAAATTTATCATCATTATTTTATCAAGTTGCGCATATGTGGCATGATGCTTATTTTATATATAGTGCTCAAATACATCATGCCTACGTGAAATTTAAAAATAATGATCCTTCATACATGGTAGACATAAAAAAACATCTATATTATGAACATCTTCTATTATCTAAGTCTTCCAAAAAATATAGAAACATCATTTCAGCAATGACCTCCTCATCAATGGATCTCATATTAAAAAAAGATCTAGAGGAAGTATTCAAATGATATATACATATGATGTAGAAGGTTATTTAGTTGAATTTGAAGAAGAAACACATCAATATTGGGTCGATCAAAAACCTGTAATTTCTGTCACTCAACTTATAAAAGAAGTTCTACCTTCACCTTATAAACGTGTAGATCCTGAGATATTGAAACGCGCAGCAGAGAAAGGTAATGCCTTACACGATGCTATTGAACATTATGAAACAACTGGAGAAATCAGTCCATTAATTGAATTTAAACATTATTTGAAATTAAAAAAACAACATCAAATTGATGTTGTTAAAAATGAACAAATCGTTGTCATTTCACATTTAGGTATTGTCATTGCTGCAGGTCGTTTTGATATGATTGTGACATCTCCTTTCATGAAAGGATATGGACTTGTGGATGTCAAACGCATGGCGCACTTGCATCAAACACATTTATCATTGCAATTAAACCTATACAAGCTTGGATATGAACAAACGTATAAAAGCCCTATTTCGTATTTAAAGTGTATTCATTTAAGAGGTTATCACTATGAATATGTCGATGTCATGTTTGATAAACAACTCCTTCAAATGTACTTAGATAAATATGTTGATTTACATCCTGAAATTTTTATTCCTTGAGACCATTTTTAGATGGTCTTTTATATTGTCTCGTTGCCTGCACTGCTTCTTCCCAACCTTTAATATGAAACATCCTTTGAGCATGTGTCATCTTTGGTTGAAATGATGTTTTTGGTAGGTCAATATCTTGAATTTCCTGTAAATCATTAAAAATGCCTATTGTAAGTCCAGCTATAAATGCTGCCCCTCTTGCAGTAGATTCTTGTTGATCAGGTTTAACAACATTCAAACCTAAAATATCTGCTTGAAATTGCATTAAAAATGTATTGCTGGTTGCACCGCCATCTACATGAAT
>JAYOFY010000080.1:0-3689 GCA_038117465.1 Acholeplasmataceae bacterium
CATTTAATGTGGTTCAATTTGCATCCTTTATTCAAGCTGATGGCTATAATCCACTCAATATTGCTGGACTTGCATTTCATTATGAAGGTGCCAAGATTCAACAAGAGCTTGATGAGTTTTTAAAACATCCTTTTTCACCAGGACAATTACTTAATGTTTTAAAATCATTAGAAAAAGAAACACTATTTTATGACATTTTAAAAGAAAGTCGTGTATCCTTTGTTGCACATTTCCAAGAAGGGTATTGGGAAGATCATTTTACATATATTTATGATTTGATTGAAACGTATCAAGCAATTTATCCTGATCAAATGGCATCGTTATTATTTGATTATGATGTCACATACTTTTTATCAGATGCCGTTGTAGAACCTAGAAAAAACAAATACTTAAAACTACGTGATGGACGCATTAGACAATATCGTGCTGAAAGACATGTTCATAGATCATCGAAACATCTGCTAGATGCTAAAGGCCATCCAATTAAACATTCTGTTTACACAAAATTATTAACACTTGTTGTGAATAAATTCATGCATCTTGATCCAGAATCCAAAGGTCTTATGTATGAGGGTGGTAAACCTGGATGGAATGATGCCATGAATGGATTACCAGGATTATTTGGTTCAGGTGTTTCTGAATTATTTGAGCTTCATAAATTATTAACATTTTTAGTCAATCAAACACAAACATTCACCCCTACAACAACGGAAGTACTTGCACCATTAAGTACACTTTTAAATCGTATGATGGACATTGATTTTAATATATTTAATGACCGTATGTCGGCATTAGAAGATTATAGAGATGCCATCGAACAACCACTATCAACCGAACGTGTTTCTTTTGATCTCGTGCAAAATGTTCTTAATAAAATGAAAACGCATTTGGATCAAACACTCGCATACTATGAAACTTTAGACATCATGCCAACGTATATTACATATGAAGCAAAAGATTATCAAGTTTTAAGAGAGGAAGGAGATGTGGCATTTGTAGATGTCTCATCGTTTGAATCAAAATCAGTCCCATTATTCCTAGAAGCGAATGCAAGATATTTAAAATCAGTTGCATCAAAAGAGAAAGCTGTAAGATTACATAAAGAAGTTAAGTCATCAGACATTTATGATGAAAAACTTAAGATGTTTAAAACAAGTGCACCACTAGATCATGCATCGTATGAACTTGGACGTATCAAAGCATTTACAGCAGGTTGGTTAGAAAGAGAATCTGTTTTCTTACATATGACGTATAAGTATTTACTTGGTCTCATTGTAAGTGGTGCATATGATGACTTTTATGATGCGATCCAAACAAACATGATTTGCTTTCTAGATGAAGCAGTTTATGGTAGAAGTACTTTAGAAAATAGTTCATTTTTAGCAAGTTCAAAAAATCCAGATCCAAGACTACATGGACAGGGATTTGTTGCAAGACTCTCTGGATCGACTGCAGAAATGATTTCGATGTGGCGCTATATGTTTTTAGGAAAAAACATATTTAGTTATGATGGGAAAACATTGTCATTTCAATTAAAACCGAATTTAAAAGCAAATTGGTTTAATGATAATACTGTAACAACAACATTATTTTCAAATATACATGTTATTTATGAATATCAAGGAATAAAAGATACTTTTGATGGTGATGTTTTCGTCTCTCAATATGAACTTATCGATGAAAAAGGGGCCATCCATACAATAGATGGTGAAAGCGTCTCCGGAAGCTTAGCAGAAAAGATTAGAAATAAAGAAATAAAACAAATAAGAGTTGTCTTAAAAGAACGTTCATAATGCGACTGTGAACGTTCTCATAAAAATCAATGTAAGCGATTTACTTTTTTCTTTACAAATTACATTTTTTCACTTATAATATGATTAAGGAAATCGGTTTCCGTTGAGGAAACCAAAAAAATTGTCTTGGAGGGACATATGTCAAAAAAAATCTTACTCGCATTTATTGCGGTATTTGCAGTGTTTGGCTTAGCTTCATGTGAAACTGAACCAACACTTACAGAAATTGTTGTTTCTGGTATCGAAGATATTTCAGTCGATAACGGTGCAACATTTAATGTTTTAGACGGTGTGACTGCATTAGGTAATGATGATGTTGATTATACAGATCAAATTACGTTAGTTACAACATCTTCAGCAGTTAATACTGAAACTGGAGCACTTGATACATTACAAGCAGGTGTTCATTTTGTACGTTATGAAGTACGTGTTGGGGATATCGTCGCACAATACTCAAGAAATATAACTGTTAAAGCACCAGTTGCTGTAGAAGGTGAACTCGTAGTTAATGGTGATATGGCTTCAGGTATTGGTGGATGGAATGATCCAGCCGTTGTATACGTCGCTGATGGTGCTGCAATGACATTATCTGCTGAAGATGGTGCATTAAAAGCAGAAGTAACAGCTGGTACGCAATTCTTTACACCGCGTTTTGGGCAAATGAATGTTCCGTTTGAAAATGGAAAAACATATGAAATTACATTTGAAGCAAAATCTAGTGTAGAAAAAGAAATTGCATTACAAGTTGGTGAATTACTTCCAGCTGCACCTTGGTACAATGACTTTTTACCAAGTGCAGAAAATATTTTCTACAGAACCATTACGACTGAATGGGCAACTTATTCATACAAATTCACAATGACTCAAGATAATGATAAAGGTGGAATTTTGTTTGGGTTAGGTACTGTCAATGGTAATGCAGTCAATGCAACGATGCATTTTGATAACATTACGATTGAAGAATCACAGCCAGATCCAGATAATCAAGGTCCGATTTTTAGTGGTATCGAAGAAACATTAACACTCACAACTGAAGACACTTTTAATCCTAGAACTGGTGTCACTGCAGTTGATGTTGGTGCTGGAGATATGACACATGCGATTGTTGTTGAAATTTATAATGCCAACAACGAACGAGTTACAGCTGTTGACATGACAACTCCAGGAACTTACCGTATTGTGTATATCGTTTCAGACCCATATGGAAATTTCACAAGAGCTGAAACTCTACTTACAATCGTTGAACCTGCAGCATTACTATTTATTGATGCTGAAGAATTTGTTGATGGAACATTTACAACTACACCAGCAGAATTACCTGGTGAAGTTCAAGATTCAGGGTATCAAGATATTACAGATGTTGGTTTCTGGTATATGTATAATGGAAGTTGGTCAGGTGCAGCTGCAACATATGGTGTTGTCGATGGTAAATTTGAAATTGATGTCACAAATGTTGCTGGTGAAGTATGGCACTTCATGTTGAAACAAAAAGGTATTAATTTAATTGAAGGTGAAACTTATAAATTATCATTTGATGCATTTGCAAGTGTTGAAAGACCGATTTCAGTTGCTTTCAACCCTGGTTTAGAAGCAAAAGTATTCAATTTAACGACTGAATCTCAAACATTTAGTGTTGAATTCACTTACGAAGGTGCAAATGTAGAAACAAGAATCGAATTCTTGTTTGGTGCAGCAGTAGGTAAAGTCACCCTTGATAACGTTAAATTAGAAATTGGTGTGGATGAAGAAACATTAGTTAATGTCAACACAAATGAATTTGTTGATTCTACATTCACAACAACTCCAGCGGTATTACCAGGTGAAGTTCAAAATGATGCTTATCAAGATATTACAGATGCAGGCTTCTGGTATATGTATAATGGAAGTTGGTCTGGT
>JAYOFY010000081.1:0-3625 GCA_038117465.1 Acholeplasmataceae bacterium
GATACGGCCAGTAAATTGATCGACAATGAGCACTTGGTTTTCAGCAACAACATATTCTTTGTCTTTAAACATCAAATAATTTGCTCTTAATGCGTTGTTTATATGATGTACGAGCGTGACATATTTTAAATCATATAAGTTATCAATTTTAAATATTTGCTCTGCTTTAACAATCCCTGATTGTGTCAGTTCAATTGTTTTAGATTCAATATCAATCTCAAAATCTTCATCACGTAATGATTTTGAAAAACGATCTGCAGATTGATATAAATTTTGGTTATTTTTAGCACCACCTGAGATAATAAGTGGTGTACGTGCCTCATCAATTAAAATAGAATCAATCTCATCGATAATAGCAAAATTAAGACCTCTTTGAGCGACCATATCTTTTGCATATAGCACCATATGATCTCTCAAGTAATCAAATCCTAATTCACTATTGGTTGAATATAAAATATCACAATCATACGCTTCACGTTTTTGTTCTCTCGTGAGTTCTCTTAGATTTAAGCCTACTGTAAGCCCTAAAAATCTGAAGATATCACCAATTTCTCCCTCAGCTTCTCGCTTGGCAAGGTATTCATTCACAGTAACAATATGTACACCTTCTCCACTGAGTGCTTGTAAAAAGGCAGGCATGACTGAAGTCAAGGTTTTCCCCTCACCTGTTTTCATTTCAGCAATGTTACCATCAAATATGGCAATTGCACCTAAAAGTTGTACATAATAAGGGTACATACCTGTGACACGTCTAGAAGCTTCTCTCACGAGTGCATACGCTTCTACTTGTAAGGATTTAAGTGTTTCTCCCGCTTCAAAGCGTTTTTTTAATGTGTTTTTTCTTATGATGAAATCTTCGTTTTTTAATGATTCCATTTCTTTTTCGAGCGCAACAATTTGGTCTGCTGTCACTTTTGCTTGTTTTAAAAATCGCTTAGATGGATCAAATAGTTTTTTAAACATAAGTCACGTCCTTATCTATTTTATGATACTATAAAAAGGCTTTTATTACAATGAAAACCAATTGTTGAAAATGCCATTTTTTGATAAAAAAAAACGCCTAAGCGTTTTTTAAAATTCGAATTTTACATCTTCTCTTTTAAGTGGATCTGCTTCAAAAAATTCTCTTTTCAAGAATTTACCCATATTTGCAACAATGCTATTTGGGAAAACAACGATTTTTTGATTATACATCGATACATTTGAGTTGTATACACGTCTTGCAGCTTGAAGATTTTCTTCTATTTCAAACGTTGCTGTTTGAAGCTTAGAAATATTTTCAGAAGCTTTTAAATCTGGATATTGTTCAACAACAACATTAATTGCTGATAAACCTCTTGAAACTTCATTTGCGAAAGCTTCTTTGTCTTTAATGTTATCAGCATGTTTTGGCTGACGCAATTTTACGACACTTTCAAGTGTTTCTTTTTCATGCTTCATATAACCTTTAGCCGCTTGATACATTTTAGTTAACATATCAAAGCGTTGCGTTAAGGCAACATCAATCCCTGATTCAGATTCATCTATTTTTACGAGCATTCTTCTAAAACTGTTTTGTAGTGAGATAAACCAAATGATGACAATAAATATGACACCTACTACAATCCCTAGTACTAAAATTGGATCATTCATATATTTTCTCCTTTTATTTTCTATTCTTTAAATTTATTTGAAGTAAGTTTTAGTTCATTAATAATGGCTGGAATAAGGTCGATATCGCCTTCAAAAGCTTTCATAGCTTTTTCATCAATGGCTTTTCTGAAAGGAATTTCTAAATAGTCCTGCGAGTCATTTACACCTATGTGAAGTTCATTTCCAGAATAATAAAAATAAATTCTTCCGCGATGTAATTTCTCTAATTCTAAAAGTTTTTCCATCATAATTGGTGTTAAATGATAAAAAGCGTATTGTTTTTCAGATGCATACATTTTAAACTTTTTGTTAAATGCAATACTTTCTGTTTCAACTTTCTCTAATCCTCTTGCTGATTGAGGATGACCTTCAGTAATTTTCAATGACCCTTTAAATGTTTTGGGAAATTTATAAATGTACCAACGTCCTTTAAAGTAAACAGGATAAGTCACGGTACGATTGCCTTTAGAATCAACATGCTCTTGTCTTTCTCTCATTGTGACATCACTTACTTCAAAAGTTACACCTTTATATGTACCTTTGATGTAATCCTCACCAGAAAATCGATCAGGTTTTTTGACGAGCCCTGTTTCGTTGATAACATATTCAGAAATAGACTGATATTGATCATAAGTCACATCTTCAAACTTATCTTTTAAAACAATATTAATTAACTCATCTTTTATTGTTTTTTTAAATTGTTTTGAAAAACCTTGAGCCTTCAAAAAAAAGAAAATAGGAACAAGTAAAAAGAAAAGAATAAAGAATAAATTTTGTTCTAATGTCAAAATAAACAATAATATGATGATTATTGCTAAACTAACTGCAATCAACATATTTTTAGAGAATTTACTAAATAGTGCTTTTCTCTTAATTTCTAGTGGTTCAATTTTTTTCAATAGTTCGCTCATAGTTCCTCGATACTACTATTATACACTTTTTGCTTGAGTATATCAATTTTATTCAGTCTTTCCCAAGGGAAAGTCTCGTTATCTTGGCCAAAATGTCCATAAGCAGATGTTTGTGAATAGATTGGGTTTTTAAGTGCTAATGTTTCAATTATATGACTTGGTCTTAAATCAAATACTTCTTGAATGGCTTTTTTAAGCTTACTTATCTCAACTTTTTCTGTGCCATGACAATCAATATAAAAACTGACGGGTTCTGAAACACCAATGGCATATGCAATCTCTAATTCACAAATATCACATAAATTGGCAGCAACCACATTTTTGGCGATATATCGTGCCATATAAGCTGCACTTCTGTCAACTTTTGTTGCATCTTTACCAGAAAATGCTCCACCACCATGTGGTGCAAAGCCACCATATGTGTCCACAATAATTTTTCTTCCTGTTAATCCTGCATCTCCATTCGGTCCACCTTGTAAAAATTGTCCTGTAGGATTAATTAAATACTTTGTATGAGAGGTATCATAGTCTTTTAAAATAGGATCTATGATGTGCGTGACAATCTCTTTTTTAAGTTGATCTTGTTTTCCTACCCAAGTATGTCCATGCTGAGTTGATAAAACAATTGTATCGATGTACTGATAGACATTATTTTCATAAGCTATTGTCACTTGTGTTTTCCCATCTGGTCTTAAATCTGAAATGATATTTTCTTTACGTACAAAAGACAATCTTTTAGATAGTTGATGGGCTAAATAAATCGGTAAAGGTAAATACGTTTCTGTTTCTTTATTCGCATAACCAAACATTAGTCCTTGATCACCAGCACCAAGTTCATGATCTTCTTTTTCATTGACGCCTCTTGCGATATCTGGTGATTGTTGATTGATGCGAACATCAATTTTTACTGTTTTATAATTAAATCCCAAATCATCATGGTCATATCCAATGCGTTTAATTGTATGTCTAACGACTTGATCGATATCGACATGTCCTGTTGACGTGATTTCACCAAATACAAGCACATAATTTGTTGTTACTGCGGTTTCACAAGCAACACGACTGTTTGGATCTTGTGATAA
>JAYOFY010000082.1:0-1768 GCA_038117465.1 Acholeplasmataceae bacterium
GACTTAAACCGTTGACATCTCTTTCTAATAACGAAGCATACATATCATCATTTGATGTTGCTAAATATTTTTTCCACATGGCTTGATTTAAATGTTGATTCCACATAGGTGTAAGTTGATGCATGTCATGTGATGAAAAATTAGTATGCCTTGTAAGAACAGGATATATTAACATTGTTTTTTTTATGTGATCATATCCTTGATTTCTATCATATAAAGACAGAGCATATGCAAGATTTCCACCTGCCGAATCACCACCCACATAAAGTGATGGAAACTGAAATGTTTCATTGTTTGTCAAGAGATATTGATATGCAGCAACGACATCTTCAAATGCTTTAGGGTATGGATATTCAGGTAGCAATCGATATTTAACATAAAATATTTGTAGATTTGCATGTTCAGCAAATTTTAACATCATATTTTGATGTATCGATGTCCCTTCATTTTGAAAACCACCACCATGCAAATAAATGAGCATGTTTTTGTGTTCGTAATGATCTTTATAATAATGATAACATGTGATCGTTTCACGATCGAGCGATTGTATGGTGAGCCTTTCTCTAATAAAAGGTGATTTCGGTTTTGTAAGTTCAAAAGATGCTTTAAAAAAAGCATTCATTAAGTGTCTTGTTAGGGTTGAATGTTTTTTAAATTTAAATGGTAATAACGGTTTTAAGTCTGGGTCAATACGATATTTCATTCGACATCAAATAAAGGTATATAAGACCCGTATCCCTCTTCTTCAAGTGTTTCATACGGAATAAATCGTAAACTTGCTGAATTGATGCAATATCGTAATCCACCTTTATCTTTTGGTCCATCTGTGAACACATGACCCAAATGACTATCAGCTTCTTTGCTTCTAACTTCTGTTCGCATCATACCATGAGACATGTCACTTTTTTCAATAATTTTAGCAATCGGCTTCGTAAAACTTGGCCATCCACATCCACTATCATATTTATCTAAAGAGGAAAATAAAGGTTCTCCAGATACAATATCGACATATAGACCTTTTCCTTTAAAATCATGAAATTCATTTCTAAATGGTGGTTCTGTACCATTTTCTTGCGTGACATGGAATTGTAGTGCTGTAAGTTTTTCTTTCAATGCTTTTTTATTCATGCTTAGACTCCTTTAAAACATTCATATAGACTTCTAATAGTTTTTCAATGACTTCTTCCCATGTAATATAAAGTGTTTCTTTTGCTTGTTTTGAAATGCGCATATGTTGGGTTTTATCTTTTATAATGTCAAGGATTTTATTTACAAAATGCTCTACTTCATCTCCACAAATATATCCATTGTATTGATCTACAATACTTGAAGCTGCTAAAGTATCTTTCAAAAAAATACCAGGAGTCATTTGACTTGCTGCTTCAATTTGAACAAGTCCATTGGTATCATATGTTGAAGGAAACATGAGTAGGTCACAAGAAGCATATATGGATGAAAGTTCAATACGATCATAGATTGGACCCATAAATGTGATAACATCGGTCAATTTAAGTTCTTTTACGCGTTTTTTAAACATAGATTCATGTGCACCTTTGCCAATGAAATACATCATGAAACGTCTTTCTTTCTTTTTAAGTGCATCCATAACATCAATCATAAAATCAATATTTTTTATTTTATCCATACGTCCAACAAAAATCATGTTGAAAACATCTTTGATGTTATACTTATCTTTGACTTTCTTAACTTCAAGTTCATTAGAAGGCAACATATCTGTTGCATTCGGTACAATGAGTGGTTCTTTTTT
>JAYOFY010000082.1:1778-3621 GCA_038117465.1 Acholeplasmataceae bacterium
CTCTAAGCATCACTTTGGTGATAGTTTTAGATTTCGTACGTTCATAAAAGTCTTTTTCATATTGAGAATGAAGCGTACCAACTACAGGAATTCCTTGTTTTTTGGCAACTTTAATGCCAAGCTCTCCCATTGAAAAAGGAGATTGGATATGAATAATATCAAAAGAGATAGACTTGAGCTCTTTATTTAAATTTCGATCAAGCTGAGGTAATGCAAGTTGATAATCTGTTGTAGGCACATGGACATTTAACACGCGTTTCACTTGATAGGGAAAATCATCTACATAATGTGCATCTTTTGATTTAGGTGCAAATACATAAACATCATGATTTTTGGATAACATTCTAGCTTGATGATCTGTCACCTTAACAACTCCGTCTACCATAGGATAAAAAACATCAATAAAAATACCAATCGTGAGTCTTTTCATAAGATCACCACATAAATAATCGGCATGATTAATGATGGTAACATGTTTAATACTTTTAATGACTTTATTTCTAAAAAATCAAAAGCTAAAGCAACAATTAAAACATTCCCTATTAAACTTATATATGTCATTAAATCGACAGGTAAAACAGGTGCAAATGTAATTGCGATAAGCATGATAAGACCTTGATAAAGCAACACTGAAACAAAAGAAAACATCACACCAATGCCTAATGAAGATGCTAAAATCATCGCAGTAATAAAATCTAATATGGATTTAATATATAGTAATGTTAAATTACCTTGGATGACGTCTTGAAATACACCAAGAATTGCAATCGCACCAATACAAAATATCAAACTTGCTGTAATGAATCCTTCTGCAATTGGTGGCAACTGATATTTTGTTTCGATATTTTTAACAAGTGAGCGAAATCTTTCATCAAGTTTAAAAAATGACCCTAAAGCGGTTCCTAAAATGATGGATACCAAAATGAGTAGTTCATGTTGAGTTTATTCCCATCGATAAAAACAAAATCACTGATAAACCATCCGATGCCCATTAAAAGCAAAACAAGACCCATAACAAGCTTGAGTTGTTTTGTATCGTCTACATGTAATTTTGATTTAAATATTAAGCCAATGAAAGACGCAATGATAATTGCGGCAGCATTTATTAATGTTCCCATAAATCTCCATTCATATTATACCTTTTTTTTACCCTTTTATCTATGTTAAAATAAGACTGAGGTTGATATGATAGAAACTTTTGATATCTTAATACCAACAACAAATTCATTACGCACCATACGTGTGTACAATCCAGGAAATTGTACACAAGATCATCCTTGTGATGTATTATTTATGCATGATGCTCAAAATATTTATGATGATGAGATGAGTTATCATGAAGTTTCTTGGCGTGTAATTGAGGGATTAAAACAAACAAAAACAAATGATATGTTGATTGTAGGTATTGATAATTCACCGACTGAAAGAATGAATGAATATAGTCCTTATGAAACAACCATTGAACTTAAAGATCGTTTTATCAAAGGACTTGGAGGTAAAGGTATCATATATATTGATTTCATCGTAAATATATTACTACCTAAAATTACAACCATGTATCATATATCTAGTAACTACTATATGGCTGGTTCTTCAATGGGTGCATACATTTCAATGTTTGCAGCCATGCGATATCCATCATTATTTAGAGGCATCGGATGTTTTTCCATCGCTTCGTGGTTCAATGAAAAACATTTTTTATTAGATTTAAATGAAGCAAACATAAATAAAGAAACGTCATTTTTTATCACTGTTGGAAATAATGAAACATCATCTTCCGATGTTAAAGAATTTCCACAAATTTATATCAATAATTCTAAAAATGTCTATGAAACACTCAAAC
>JAYOFY010000083.1:0-3472 GCA_038117465.1 Acholeplasmataceae bacterium
TTTTATATTCTGTCCAAATAACTTGATGATGAATTGTCCACTCTTTAATTTCTAAATCTCTTTCATAGGTGAGATTGGTGCCATGTTCCATATGGCTATGCAAACAAAATGTCCCGTAAGTATCATATATTTGTTGGAATATTTCTTTGGCATCTCCGATATAAACAAATAAAGGTAGGCCAATTGAAGTGAATGAAGCCTTAAGATCTTCTAAACTTTCAACAATAAATGTGAGATGTCTTTTTGAAAATACGTCTTTTTCAAACAAAAAAGGCTCTAAAATATAGAGCGGTAATACGTCCCCTAATTGACTTGCTTGAAATAAAGGTGCATGATCTCTTATACGTAAATCACGCTTTAACCATACCACTTGTGTCATAGGAATATTATAGCATTTAAAAATGATTATTTGAGTTCTAACAATGTCACGGTTTCTACATGAAAGGTTTGACTAAACATATCCACTGGAACAACTTTTTTAACATTAAATAGCGTTTTTAATTGTTTTAAATCTCTTGCTAATGAAGAAGGTTCACAAGATATATACACCATCTTTTTAGGTTTCATCACTTTGATTGCGTCAATAAAAGAGGGTTTAAGCCCATCTCTTGGAGGATCTACAATAACAATATCAAAATGTACTTGGTTCGATGCCATAAATGTCTCGGCATCATCACATACAAATTTCACATTATCTATTTGATTGATAGTGGCATTATAGTTTGCATCAAAAACAGCATCTTCAATGAGTTCAACACCTGTCACATGTTTTGCTTTTTTCGCAGCAAATAAGCTGATCGTCCCTACACCACTATATGCATCCAATACCGTATCTTGTTTATTGATTTTTGCAAGATCTAAAGCAAGATCATATAATTTTTTTGCTTGAGGCGGATTGACTTGATAAAATGACTGTGGTCTAATTTTAAAAGTAAATTCACCCAATGTATCATGAATAAAACCATCTCCGTAAATGACATGATCTGTATCACCGATGACTTTATACATAGAGGGATTGACTTGATGAATAATGGTTTTAATATTAGGATGTTTTTGAATGAGCGCTGAGATGATTTGTGCTTGTTTTTTGAAACCTTCTGATTGACTAATGATGATGAGCATGAGTTCATGTGTATGAATCCCTTTTTTAACAACTGCATGCTTGATCCATCCTTTTTTAGTAATAGGATCATATGCTTTTATATGATAAGAATCTAATAATGTCTTTAATGTTTGAATGACATGATTGCCTTCTTCGTGTTCAATAAGACACGTATTGATATTGAGTACTTTTTTTGTTTTTGCTTGATAAAAACCAGCGATAAGTCCTTCTTTTGTATTAGCAAACGCCATTTGTATTTTATTTCGATATTGAAATGGTGAATTGCTTTTAATGATGTCATCGACAGGCACATATAATTTCGCGATATGTTTCAGAGCATCAGAAACTCGTTTTTGTTTCATATTGAGTTGGTGATCATATGACATATGTTGAAGTTGACAACCACCACATTGTTGATAATACATACAAGGAGGTGTGACCCGTTCTTTAGACAAAGAAAGATAGTTTTTTACTTCACCGATACTGTAATTTTTTTTATTTGAAGTGATCGTGATCTCAGCTTCTTCGCCTATCATTAAATTATGTACAAACACTAAGTCTTTACCTGTTTTTACAACGCCACGTCCGTCATGTGCATAATCGACTGCTTTTACTTTCATAAAGATACCAAAAAAAGGTCAAGAGACCTTTTTATTTTGCGTATTTCCCTTTCAAATAATTCACATAATGCATTGGATCAAATGGTTTTTTGGTTGCAATCAACATAATCTCTTTCGGTGTTTTTGATTGTGCAAATTGATGAATATGTTCTTTTGTCCATGCATTAATTGCTTGAATATTATTGTTTTTGATGGCTTCTTCAACATCAATATCTTTTGACATTGCATCATATATTTGAGCACCATAAGCAGACCCAAGCGCATACGTTGGGAAATATCCAAATGATCCACCAGACCAATGTATATCTTGTAGAACACCTTCGGTATCTGTTGATGGTCGTATGCCTAAATACGCTTCATACGTATCATTCCATATTTGTGGTAAATCCTCTACTTCAATGTCTCCAGAAATGAGACGTTTTTCAATATCATAACGTACCATGATATGGAGTGCATATGTTAATTCATCTGCTTCCACACGAATCAACGTGCGTGCACTATGATTCATGTAGTCCATGAAATCACCTAGTGTCACATCATCTAATTGAGGTGCAAATACTTCTTGAAGTTTTTTATAATGCACTTGCCAAAATGCTTTTGATCTTCCGATCATATTTTCATACATACGTGATTGTGATTCATGAATACCAAGCGATGTCCCACCATGTAAATACGTATCATCATATTTAGGATCATTTTGCATTTCATATAATCCATGACCCATTTCATGAATCGTTGAAAATATGGATGATGCAAGGTTATCTTCTAGATAGCGTGTCGTAATTCTAGTATCTACAGAAGTAACACCTGATGTAAATGGATGCTCTGAAGTTTTTAAGAGCCCTCTTTCTCTATCATAGAAAAAGACATCTAATAAATATTCACTAAATACTTTTTGCTTTTCTTTATCAAATGGGCCATTTACTAATTTTGGATGTAGCGGTTTTGGATCTTTTGTGATTTCTTTTACAAACTCCACGAGTTCTTTTTTTAATGTATCAAAAAAGAAATCATATTCTTTTTGTGTGAATCCTTCTTCATACATGTCTAGTAAAAGATCATATCCTTTTAAATGGTCTTCTTCTAGGTATTTGACAAGGTTTCTTTGGTATAAAACAATTTCTTTTAATGTTGGTGCAAACATGTTAAAATCGTTTTTATGTTTAGCTTCAGCCCACAAAGGTACGCTTTTAGAAAGCAAGACTTGATATGCAATATATGCATCTTTAGGTACTTTTTTAATAAATCTAAGCTCTCTAAATTCTTTTTTAATTTCTGTTTGTAAATCTTTATCTAATGTATCAAGTTGTTCGTGTAATGACTCTATCGCTTGAACATATTGATCATCTGATTGAATGGCATAAACTTCTCCTGCCATCACTTCAAGTTGTTTCGAACGATATTCGAGTGCTTGTTTAGGTGCTTCAGTTTCAGCATCCCAACTCATCAACCACATGACATATTCATACGCTTTTAATTTCTTTCTTGTTTCTAAATAATGTTTTAGTTGTGTCATTTTTTGCCTCTTTTCTTAAATAAAATTATATCATAATATGAACAAAAATAAGGTCGCAATTGAAAAATAAATTACTAAGCCAATAAAATCATTCAGTGTTGCGATAAGGGGTCCTGATGCAACTGCTGGATCTTTTTTAAATTTTTTCAACATGAGTGGCATCAGCAATCCAAGATTCGTTGCAACTGATTTATGCAATTGCTGTAGTTAAAAAAGCTGCAGCTATAGTCAATA
>JAYOFY010000084.1:0-3464 GCA_038117465.1 Acholeplasmataceae bacterium
ATATCCAACAGAGCTACGGGTGCCAGCGTATTTATTGTATCATATATAGCGCTTTCATGATACAATATGTCATATGACACAATCTTTTGAACGTTATGAAAAAAAATATATCATCTCAAAAACGCAAGCGTCAGAAATGATTGCTTTTTTAAAATCACAAATGGCACTTGATCGACATCATCAACCAGACCATATTGTACCATACAAAATCCATTCTTATTATTTAGATGATCAAGATGCAAGTATTATTAAGAAAAGTAGAGAGAAACCCTCTTATAAAGAGAAATATCGTTTGAGATGGTATAATGATCCAACGACATTATTTTTAGAAGTAAAAATAAAATACTTAAAAAGGTCTCATAAAAAACGTTTTGAAATCACCCAAAATGATTTCCTTTTAAAAGATTATCGAACACTCATAAATACTTCGTATCAGTATGGGTATTTAAATGCCCTCACACATGCAACGATAGAAAAATATTGTTTAATTGACTATGAACGTATTGCATTTGATGATTCGAATAAAGGTGTTCGCGTCACCTTTGATTTTAATGTATCTTATACATTTGACAATACATCTTATCCTCTGCATGATGAGGAGATCGTTATTTTAGAAATAAAATATCGTGATGCATTCCCACATTTTTTATCTTCTTATTTATCTGAACACAAAATATACCCTAGATCTTTATCTAAAATAGGTCGTTCATATCAACAATATAAAGGCGCATTATTATGACATCAACTATTTATTGGGTTTTAACGTTAGAACCGCTGACAATTTCAACACTTCTCATTGTATTATCGATGGCGACTTTATTAGGTGCTATGCTCGCATTTAGCTATCACGTGTCGCATTTAAAAGATGGATATGATAAAAGTTTTTTATTTACATTACTTATCATGCCACTCGTCGTAAGTATTATCGTATTACTTGTATCTAATAATTTAGCACGTGCATTTAGTTTAGCAGGTGTGTTTACATTGGTAAGATTCAGATTAGCGATGAATGATTCTTCTGACTTAGGCTTCATATTAGCATCTGTCGGTGTTGGATTATCTATTGCTTTAGGATATGTTTTACTTGGCATCATCATTACCACCTTTTTATCTTTTGTTCTTGCAGTATTATCACAATTTTTGCTTCAACAAAAACAATCCTTTGCAAAACTTGTTTTCTTTATGCCTGAGCAAATGAATATTAAAGGTGCTGTCGATGATGTATTATCACAACATACTAAATCTCATCGATTAGATAAAATAAGATCCACAGAGTTTGGTACATTATATAAATTAACGTATAAAATCATCTTGAAAAAAGATTCAGATACGAAAGAGCTTATGGATGCAATTCGACATATGAATGGTAATTTAGATGTCACACTTTATGAAGATTACCATTTATCCTATGAAGAGAAAATATAAAAAAAGTCTAACATATGTTAGACTTTTTTATTTAGTAACGTTTCTATAAAAGGCTTGAGTGCTTCAGGTTTAACTGTTGGACCAAATCTGTAGATCACGTCTCCCTGTTGATTCATTAAAAACTTTGTAAAATTCCATTTTATGCGAGCCCCTGATAATTTTGATAATAATCCAGTTTTTAACTGTCCTTCTTGATTACGATCTTGCGGTGCTTGTTTTTTTAAATATTGAAATAAAGGATGTGCGTGTTTTCCGTTCACATTAATTTTTGCAAATGTCGTAAATGTCGTATGATAAGATAACTCACAAAATGTTTGAATTTCTTCATTACTTTGAGGTGCTTGATTCATAAATTGATTACAAGGGAAATCTAAAATTTCAAAACCTTGATCTTTATATGTATCATATAACTTTTGAAGGCCTTCATATTGACCCACCAACCCACATTTGGGTGCCGTATTGACAATGAGTAATACCTTTCCTTCATATGATTTTAGTGATACATGTTCATGTTTATGTGTTTCTACTTCAAATCGATAGACTGACATAAATTCTCCTTTTTATAATGGTCGGGACGACAAGATTTGAACTTGCGACCTCTTGGACCCCATCCAAGCGCGCTACCAAGCTACGCCACGTCCCGTCCTTTAAGTGATTTCACATGTATCATCATCACAGACATCTTGACGTTTTTCAAGTTGTTTTGCATATGTAAATGCTTGAATGAGTTGATGCATTTTTTGATATCCATACATAGGTTGTGTTCCATTAATACGCATGTGTGGAATACGATGAATCCCTTTTAATATCGCATTTTCACGATTAGAATCTACTTGTGTTAAATATTTATCCGAATGCAATACTTCAAGAATTTTCTCTTGAGGAATATTGAGTTTCAAACAAATATCCAATAAATACTGATGATCCGATATATCTTTTTGATGCTCATAATAATCCATTAATACTTGTGTTACGAATGCATGTTGGACATGGTTGATTTTAGCGAGATGTGATAAGCGATGGATATCGGTTGTTGGAAATGGTCTTTGATCTTTGATGACATTAAAGTCTTTAAAAAATGATTCAACATCGCTTTTGTCAATAAGTAAATGTTTCGCAATGACATCATAAAGTGATGTTTCTTCACCTGCAACCATTTTAGGAATCATTTCATAACTTCTATATAAAATATCTATATTATGATCTTGATATTGTGCCAAAGCCTCTACTAATGATTTTTGAAGTAAATAGCTTTGTGGGCACATAAAATCGAACCAAATCTCTATTGTCATACTACTCCGTACGCAGTGCTACCACTGGATCTTTTCTTGATGCTATTTTAGCAGGAATAAAGCCTGCAATCAAGGTTAATGCAATGCTTAAGAGTATCAATATAATTGCAGTCAGTGGATTTAAGACGGCAATATTTTTAATTTCTGCAAGGTTTTCTATGAGTCTGTTGATGATTGGATTTAGGATCATTGTCACAATAATTCCGAGTGATCCAGATAAAAATCCAATAATCATTGTTTCGGCGTTAAAGACACGTGTGATATCTTTTTTACGAGCACCAATCGCTCTTAATACCCCGATTTCTTTCGTTCTTTCAATGACAGATACATACGTAATAATACCAA
This sequence comes from Acholeplasmataceae bacterium, assembly GCA_038117465.1. GTDB lineage: Bacteria > Bacillota_I > Bacilli_A > Acholeplasmatales > Acholeplasmataceae > UBA8290. Next base: position 3,063 of record JAYOFY010000084.1, read on the forward strand.
TAAGTACTGACGATACTAAAAGTGAGATACCCGATAATGCTACTAATAAGTACGTGATGTTCGTTACAATTTGAGACAAATAGGATGATAATGTTTGGGTGAAATCCGTATGAATGATTTTCCTGTAAACTTCACTATCCGGAATATCATCGTTATACGCTGATAAGTATGCAGCAACATTCTCTTTAGCTGCAAAATCATTGGCATAAATCGTAATTCTACTAGGAAACTGTTTCGCACCTAAATATTGTAACAAATTAATCACATCGCTTCTTCTTGTATAAGTTGAGTCATCAAAGACTGACACATATGGTCCTTCAGAACCACCTGCCTCTAAATTCGCCTGTAACGCTTCAATAATCGGTGCATCTTCTGAGACTTCTAAAATATGATCAATGACCG
>JAYOFY010000085.1:0-856 GCA_038117465.1 Acholeplasmataceae bacterium
TTTCATAAATGGTGAGCCCGACAGGATTTGAACCTGTGACCCATTCCTTAAAAGGATTCTGCACACCATTTAATTTTATGCAATACGGAAACTTTGGTAAAAAACCGCCGCAAAAACTTGCTTTTTTTAACTGCAATATGCTATAATTTACTTACTGATTAGGTCGTATTTCTGCACAATTTCTGCACAATGCTTTTAGCTGTGCAAATTTTCCAATTAAATTCTGCACAGTAAAACTGCACAGTAAGTGTGTGTTTTTTAAAAAACTGCACAAATGTGCACAGTAAAAAAGGAGCAGATATGCAAGCACGTTTAAAACTTGTTGATACACAAACTCAACAAGAAACAAGTAAAAGAATACCACTGCAAAAAGGTTTGCAGTTGTATACCGTAAAACTATCGCCGTATTATTATGTGCGAGTAAATGTAAAAAACCAAAAAAAAGCTGTTAGATGCAGTTGCGAAACAGCTGATTTAGAAACTGCCAAAAAATTTGCCTATGCAAAATTAGCAGAAGTTCAGCACAAAATAGAGCAAAACTATTCTGTGCACGAAAAGAGCTTTGCTGATGTTGCAGAAAACTTTTTGGCACATTCTAAGATGTTGGTAGACACTGGCAAGCTGAATGCAAAAACTTATGGCACTTATGTGATAACCATAAAAAATTACTTGCTGCCCTACTTCGAAGCCAAAGAAAAATTGACCATTAGCAGACTGAACAGAGTTGCTATCGTTAATTTTCAAAGCTGGCGAATTGACAACGGTTTACACGCAAAACCGTCCACTGCCACTTTAAACAAAGAAGAAGGCATATTGTCGAAGATGTTGGATTTTGCGAGATGTATCCTCTGTCTAC
>JAYOFY010000085.1:866-3455 GCA_038117465.1 Acholeplasmataceae bacterium
GGATACATCTCGCAAAAGCCTAATATCAAAAAAACTGCGATAGTTTACGGCAGACACCCACATTTTGAAAAAAGACAGTTCAAAGTGTTAATGCGAAAGCTAAAACAGTTCATCGAAGCCAGTCCTAATCAATCGATAAAACGTAGTCGCAGCAATATGTACAGTGCGATTATGATTTTGGTTAAGACTGGTATGCGACCACACGAGTTGCTGCCAGACACAGAAAAAAAGACCAAAGGTTTGCGTTGGTGCGACATTGAACTTTGCACAGACAAAGAAACTGCAAAACGTTATGTCAAAATCAAAATCACTAAAGCCAACAGCAAAACGGTAGAGAGAACTGTGTTTGCAGATGCCACTGCATATTGGCATTTCAAACGTCTACAAGAAAAAGCAGATGCACGTTGGTCACAGATAGAAAAAATATTTGATACCGACTATCGCAGACCGTTCAGAAGTTTTTTAACGTGGGCAAATATGCGAGCAAATGTGGACGGTGAAAATTATTGTTTTTACAGTTTGCGACACACGTATGCGACTTGGAAGATTGAAGAAGGTGTTAGCATACAGCAGCTGGCAACAATAATGGGTAACTCACCGCAGATTATTCACAAGCATTACTGCCACGCACAGTCAGAAAATTTCAAAAAAAACTTTATCTAAAAACAACGACAAGGCTACCATTACCGCCTTGTCGTGTGACTGTTTCAATAAATATCATAGCTGCTGAACTGTTATAACATGTTGTGCCATAAAGTTCATTGCAAGTGTATCTTTTGTTAAAGGATTGATTTGTCTTATAAGTAAACCAACCTTTTGCACTCCAAACTTTCAGCAGCACTAACAGTAACAAAAAGAATTCAAAATGAAAAATAGAGTTGAGCAACAATGGTTAGAAATTTTAAAAACTTTCGCAGACAATTATTGGGATTCAGAAATAGAACAAGCACACGATCTATTCAACACACCTTACCCACACAACGACGATAAAGATTACATCAAAAAAACAACTTTTTTAGACAATGCAAAACGTTCAAAATTGCAGATGCTGAAATATTTGGCTCAATCCAAAAGTGGAGCAATCCACCCTACTGGCGAAAACAGTATGGAAGAAAAAACAGAAGCAGCCAAATTAATTCAATTAGCACAGCAAAGAATTAACGAAACAAAAAATTAAGCAAAGTCAATGAATGCAATTAATTCCGTTCAAAACGTTTTTAGACACACAGAACATTATCTCGCAACAACACACCCCACCCTTTCATATTGAAATTTGTGATTGGTTAGAACAAACCAACGAAGACCCACGTCGCATACTGCAAGTGTTTAGGCACGGCGGCAAAAGTTTTATCATTGGTGCATATGTGTGTTGGAATCTGTTGCGAAACCCCAATTGGACTTGTTTGCTGATATCAGCCAAAAGAAATTTAGCACTGCGAAACAGCTTGTTTATTCGTACGATGATTGAAAACCACCCTCTGTTACAACATTTGAAAAATGATCTATACACGTGGAAAAGTGAAACATTCACAGTAGAACGTGAAGTTATGCAGCTGAATCCTTCTGTGACTGTGTCCAGTTTAGGTGCTAGTTTTACTGGTTATCACGCAGATATTGTGATTGCAGACGATATAGAAACTTCCGACAACTGTATCACACAAGCACAGAGAGATAAAATTAAAGAACGTGTCAGTGAGTTTGGAAAACTTGCTAATCAAATTTTATGTGTGGGCACACCACACACAGAAGAATCTATCTACGATCATTTAGAGAGTGTCAATTATGTTTCAAAAAAAATTCCAGTTGTTCGAACACGATTAAAGACTTTTGAAGACAGCACATCACAGACAGAAGAATACTTGGCTTGGGAAAATCACCCACAAGGTATGTTCACACACAAATGGTTAGAACAGCAAAGAAACGAAACCACAGAGGGCGATTTTAATTCACAATATATGCTGATACCACAATCAACCTATCAGCCATTGGTACAATTAGAAAAAATAAATTACTACAAAGAAGACTTTGTTTGGAATTTTTTATCACAACCAATGGGTAATTACATTGCAGACTGCAAATTAGGCAATCATAAAATTATTAAATTATGTGCAGCTTGGGATGCTGCGACTGGACTACGTGGCAGAGATAATTCTGTGCTGTCTGTGTGTGCCAAAGACGAGAATAACAATGTGTTTGTGCACGATATTAAGATTTTGTCTGCAGTCGACGAAGACAGAAGTTTTGAAAATCAATGCAAAGAGATAATCGCAACTTGTGCAAAACATAAAATTGGACACGTGTTTGTAGAAGAAAACTTTTCAGCTACGTTAGCAAACGAGTTGCGTAGATGTGCACGTGAAATGAAATTGGCAATAAATGTAATTCCAAAATTTAGAACACAAAATAAATTGCATTTCATTGCACAGACTTTAGAACCAATCATCAAAGTAGGCAGATTATATGTACACGAGAATGTCAAAAACAACTCACCTTTTTTAGAGGAACTGCAAGCATTTCCACGTGCCAAACAAGATGACTGTATCGACGCAACATCAGAAGCAATCAGTCATTTGCCAGAATTGTTAGTGG
>JAYOFY010000086.1:0-695 GCA_038117465.1 Acholeplasmataceae bacterium
TATGAACCTGTATGCTCATGATAAATGACATGTTGTTTAAATGTTCTTAATGATACGAACCCTTCTATACCATTTTCTAGTTTTACAAACATACCTCTGGAAAGTGTCGCAACGACTGTTCCTTTGAATGTCTTGTGCACTTTATCAACCATGAATTCACAGCTTTTGAGTTGATTGACATCTCTTTCTAATGAAAGTGCCACACGTTCTTTATCAGATGTTTGTTTCGCGATATCCATTAAATCTAATTTCTCGATTGGATGGTCTTTTAGTACAAACATATGAATGAGTCTATGAATGATTAAGTCGGGATATCTTCTAATCGGTGAAGTAAAATGCGTGTAATACGTCGCACCAAGTCCAAAATGTTGACTCAGTTGAGATTCATATGATGCTTTTTGCATTGCACGTAATAAAATCATATGAATGAGATCTTTTTTTGGATGCTTATCTGTCATTTCAATAATATTTTGAATATATCTTGCATCATATTGCTGACGATGTGGTAAAACAACACCTAATTGCTTAATGATATGCAATGCTTTTTGAAGCTTACCAATGTCAGGGACATCATGTGTACGATATAATGATGCAATGTGATGATCACTGAAATGTTTAGCAACAGTTTCATTTGCAAGCAGCATAAGAGATTCTATGAGTTTTTCTGCATCATCTTGTTTTCTAACTGAGACATC
>JAYOFY010000086.1:705-3406 GCA_038117465.1 Acholeplasmataceae bacterium
ATTGTATTCAAATCCATCAGCATTTCTTGTAAACTTGTATTTTTATGTTTTTGTTGACCTTTTAAAATAAGGTTAACTTCATCATACGTCAATCGATATTTACTCATGATGACAGTCGACTCAAAACGGTGAGAAATGACGTTGAAGTTGTCATCTAATAACATCATGACACTCAACGTTTTTTTAGGTTCCAAAGGATTTAATGAACACAAATCATTTGATAAATATTCAGGCAACATGGGAATCACACGATCTGCTAAATATACTGATGTTGTCTTTTCAAATGCTTGTATATCGATGGCATCATTGGGCTTCACATAGTGAGATACATCTGCAATATGTACACCTATTTCATAACCTATCGTAGTCTTTTTTAAATGAATAGCATCATCTAAATCTTTTGCATCTGCACCATCAATGGTAATGACCATCTCATCTTCATAATCAATTTGTGTAAATGTTTCTTTTTTTATCTTTTTAAGTTGTTGATAAATATGATCATCAAATGTTTGTGGCCATTCATAACTGGAAACAATTTTTTTCGTTTCGATATCTGGATCATGTTCATGACCTATAATTTCTTTCACATGACCGTGAATGTTCAATTCGTCAATTGAATCGATTTTAATAGACACTAAATGACCATCCACTAATGGTTGATCATACGTAATTTTTAGTAATTGCTGAATATTTGTAATCGGTTGAAAATATACCATCTCACCTTGTTTATGACAACGACAAATAATCAGTGTCAATGCACGTCGAATAATCGCAACCACTCTCGCTTGATACCCTGTATCATCCACGATCACTAAATCATCTTGCATGGCACCATTTAGATGTTTTTTATCAATATAAATATCATCTTCAGGCTGTCTTAAAAAACCAAAATCTTTTTTGACATCCATTGTGCCAATGGCATGATGTTGAATTAAACAAATTTTATTTTGTGAAACATCTAAATATTCATTTGATTGTGCAAGTTTACGGATGATTGGATCATCGGTTTCTATACAATATTGATAGCCATCGTAAATTGCTTGAAAAAGTTCTTTAATGTCCATTATTTAGTAAAAAGGTAAGAGTGTTATCTCTCACCTTATCCTTTGGTTACTTTAAGTTATAAAATGCATTCAATCCTAAGTAAGTACCTGTAGATTCGAGTTGATCTTCGATACGAATTAGCTGATTGTATTTTGCAATACGATCGGTTCTAGATGCACTACCTGTTTTAATTTGTCCTGCATTCGTTGCAACAGCAATATCTGCAATAGTTGTATCTTCAGATTCACCACTACGGTGTGAGATGACTGCTGTATAACCCGCTCTTTTAGCCATTTCAATCGCTTCAAAAGTTTCTGTTAAGGTTCCAATTTGGTTGACTTTAACCAAAATAGAGTTCCCAACATTTGATGCAATCCCTTGACCTAAGCGTTTTGTGTTTGTCACAAATAAATCATCTCCAACAAGTTGTACATCTTTGCCAAGTGTTTGTGTCAAGTATGCCCAACCTTCCCAGTCATTTTCATCCAAGCCATCTTCAATAGAGATAATTGGATATTTTTTAACGAGTTGTGCATAAAAATCTGCAAGCTCTTTAGAGGTAAATGATTTTCCACCTTCACCTGCTAATACATAAGTTTTAGATGCTTTGTCATAAAATTCAGATGATGCAACATCCATTCCTAAATAAATATCTGCACCAGGTTTGTATCCAGCTTTTTCAATTGCTTCCATGATGACTTGCAACGCTTCTTCGTTAGAACCTAAGTTAGGTGCAAACCCACCTTCATCACCGACACCTGTATTATAGCCTTTAGATTGAAGGACTTTTTTCAAATTATGGAAGACTTCAGCACCCATACGAATCGCTTCTTTAAATGATGCAGCACCAACAGGTAAAATCATAAATTCTTGGAAATCAACGTTGTTGTCTGCGTGAGATCCACCATTAATGATGTTCATCATTGGTACCGGTAATTGACGTGCATTGAATCCACCTAAATATGTATATAATTCAACTCCTAAAAAATCGGATGCTGCTCTTGCAACAGCCATAGAGACACCTAATATTGCATTCGCACCAAGTTTAGATTTATTGGGTGTACCATCAAGTTCAATCATCGCTTGATCAATCCCAACTTGGTTTGTTACATCATATCCTATAAGTTCAGGTGCAATCACGTCATTGACATTGTCAACTGCTTTTAATACACCTTTACCTAAATAACGTGTTTTGTCTCCATCACGTAATTCAACAGCTTCGTGTTCTCCTGTTGAAGCTCCACTTGGGACAATTGCACGACCAAATGCGCCTGATTCTGTATAAACTTCAACCTCAACGGTTGGATTTCCACGAGAATCTAGGACTTCTCTTGCATAAATATCTGTTATAAATGGCATTGTTTTTCTCCTTTATCTTTAACCTTTTATATTATACATGTTTTTCTGTTATTTTTAAATACTAATGAATTAATATTCGATATATTTTAACCTAGGCCAAATAATTAAAAATATGACCATCACACTGATCCCTTTAACAATGTTAAAAGGTGTATAAGAGATGATGACTGCCCATAAAAATGATTGTATTGAATACTCCGTTTGTGCAACAAAATCAAATACATGAAATGTAAGTTTTTCGGTGAACCCGTAATACGAGAGTAATAAAGGTGTTGTAATGAAAAAGTTTAAAATCACC
>JAYOFY010000087.1:0-3351 GCA_038117465.1 Acholeplasmataceae bacterium
TAAATTGTTGAATGGATATATAGGATACATTGGTGTTGATAAATTGATGTGCAGTGACATTCGTATCTTTTATAATGTCATATGTAATCGTGACATCTCTTGAATTACCAATGGCATTTTTTACTTCAAATGTGACGGTATGATCTAAAAATGCTTGTTCTTTTAGTATTTCTGTTGCAGCATTAATATCGTTTAACTCAACAAATGATATCTCGTCTTTGATGCCCAGTATTTGATCTCCTGGATATAATTTTTGATATGATGGACCTTCATATATGACATGTCTTACAACAGGAATATGATCTACAAAATCAATGTATATACCTAATCCTACTTGATTATTTACAAGGGTTGATGTTGATGGATTATACGCATCAATTCTTGTATAAGGATCATTAAAATAACTACCATAAGAAGCGACGATTGCGTCCATAGAAGCAATATAAGCTTCTAGAGTTGCGGTGTCATCTAAATTGTAATAGTAATGATCTTCTAAGGCTGTTGTGATGGTTTCATAAATATCTGAACCCTGACTAAATAAACGATCAGGAAAGATGTCTTTTATGGCAAATCCTGCAGCAAAAGATAAAAAGATTGCTGCTAAGAAAAAGAGACCTATCCATTTTTTTTCCATAACATATCTCCTTATGCTTTTAAATAAGCATTGATAAATAAATCAATATCGCCATCCATCACATCATGAATGAGTGCTGTTTCAGCATCCGTTCTGTGGTCTTTTACCATTTGATATGGATGAAATACATATGAACGTATTTGAGATCCCCATCCAATCGTCTGTTGATCACCTTTAAGTTGTTTTAATTCTAGTTCTTGTTTTTTGATCTCTTCTTGAATAAGTTTTGCTTTTAACATTTTCAAAGCAGTTTCACGATTTTTAATTTGAGAACGTTCATTTTGACATGTGACAACAATGTTTGTCTTTAAATGCGTGATTCTAACAGCAGAATCCGTCGTATTCACGGATTGACCACCTGCACCACTTGAACGGTACACATCAACTTTAATATCTTCATCTTTAATATCAATCTCAACATCATCATCAATTTCTGGCATGACTTCACATGACGCAAATGAAGTGTGACGTCTTTGATTGGAGTCGAATGGTGAGATTCTTACTAATCGATGAACACCATGTTCCGCTTTTAAATAACCATATGCATAATCACCTTTAATTCTCAAGGTCACACTTTTGATTCCTGCTTCTTCACCTGCAAGATAATCTAATAATTCAACTTTATACCCTTGACGTTGCGCATATCTTTGATACATTCGATATAACATATCTGCCCAATCCTGAGATTCAGTACCACCTGCACCAGGATGAATTTCTAATAAGACATCATGATCGTCATATGGACCAGATAACAATACTTCTATTTCATATGCTTTCATTTGTGTTTCAAATGCATCCATTTCAGAAATTAAAAGTTCAAACAAACTCGCATCTTCTTTGGATTCATCTGCAAGCATACAAATATCTTCAAACATTGTTTTGAGTGACAAAAACGTTTGAAGCTTTTTTTCTAAGCGTGCAGATTCTTTTGTCACTTTTTTTGCTTCAAGTGTATTCGACCAAAAATCAGGTGCTTGCAGCGCATCTGATAAGGTTTTTAATGATGATTGAATGGTTTCAGGTTTGATCGCTTTTTGAATGTCATCCATTCTAATTTGAAAGTTGTCAATCCATTTGTTTAATTCATAACGTTCTATCATAGGTTAAAATGGGCGTCCTCTCATGTTACGATTACGTCTAACTTTAGGCTTTCTAGGTTTTTTTGGAGCATCCATTTGACCTTGATTCGTAGACGTATTTTTAACAACTGCTTCTCTTTGAGCATCCATTTGTATGTGTGCACGCAATGCAAATCTTGTCACATCTTTAGATATATTTACAACCATGGTATTAAAAAGTCTAAGTCCTTCTTGTTGATACATCGTAAGGGGATTGTTTTGTCCATACGATTGTAGCGATACACCTTGTCTAAGTTCACTCATCGTATCGATATGTTGTGTCCAGTAAGTATCAATAACACGTAACATAATGACTTTTAAAAATTCATTATATACAACTTCTGGTGTATTTTCTTTTTTTGTTTGCATTTCATTGTGTGCCAGATCTAAAATGGTCGCTTGAATCTCTTCAAAACTATGGTTTTCAATCATATCTTTGGTGAGTATGTCAGGTTTGAAATAGGTATTGGTAATATGTTGAAATAAGGACTCTGTGTCCACGTTTGTTTCTTTATCAATGATTGTTGTATATTGTTTTACTTCTGAAGTCAATGTTCGCTGAATCGCATTTAATACTTGAGGTTCAATCGACTCTAATAATAAGACATCACGTCGTTCTTTATAAATGATTTCACGTTGTTTTCGTAAGACATCATCATATTTTAATACATTTTTACGTGCATCATAGTTATTGCCTTCAATACGCTTTTGAGCATTTGTTACAAATCTTGTAAAAATTTTAGAAGAAAGTGGTTCATTACTACTAGCGTTGAGACGTTCTAACATCATCATGCGTTGTTTAAATGTCTCACCACCGAAGCGCACCATAAGTTCATCATCTGCAGATAAATAAAATCTTGAATATCCAGGATCTCCTTGTCGTCCAGAACGTCCACGTAACTGATTATCAATACGTCTAGATTCATGACGCTCAGAACCAATGACAGCCAACCCACCAAGGTCTTTTACGCCATCACCTAACTTAATATCTGTTCCACGTCCAGCCATGTTAGTTGCAATTGTCACAGACCCTTTTTGACCAGCTTTAGCAATAATGTCAGCTTCTCTTTCATGATTTTTAGCATTTAAAATTTCATGTGGAATGCGTCTTTTTTTAAGCATCATCGATAAATCTTCTGATGTTTCAACCGCGATTGTACCTATTAAAATCGGTTGTCCAAGTTGATGTCTTTTTTCAACTTCGTTCACTAAAGCTTCAAATTTTGCATCTGAAGATGCAAATAAATAATCAGGTTCATCTTTTCTTATAAGTGGTTCATTGGTTGGAATCTCGATGACTTCCATATTATAAATATCTCTGAATTCTTCTTCTTCGGTTTTTGCAGTACCCGTCATCCCAGAAAGTTTTTTATACATTCTAAAAAAGTTTTGGTAGGTAATCGTCGCAACTGTCACTGTTTCTTTTTTTATTTGAACATTTTCTTTCGCTTCTAAGGCTTGATGAAGACCCTCAGAAAATTGTCTTCCTTTTAATATACGGCCAGTAAATTGATCGACAATCAGTACTCGGTTTTCAGCAACAACATATTCTTTGTCTTTGAACATCAAATAATTTGCTCTTAATGCGTTGTTTATATG
>JAYOFY010000088.1:0-570 GCA_038117465.1 Acholeplasmataceae bacterium
TGAAATGGATATCTTTTAATTGTTGTGCATCGACATCACTTGGTGCATCCATCATCATATCTCTTGCTGATTGTGTCTTTGGAAATGCAATGACGTCTTTGATATTTTCTGTTTTTGTCATGAGCATCACAAGTCGATCAAGACCTAAAGCAATGCCTCCATGAGGGGGTGTACCATACTTTAAAGCTTCAGTGAAGAACCCAAATCTAGATTGAATATCTTCTTTTTTAAGTCCTAACATTTCAAACATCTTTTGTTGCATCTCTTGTTTGTAAATTCGAATTGACCCACCGCCAATTTCATATCCATTAAGAACAATATCATACGCATTCGCCTTTGCATTCAATGGATCTTTAATCATCTCATCTGCATTTTTAGGTGATGTGAATGGGTGATGTCTCGCATACAAACGTTGATCTTCTTCACTATATTCAAAAAGCGGAAAATCCACTACCCAAAGAAACTTAAATGCATCTGGATTGATTAAATTTAGCATTTTGCCTATTTCAACTCGAACGGCTCCGAGTGGTTCATATACTGGATGAAATGTACCGGTAGATAATAACAATG
>JAYOFY010000088.1:580-2843 GCA_038117465.1 Acholeplasmataceae bacterium
TTTTGTTAATGGCCCAGAGACATTAGATGCGTCTTTTTTTGCATAACTTAATATATGGCCACCATGTTTTTTATGGAGTTCAGATAGTTGATCTATCTCTTTTCTCGTTAATAGTTGATCCACTAGGATATACGCCTGATGGTCTAAAGATAGTAAGGGTGATGCAGCGTCTTTTAAAGATGCATCAAGTGTATGAATAAGCACATCAAATCTCATATCTGGTTTATCAGATCCATATGTTAATATCGCTTCTTCATATGGCATTTTTAAAAATGGTGTTTTTATTTCAAGATTTAAAACATCTTTAAATAATGATACCATCATCTTTTCTATAAGATGTATGATATCATCTTGACTCACAAATGAGGCCTCTATATCGACTTGAGTAAATTCTAATTGTCTGTCAGCCCGTAAATCTTCATCTCTAAAACAACGCGCAATTTGAAAATACTTCTCAAATCCAGCAATCATGTATAGTTGTTTAAAAATTTGAGGAGATTGTGGCAAAGCATAAAATTGCGTTTCATATAATCGTGATGGTACTAAAAAATCTCTTGCCCCTTCTGGTGTCGATTTCCCTAAAATTGGTGTTTCTAACTCATAAAAGCCATCAAGAACTAATACATTTCGTATTGCTTGAGTAATTTTAGAACGCATCATCAAAAATCTTTGTTGGACAGGTCTTCTTAAATCTAAATAGCGATACGTGAGTCTCGTATTTTCCAATGCATCTGTATCATCTAACACCTGTATTGGTGGTGTCTCACTTGAATTTATGATGGATAAATCTTTTAGTTGAACTTCAATGTCACCTGTTGAGAGCGCAGGATTTTTAGATTGTCTTTCAACAACAACACCAGACACTAAAATTACATATTCTTGTCTTAATGTAAGGGCAAGTTCATAAACACTTGATTGTTGATCCACTGTTAATTGGGTAATACCGAATCGGTCCCTTAAATCAATAAAAATCATCCCACCCATGCGACGTGATTTAGATACCCATCCTCTTAGTGTGACTGTTTGATGAATATGATTGATATTCAATTCGTTATTTACGTGTGTGATTGTCATAATAATCCTTATTGTTTTTTTAAGTATGTCAAAATATCGTCCATACTTACAACTTCTTGAGTTTGAGTCAATAAATGCTTGATTTGTACAGTGTTTGTATCAATTTCATCTTTACCAACAATAATAGCGAACGTATGGTTATTAGAAATCGCATGTTTTAACTGAGTTTTAAATGCTTTGTTTGAAAAATCAAATGAAACATCGATACCATCATCTAAGAGACGCTTATAAATGTGATACGCTTCGATTTTAGATTCTGAATCCATATGTAAGACAGCAACATATTGTGGTGCATCATCTTTGAATGTGATGCCTTGTAATTCAGCAGCAAGTAAAAGTCGTTCCAATCCTAATGCAAACCCAATGCCACTCAAAGGTGGTCCACCTAATTCAGCAACCAAATCATCATAGCGCCCACCGCCACCTAAAGCGTTTTGTGAGCCGAAACCATCAATATTCGCTTGTAATTCAAATACAACATGTGCATAATAATCCAATCCTCTTACAAGTTTTTCATCTACGATGTATGGAATATGATATTGTTTTAGAATGTCAGTCACCAATGTGAAATACTTTTGATCAGATGCTGTTAAAAAGTCATAAAGCACGGGAGCACCTTTTAACAATGCTTGATCAGAAGGCACTTTAGAATCAAGAATTCTAAGTGGATTTGATTCTAATCTCATTTTCGAATCTTCTGAAAGTTGATCTTTTAAAGGTTCCAGAAACGCTTTTAATGCATTTTTAAAATTTAATCTTGTTTCTGCATCACCTAAATGATTTATTTTAACAACAACATCTTTAATACCTAGTGTACTAACAATTTCATATGCAATTTGTATGACTTCCGCATCGAGGACTGCATGTTTATCACCGATCACTTCCACACCTGTTTGATAAAACTCGCGATATCTTCCTTTTTGTGGTCTTTCATATCGATAATTCGCACCTAAATAATAAGTTTTCAAAACGTGATTTGGCGTAATAAGTTTATTTTCAATAATACTTCGAATCACGCCAGCAGTCCCTTCAGGTCTTAATGTAATTTTACGTCCACTACGATCTTCAAAATCATATGTTTCTTTTGTCACCATATCAGATGCTTCAGATTGACGATGAAAAACATCGAAGTATTCAAAAACAGGTGTTCTAACATAATCAATTTGGTGTTTTTTCATCACTTGATGAA
>JAYOFY010000088.1:2853-3342 GCA_038117465.1 Acholeplasmataceae bacterium
TAAAAACAACCATTTATAAGATTCACTTGGAAGGACATCATATGTCCCTTTAACTTTTTGCATGAAGAACTCCTTAAAATTCTAAAATTAACGTCACTGGACCATCATTTTCAGATGTGATGTGCATGTTCGCACCAAAATGTCCTGGAACTGTTTTAATATGCTTATTACATTCTTCTAACATGTGTTGATAATACATGTGTGCTTGTTCAAATGGCATTGATTGACTAAATGAAGGACGATTGGTGCCTTTTGTCTCTCCATAAAGTGTAAATTGAGAAATACACATTATTTGATGTTTTTTTGGGTCGATCGCAATATTCATTTTCCCGTAATGATCTTCAAATAATCTTAATTTCATGATTTTTTCTACAGCTTTTGAAATGATATTGTATGGATCATCTTTATGAAAACCTACATAGACTAAATAGCCTGATTCAATAGCCCCTATGATTGCATTATCCACTTTAACAGATGCATGCTTGACCC
>JAYOFY010000089.1:0-904 GCA_038117465.1 Acholeplasmataceae bacterium
GTATTATCAAGGTCAAAAAACAAGGTATGAATACCTTGTTTTTTTAATTGTTCATAGGGTATATCTTGTATGCTTGATGCGTATAATGTCGGTTTAATATATTTGTAGAAAGCCATTATTCAATCGTAAGGATTTCAATCGTTGATACTTTGTTTGTTTCAGATTTAAATGTAACAATATCCCCAACTTCATGTCCTTTTAATGCTTTACCAATCGGTGATTCGATTGAAATTTTGTTGAGTTTTGGGTCCACTTCGATACTTGAAATAAAATAAAATTCTTTTTCAACATTGGACTCTTGAAACTTAATTTTTACTTTTTTACCAATATTAACAACATCTTCATTACTTGTTTTAATAATTTTTGCATATTTTAAGATGTTTTCAATTTCAGTAATTCTAGATTCAATACGTGCTTGTTCAGTTCTTGCAGCATCATAATCTGCATTTTCTGATAAGTCCCCTTGCGCTCTCGCTTCTTTAAGTGCATCTAAGTTTTCTTGTCTTTTGACGTCAACGAGCTCTTTAAGTTCTTCTTTTAAATGGTCATATCCTTCTTGAGTTAATTGATAAACTGGTTTTGTTGCCATAAATCCTCCTAAATAATTCTTTTCTATTATAATAAGCTGTTACTATACTAATCATTATAAAATTTCTTTTAATATATTTATTATCTTATCAGATGTTTCTCCATCACCTAACCAATCAGTTTATATTTTTTTACTTGAATTTAACCAATTAATTATTTTTTCAACTTCTAAATCTTCATATTGATTAACATTAAACATTAAGCTACAATTATTTTCAATAGATTCAGGTCTTTCAGTAAAATCTCTAGGTACTAACACTTTAGTATTTAAAAGTGCTGGTTCTTCTTGTGCTGTACCAGAATCTGATATAATAAA
>JAYOFY010000089.1:914-3264 GCA_038117465.1 Acholeplasmataceae bacterium
CGTAAATTGTCTTGGAATCGTTAATGATTTGAGCCTTTTTGATAATTCTTTATCATTTGGGCATAATTGATGTTGTAAATCATAAAAAGCTTGCTGATGATGAAACGCTTTTGTATGTGCATACTCATGCATTAATACGTAGAAAATAAGCGTTGGCTCCAACATATATAAAAATGTATTCAGTGTAATTGTATGTTTAACGCGATGATAGCTTCCAAATTTCGAAGTTAAATATTTAAATCGATAAGGAACTGGTGTGATTTTAAATGGTTTCAAATGGTTTTGTAGTTGAGCTTCAAGATGTTGAATATATGACATCATGGATGTTTTTAAAAACGCTTTAAATCCCTCATCAAATGATATTGGATGAGAAATGGTTAAATGATTTCCATTGAATTCATAGTCATAATGATCTTTACTATATGATACTGATATTGGCTTTCCGAGTATAGAATACGTCATATGTTTTAGCTTTAAATACGTTTTTTTTATCGCTTCAATATTATCTTTTAAATAATTTTCAACAAATTTCGCTGACATTTTTTTAGACATATTGATATGACAGCCTGATTCACGTACTCTTATATACATATGTTTCATTGGTTTTTTCTTGATATAAATAGGCACACCCATGTAATCAAAATGATGGATTGTCATCAACGTTCTCACTTATTTTTAATATAATGATCAATCTTTGATTCTAAATCATGAAATCGATCAATATTTCTATAGCTTATGCTAATACCATCACCATATGACATAATCTTACTTACATATTGTTCATGAGATTGAAGAGGAAAAGCAATGGGTCCTTTGACTGTCTCTGAATAATGCATCATAGAAACAAAAAATAAATGATTTGGTATGTTTGATGCATCTAGTGTAGGTTTTCCTTCACTAACATAATGAGATGCAGCACTTGGATTAGAAAATGCGGTTGCGATACGAATGGCACGATCTGGTCTAAAATTTGCAAAAATAATCGCATCACCATCTTTAATTTGTCCATCTATATTAGAAATAAATGGCAACATAAACAGCACCTTTTGCAATTGTCATGGCATCAATAGAAGCTTGAATACGTGACCAATTGTTGTCTCTATCCATGGCATAGTATCTTCCAGAAACAGTTGCAACCTCAATCCCTTGATCTATCAAGTCTTTTAAGTAGTCTTTACCGCCTTGAGGAGGTGTATCTCTACCATCCATAAATGCGTGTAAATACATTGGAACATCATGCGTATCTTTTAATGAAAACAAAGCTTTGATATGTGTTGGGTAAGCATGGACACCACCATCACTAACAAGTCCAAAAACATGGACACGTCCCTGATTGTTTTTGGCATAAGAGATCGCATCTAAAAATGCTTGATTATGATAAAAATCACCCTCTTTAATACTTTTATTAATACGTGTTAGAGATTGATAAACAACACGTCCAGCACCTAGATTTAAATGCCCAACTTCGCTATTTCCCATTTGTCCATCAGGTAATCCTACAGCTTCACCACTGGTTTTTAATGTGTTATGTGGATATGTTGTAAAAAGTGTATCTAAAAACGGTGTTTTTGCTTGCTTGACAGCATTTCCAGTAATGTCATCAGATAAGCCATAACCGTCTAAAATGATTAATGCAACTGTTTTTTTCATGTCAGCCTCCTGCCTATTTATTATACACCTGTGAAGCTGTTTTTAAAAACAATGTATGTTAAAACGTTTTCAATATGTAAGTGATGATATTTCATGTTATAATATCAATAGCAAAAGACGTTTATTTAGAGGATATCATGAGTACCAAACTCAACTTGAAAAGAGTCGTGTATATTGTTTGATTTTCCCCGGTTTGAATGATTTTTTGTTTTTTTTTAATTTGTGTGTTTTGTTTTTGGTGGGGCTTTTGTTGAAAAGAGTCTTTTATATTGTTGCATTAGCCGCGATTTCAATCATTTTAGGATTGTTTGAAATTCCTTGGTTTGTTATTAGTGGGCCATTTGCATCATTTTTAAGATTGGATTTTAGTGAAGTTGCGATATTAGTTGCACTCATTACATTAGGCTACAAAGACACACTCATGGTTGTTATTTTGAGATCATTTGTAAGATTAAGTTTCAAAGGATTTATTCCTGAAAATATCATCGGTGATATGATTTCGATGATAGCGTCATTATCGATTATTTTAGGCTTTTTTATGGCGACTAAAATACGTCATATTAAAACAACACCTTACTTAATTGAAGTGCCATCTGATGATGTAAAATTAAATTATAAAAATTATGTTGTGTTTGGATTTTTTATCACTTTGTCATTATCTTTATTCATGGTGATTTTAAACTTTTTCGTTACAACACCT
>JAYOFY010000090.1:0-3226 GCA_038117465.1 Acholeplasmataceae bacterium
TCATCTTAATATGTTTATAAGAGACAGAGATAGAAGAGGATTATTGTATCGATTAGGAGATCAAGTGGAAGTTGAACTCATCAGTGTTGACATTGTGAAGCGACATATTGATTTTAAAATTATGAATCAAGTAAAAAGAAGGAGTCATCGTGGACCTCATCGTTCAAAACAAAAAAGCTAGATTTGAATACTTTATCGAAGATACATTTGAAGCTGGTCTTGTATTGAGAGGATCAGAGATTAAATCTGTGCGATTGAAAAAAGTGAACATACAAGATGCCTATATTCTTATAAAAAATAGTGAAGCATTTATTATTAATATGCATATTGCAACATATGCTTTTTCATCTTTATTTAACCACGATGAGACGAGAAGAAGAAAATTATTGCTACATAAACACGAAATTAATAAACTTGAAACGAAAAAGAAAATCCAAGGACTCACGATTATTCCATTAAGATTATATATTAAAGACGGTCTTGCTAAATTAGAAATTGCCTTAGCTAAGGGTAAGAAACTTCATGATAAGCGTCATGATCTTCAAACCAAGGATATGAATATGCGTTTAAAAAAGATTCATAAAAGAGGATAATTTTATGGTTGTAATTAAATCATTTGACGCACTTACAAGTCAAGAACTTTATGATATTATAAATCTTCGTTTAACTGTATTCGTGGAAGAACAACAGATCATGTATGTAGATACAGACTATGATGATATCAAAGCAGATCATGTCATGTATATCAAAGAAAATCGAATCGTATCTTATGCACGTGTGCTTAAACGAGATCAACGATATAAAGGATATATGTCGATAGGAAGAGTTGCAACATATAAAGATGCACGACATCAAGGATATGCAAGTGAAATTCTTAAGACAATTTTGGCTCGCTATAAAGCGCCATTTATGATATCAGCACAGGCCTATTTAATTAGGTATTATGAAAAGTTTGGTTTTAAAGTGATATCCAAACCTTACATTGAAGAAGGTATTTTACATGTTAAGATGCTTTATGAAAGCAAAATATGATACAATACAAGATGTTATAAGAGGTGAATCATGACATTTTTTTCAGGTCAACAAATTAGAGATACATGGATACGCTTTTTTAAAGATAAAGGACATGCAATTGAGCCTTCTTTTAGCCTTATTCCACACAATGATAATACATTGTTATGGATTAATGCAGGGGTTGCACCTCTTAAGAGATATTTTGATGGAAGAGAAAAACCAAATAATCCAAGAATTGCAAACATTCAAAAATGTATTCGAACCAATGATATTGATAATGTAGGAAAAACAGCGCGTCATCACACATTTTTTGAAATGTTAGGGAATTTTTCAATTGGAAATTATTTCAAAAAAGATGCCATACAATATGCTTATGAACTATTAACTTCTGATCAATACTTTAAAATGCCTAAAGAACGCTTATACATGACATATTATCCTGATGATCAAGAAGCATATGATACTTGGATTGCATTAGGTATTGATCCAAATCACCTTATTCCAGTAGAGGGAAATTTCTGGGAAATTGGGCCAGGACCATGTGGACCTGATACAGAAATATTTTTTGATCGTGGTGAAACATATGATACAAGAGGTGTTGAACTCATCAAAAATGATATAGAAAATGAACGTTTTATAGAAATATGGAATGTCGTTTTTTCACAATTTAACTCCACCGAAGGTCTTTCTAGAGAACAATATCCGTTATTACCACAAAAAAATATCGATACAGGAGCTGGTCTAGAGCGATTTGCATGTATTTTACAAAATACAAAAACGAATTTTGAAACAGATTTATTTTTACCAATCATTCATCATATAGAATCATTATCGGGGATTCAATATGAAGGCCAAATGGCATTTAAAGTGATTGCAGATCACATTAAAGCTTTGACATTTGCAATTTCAGACGGTGCAGTTTTGTCTAATGAGGGACGTGGGTATGTCCTTAGAAGATTATTAAGACGTGCGGTCAAATATGGATTAAAACTCAATTTAAATACGCCATTTTTGCATACACTTATTCCGACTGTTGTAAAAATGATGGAAGCTTTTTATCCATATTTGAGTGAACGACAAGAGATTCTTAAAAAAATCATTTTTCAAGAAGAGTCTAAATTTTTTGAAACAATTGCAGATGGTGAACAGTTATTAGAAGAAGCACTAAGTCAACTTGAAGGACAAGAATTATCGGGTGACGTCGCATTTAGATTATATGATACGTATGGTTTTCCATATGAATTAACTGAAGAATATGTTTTAGAAAAAGGATTTACAGTAAATAAAAAAGATTTTGAATATGCATTAAATTTACAAAAAGAACGATCTCGTCAATCTATGAAACAAACATCGAGTATGCATCAACAAGAAGATGAATACTTACAATTTTTTGAATCATCAAGATTTGTTGGATATGATCAACTTGAAGTAGAAACTAAGGTCATTGGTGTTTTTAAAGAGGGGATTGTTTTAGAAGAAACACCTTTTTATGCTGAGAGTGGTGGGCAATTATCTGATGTTGGTACGATTCATAATATGCCTGTGACGCATGTAAAAAAGTTACCAAATGGACAGTTTTTACATGTGGTTGGTGAAAACGTCTTTAAAATTGGTGATCGTGTTCATGCGATTGTAGATAAAACAACACGTATGCAAACGAGTCAAAATCATAGTGCAGCACACTTATTTCATCGATCTTTAAAAGAAATTTTAGGTTCTCATGCACTACAACAAGGTCAACAAGTCAATGCTTCTGCTTGTCGTTTTGACTTTAACCATTATGAACCATTAAATCATGATACTGTGGTTCAAATGGAGAGACTTGTCAATCATTATATTAAACAAGCTCCGTTAAATGTAGAGATTTACGAAACAAGTTTGGAAGAAGCGAAGCGTAAGGGTGCGATGGCACTTTTTGGTGAGAAATATGGTGATCTTGTCCGAGTTGTTGATATGGGATGGTCCATTGAACTTTGTGGAGGAACACATGTTACAAATACAAAAGATATTGAACAATTTGCGATCACATCTTTAAGTTCGATTGGATCTGGTATTTATCGTATGGAAGGGATTACCGGTCTCAATGTCAAAGAAAAAATGAGACAAGAGTTAAAACCATTTTTAGATGAAATTGATCAAATCAAAGAGAAAATTGCTTCTGAATCGTATAATTTAGAAGTGTCTGTACCTGAAATTGAAGGTACTTATATGG
>JAYOFY010000091.1:0-3224 GCA_038117465.1 Acholeplasmataceae bacterium
AGTTCGATGTGTGTAAATCCTTGCTCTAAAACATATGGAATCAGTGTTTCTGCCAACGTTCTATATGATAAATACGCTCCATCTTGTTTTTTCCAAGATCCTGCATGAACTTCATAGACAAACATCGGTTGATCATATGGTTTTTTCTTCTCATAAAAATAGCCTTGATCATGCCAATGATACCCATTTAATTCAAATACTTTGGATGCCGTATGTGGCGGTTTTTCAGCATAAAATGCAAAAGGGTCAGCTTTATGTAAAACTGTCCCTGCATATGTCTCAATTTCATATTTATAAAGTGCATCTTGATAGTTGCCTTTTATTTTTAATTGATATACACCTTGAAAATGAACATGTTGCATCACATGTTCATTGCCATTAAAATGATTGAAGCTTCCGATGAGTTTTACTTGTTTTGCATTCGGTGCATAGACAGTAAACACTGTTTCTTCACCCACAATGTGTGCCCCAAATACATGATGTAATTCTTGATGTTGACCCTCAAAAAATGCTGTCATCATCGCATCAGATATCATTTTTTTTACCTATCTTTTCTTTAATATCGTCACACCATATTGCTCAAGTACAATTTGATTTTTTATCGGTTTTACAGGTGCTGTAGATATCCATAGTATACATGAATTTAAATAAATTGTATAGGGCTTAAAAGAGGTTTTGATAATCACTTTAAATTCCGCTTGATTTGTTTTTACATCGATCCAAATGTGATCTTCTTTAATCGTATAATGTTTCTTAGCGTCTTTTGTGTCTTTTTTAAATTGTATGAATTGTTTAAATACATCGATATGAGGACCAAATATATATTGTAATTGATTAATATCATCCGGCGATTGATACGAATTTTCAACACCTTTTTTAGAACGATACATTTCTTGTCCCGCATGGAAAAAAGTGATACCATCACTTAATGTTATCAGAGCATTTGTAAAATCTTGATAAGTACGGGCATGTTCGTGATCCTGTGTATCCTTTAAAATTTTATCAAATAACGTCATATTATCATGACATTCTACATAATTAATACTATAAAAAGATGATTCAAATACATTTGGTGAGCCTTTAAGCAATAAAATCAAGTCTTCTAAATCGATATCCCCTCCATTACCATAGCCTAAAGCTGGTCCATGCAAATCACCTTTTACTTTATTTCTAAAGGTGTCATTAAAATGAGCAATCTTTGGCATTTTTTGATGGTTGACTTGAGATGCTTTTTCATCATCATTTAATACTTCTCCCATGTGCCAACCCTCACCATAAATCATGATTCCAGGTTTTATACTTGAGAGAGTAGATGTAATATGATTCATGGTTTCAACATCTATAAGACCCATTAAATCAAATCTAAATCCATCAATATCATACGTTTCAACAAAATGGATGAGACTATCAAGAATTAATTTTCTCACCATGTATCGTCTCGTTTCAATTTCATTTCCACAATAAGATCCATTGGTTCTTTGATAATTATCATCATGGCGATAAAAGTATCCTGGAACTAATTGATCATAAGGATATGTGTCCATATCGAAAACATGATTATAGACAACATCCATGATCACACCTAATCCTTGTTCATGAATGGCATCTATCATATGAATCGCTTCTAAAATTGTATCTTTTGCCATCGTGGGTTGAGATGAAAACCATGGCTGCAACGCAAAATAGTGTTTAGGATTATAACCCCAATTGTAAAATCTAGATTTAAATATTGGATCTACACCTTCAAAATCAAAAATTGGAAGTAATTGAATATGGGTCATGCCAAGTGATGCGGCATACTCAATAAATGAGAATCCTTGATTTTGATCTTTTTCTGACATGCCTAAAAATAAACCTCTATGCGGAACATCTAAAGTTTGAGTGACATCTCGAATGTGTGCTTCATAAATGATAGCATCCTCTTTTGATTGGGGAATATTTGCTTTTTTTGCTTTTAATGATTGCGGAATGATCACTCCATCTTTTGTATTCGTCCCCTTTAAATAAGGATCTAATACTTTTGAAAATGTGTCGACTAAACGTACTTCATAATGATATGGTTCAAATGCAAAATTACCTTGAATGGACGCTTTATAAATCGTTCCATCTCCTGTCATATCATATAATTGATCTTGAATGCAGACTTTTATTTCTTTAGCAACCGGGCTAAATACATAAAATTCAGTATGATCTTCATAATACATCGCCCCTAAAGGTCCATCATATCTAAACGTTTTTTCAAAGGCATCACTCAATGTCACAAGTCCGATTTGTAATGGATAATGATGACCATTAATTTGAATCGTATCGGCTTGTTGAAGTGGTATCGGTTGTTTTGTCTCGAAATATTGTAGGTATCCTTCTTTCTTAACAAAACGACACGTCATGTTTAAAATGGATACATCATGAATGTATCCATCAAATTCAATACGTATTAACTTGATATCATCAATAAATGCAAGCATTACACAATGATCCAAACCGGCTCTTTGCCTTGATAAGAACTAGAAATGGTGATGTCTTGATTTGTTAAGGCATTTTTATAAGTTCCTGGTTCTAAAGGTATATTTTGTAATAAAGTACCTTCTACATTAAATAATCCAACCATTTTTTGATTATTCAATTCATAAGATAAGACAGCGCCACCGTCTTTAAAATGAACTTTAAAGTGTCCATCTCTGTTGAGTGGATGTTTTTTTAATGCAATAAGTTGTTTTAGAAATGATGTGATATCTTCATGTTCTTGCCAATCAATTGGATCTTTATCAAAAAGTGTTAGATGCTTGGTTGACATCACTTCAACACCATTATAAAGCATCGGTGTCCCTTTGAAAAAGAAACTCATCGCTAACATGTTTTTGAACATGTATTCGTCTTTAACTTTTGCGCTTAATCTTGATTTATCATGGTTTTCAAATGCACGTAATTTAATATAATTTTTGGGATACATGAAATCTTGTTTTTCGACAGCTTCTATATAACTTGAAAAAGAAACTTCACCTTTAAGGTATCCTTCATAAAAATCATCAATATCATAATCATAGCCAATATCAAAGACTTGATACATTTCACCATCACTGTGAGCATCATGTCCAAGAGAACGGATATATTGAATGAAATGAGGATGCACAGATTCAGTCAGCCAAACATGACCTTCTGATACTTTCTCCACTGCTTCTCTAGCTTCTTGCCAAAATTCTAAAGGTACTAATGGTGCAACATCA
>JAYOFY010000092.1:0-3202 GCA_038117465.1 Acholeplasmataceae bacterium
GGTTATGGCTATCAAAAAGTGACACGTCAAGAAGGTTTAGTCGAAATACAAACCACTAGTTTCCTTGTTTCGGAAACAAATACTGAAAGACACTTGATTAACGTAACGAATACGGGTGATTATGCGATTCAATTTAAAGCGATCTCAGCAGTTGAATTATACGGACGTTCTGCTGAAAATCAACGTGACCATCGACATGTAACATCTTTACTTAATGTGACGCACATTGATCATCACATACTTACAATGACACCAACATTACATTTTGATGAAACAGGACATCATATCAATCAACTATCTTATGGTGTTGCATTTGAAATGCATGGTCACAAAAACATAGGTGCGTCACCCACATTAGATCGATTTATCGGTGAGGGATCACGCATGTTTCCTTTAGGTCTTGATGATCTAGTTTTGCAAGGTACTTATTATGGGTATGAAACGATTGCTTCATTTCATACAGAAACAATCACGATCGAACCCAATACATCCGTTATATTATCATTAGCTATTGGTGTTGCTGAGGACGTATACACGTTAAAAGATATGTTGAATCGTGCACTAGATGTAGAAACTTTTTTAACAGAATTAGAAGCAAGCGAAGCATTATATGCACCGTATGTCAATCAGTTATCGTTTGATCTCATTTCTGATCAAGTGAGTCAAAGATTAAAGTTTGTTTCATTGCAGCCGTTATTTAGACGCATAATGGGAAACTCTTATTTACCGCATCATGATTATGGTAAAGGTGGAAGAGGTTGGCGCGATTTATGGCAAGATTTGATTGCATTAAATATGTATTATGATCCAAATGTCTATGACATGTTATATCAATATTTTAAAGGCGTTCGTCTAGATGGATCGAATGCAACCATTATTGGTGATCAACCGGGTGCATTTAAAGCAGATCGAAACGCGATTGCACGCGTGTGGTCTGATCATGGTGCTTGGCCACTCATCACGCTCTTGATGTATATTCATGAAACTGGAGATGTAGCGTTTTTATTAAGAAAACAATCATATTTTAAAGATCATCTGTATGGCTACGGGTCAATAAAAAAAGATGAAAAACCGGGATTTACTCAATATGAAGGAACTATTCTTGAACATATTTTGGTACAACACGTTGTTGCACTCAATCATCTAGGAGAACATGGTTACGTAAAACTTATGGATGCTGATTGGAATGATGGTTTAGATATGGGACATGAACATGGGGAAACAATTGCCTTTACGATGATGTATGTCAACAATATTTTAGAGATCATTCATTTAATTCAAGCCATTGATCAAGATCAATTTGAACTCTTATCGCCATTAAAAGATTTAATATTTAAATCGATTGATCTTCAAACGTATTTTCATTCAGATGTTCAGGATGTAGAATGGGTGAATAAAGAGGCATTAATAAGCGCACTTCAATCCATTTATGACACACATATGAAACATCTTCAAGAAGCATTTGTAGAGGATATATTTCAAAGTTACTTTGATCATAAAGCGACATTGCTTGATACAGACCACACGGTCATGTTGACTGGACAAGCAATGGCCTTACTCAATCGTATTGCATCTCATGAGCAAGCAGTCAAACTTGCAAATAAAACAAAAAAAGTATTATTTGATGCTGCTTTAGGTGGCTATAAACTTAATTCTTTATATAATCAAGAAAAACATGGACTTGGTCGTGCCTTTTACTTTGCTTATGGACACAAAGAAAATGGTGCAGTATTTTCTCACATGGCGATGATGTATGCATATGGTCTTTATAACTATCAACTTAACGAGCTTGCCGATGAGGCATGGACGTCAATTCTTTATCAGTCCATGAAAGATGATGCTCAAGTATATGAGGGTATTCCTGAATATTTTAATGATGAAGGTAAAGGGAAATATCTTTATTTGACAGGTTCGGCTTCTTGGTTATTATTTATTTTAAGAAAGCAAGTGTTTGGATTAAACTTTAAATTCGGTCAACTTTTTTTAGAACCAAAACTTGTATCAACTGATTTCATCGAAGGGAAAGCTTCGATTCACACGATGATTTTTGGACAAAAAACAACGATTCACTACCATCTAGAAACACCAACAAACCATTATCAGATCAAGTCTATATTTGCAAATAAAAAAGCATTACAATTACCAATTACAACACACTATCCAGAGATAAATGTGTATTTAGGAGAGTAAAAATGGCGTATCAACTTATTTTTGAAGATCGTTTCGATCAAGGACATGTCGATGAAAATGTTTGGACCTTTGAGACGGGTGGTCATGGGTTTGGAAATAAAGAATCACAGTTTTACACGCCATATCCACACAATGTAGACCTTTCTCAAGGATATTTAACACTTATTGGTAGAAAAGAATCGTATCAAGATAATGCTTATACGAGTGCCAAGATTACAAGTTACCCACATATGCTTTTTGAGTATGGAAAATTAGAAGTTGAGGCAGTACTGCCAAAAGGACATGGAACTTGGCCTGCAATTTGGTTATTGGGTAAAAATTTTAAAGAAGGTACAAAATGGCCACTTTGTGGTGAAATCGATTTAATGGAACATGTTGGACATCATCCAAACCATATTCATTTTAGTTTACATTCTCAAGCAAGACATTTTACCCAAGGAAATCAATTAACACACGTAGAAGTCATTGAAGATGTTTATGAAAAACCGCATGTTTATGGCATGATTTGGAAAAAAGATCATATTACCTTCTTATTAGATGGAAAAGAAATTGTGTCTTTTAATAAAGGCCTACATGAAACAGAAATTGAATGGCCATTTAATCAACCATTTTATTTGATTTTTAATATTGCATTAGGTGGTTCTTGGGGTGGACCAATTCATGATGATCATCTTCCAACTCATATGCATATCCACAGAGTATCCTACTATAAGGAAGTATAAATGAAAGATAAAAAAACGATTTATACAATCGCGAAAGCACTAGAACTTTCACCTGGAACTATTTCAAAAGTTCTCAATCAAAATGGAAATGTATCGGAACATACACGTGAACGTGTATTAAAATACATCAAAGAAGTCGGGTATGTACCAGCAAAAAGTGCGAGAAATTTAAAATCAAAAAGAACATTTACGATTGGTGTTGTTTTTACAGAGGCGTTAAACATTGGATTAGAACATGCGTTTTTCTCAAGTTTACTTCAACATTTTAAATCGTATGTAGAGCGTTTTGG
>JAYOFY010000093.1:0-846 GCA_038117465.1 Acholeplasmataceae bacterium
CATCATCACCGAACATGATCAAGATATGTCTTATCCAATGCAAGATTTAACACATGTCATTTTAAGTAAACTCTATTACTTTTTAACACCATATCATAAAGTGACGTTGTATTTTACAAAAAATAAAAAAGTATCGTCGTTTCACTTTTTAATACTGAAAGATGATGCAAAAAATTTGAAGGCTTACATAAGCCAATCCACTTCGGTTAAATAGAATAAAGAGCTTTGTAAAGCTCTTTTTTATTTATGTAAATTTTTTATCAAATGTCTTTTTTTTTCGTTTTCTTGTTGATATAATACTTCTCACAAGGAGAGATATTTGATGGAACATTTGAAACTTCAACGACATATTTTATGCATCGATTTAAAAAGTTTTTATGCATCTGTTGAATGTAGTCTTCTTGGTGTGGATCCATTTAAAACACCTCTTGTTGTTGCAGATCCAACACGTGGTGGTGGTTCTGTTGTACTTGCTGTAACACCTTATTTAAAAGCACTTGGTGTACCAAATAGATGTCGTGTAAAAGATTTGCCAGTCCATCTCAATATTCAAATACAGCGTCCACGTATGAAAACATATATGCGTTATGCTAAAGATATTATTGCCATTTATTTACGTTATGTCAGTGATGAAGATATGCATGTTTATTCAATTGATGAGGTATTTCTAGATCTTACTAATTATTTAACTCTGTATCAAAAAACACCACTTGAAATTGCCAAAAATATTCTTAAAAATATTTTAGATGAAACACATATTACAGCAACATGTGGAATCGGAAGAAATATGTTGATGGCTAAACTTGCACTCGATATTGATGCTAAACATGATCCTGACTATATTGC
>JAYOFY010000093.1:856-1720 GCA_038117465.1 Acholeplasmataceae bacterium
ATATTGCATCTTGGGATTATGATGATATCCCTAAAAAACTATGGACACTCACACGTTTATCTGATATGTGGGGTATTGGTCCACGCATGGAACGTAACTTATTAAGACTCGGTATTAAAAATGTGTATGATCTTGCGCACAGTCAACCTTCTTTACTTAAACATCATTTCGGTATTATTGGTGAAGAAATGTATTATCATGCCCATGGGATTGATATGAGTCTCATTCAAGATAAAACTTCATTATTCACACGGCAAAAAAGTTTTGGACAATCTCAAGTACTTTTTAAAGATTACAACGGTAAAGATTTTAAAATTATATTGCGTGAGACAGTGGATGAGGTTGCAAGACGATTGCGTCATGCACGTATGACTGCACAAACCATTGCGTTAGGTGTTGGTTTTAGTAAATCTTATGGTGGTGGTTTTGGAAAACAATTCACACTTGAACATCCTACCATGCATGCCGATGTCATTTTTCAAGTATGTGAAATGATTTTTGATGCTGAGTATCAGGATGAACCTATACGCCGGATTCATGTCAGTGTAACACAATTAAAAAAAGTCTCTTATACACAACTCTCATTATTTGATAATCAAGAACAACGCGATCATAAACTCACACTTGAATACACCATAGACAAAATTAAAAACACACATGGCAAAAACAGTATTCACCGTGCCTTAAGCGAATTAGAAGGATCCACTATTAAAGCACGAAATCATATGGTAGGTGGGCATCATGAGTAACTACATCGATCGCGGTCTTATTAAATGGATGCCTTTTGACGCTTTAAATGGATTTACATCCATGATTCAAGATCTTAAAAAACACAATCTTTATCCCTGACCAGACGAGATAGTT
>JAYOFY010000093.1:1730-3145 GCA_038117465.1 Acholeplasmataceae bacterium
AAAAAAACCTTCTTTTAACACCTGAAAAAATACTTACACAAGATCAATATGATCTTTTGAACTACAATTTAAATGAAGCACTTCACACAAAAAAAGAAATTGTTTTAGTGTACTATCAACATCAAAAGTATGTTGAAACCACTGGGTCTATTATCAAAGTAAATCCATATACTAAAACACTGCTGCTTTCAACAAAAGAAATGATACCCATCAATCGTGTGATATTACTTGAAATCATTTAAAAAACGTGCAATACATGCATGTTTTTTTTATAATACACATAAGGAGTATATATGAAAAAAATCGTTATTACAGGCGTCACCTCAGGTATTGGTCGCGCATTACTATTACGTCTTAATCAAGAAGGCCATCATGTGATTGGTGTTGCACGAAGCAAAGAAAAACTTGAACAATTAAACCCACTATTAAAAACCCCATTTGAATTGATACAAGCAGACTTGAGTCAAACAAAAGAGGTCAAAAAAGCAGCTCAAAAGATTCTGAAAGAACATGATCGTATAGATGTTCTCATCAATAATGCTGCAACCGTTCCTGGTGCACTTGTCGTAAGTGAAGAAGGTCATGAAATGCAATTTCAAGTGAATCATTTAGCTGTGGTGACCATGACACATCAGTTATTACCGACACTTGAAAAATCAAATGGTCTCATCATAACAACATCAAGCGATGCACACAAACCAGCAAAATATCATAAAAATCGAATTCAACGACTTAAAAAATATTCACTCATGGGTGCATACAGTGAAACAAAATTATATAACTTATTATTTACAAAAGCATTCAATCGTATCGTGGATACCAACATCTTTGCATGTGCTGTACATCCAGGACTCGTGAATACGGATTTAGGTGGAAAAGATACAAAAGGCATGATGCAAAAGTTCTGGCGATTTTTAGCAAGACGTGGCATCACACCAGAGGCATCAACACAAACGTATGTCGATCTCATTGATGGTACATTGAAAGATCATGATTATGTCAATGATAGAAAACCAAACAAAGCAACAAAGACAGCCAATAATGTTCATTTTCAAGATCACTTGTGGACCTATACCAATAAACAATTAAATATCAAATGGAAAACAAAAAAAGCGTAATTTACGCTTTTTTTGTTTTTAAATATTGAGATGTAATAATCGCAGATTGATAAATTGTTGGTAGACCACTTCCTGGATGTGTCCCACCACCCACTAAATATAAATGCTTGAGTTGTTTAAATTTATTTTGTGGTCGCTTATGTAACATTTGATTAAAGCCGTGGGTAAGATTAAAAACAGGCATTGATATTACAAAACATATTCAAATGGAACAAATCCTTACGCCTCAAGAATGGCAAGATGATTTTAATGTTTATAAAGGTGCTGTTTTTAATCTTACCCACGGCTTTAATCAAA
>JAYOFY010000094.1:0-1809 GCA_038117465.1 Acholeplasmataceae bacterium
GTGCGATATAACTGTCCGCCATATCTTCTAGATGTGATGTTACTTGCATGGCATGTTTGATTTTTTCTTTTAATAAAGGATCTTTTTCATAATACATACGGACAGCTTCTAAAAAGACATCACGAAATTCTTCTTCATCATAATTGGCAAACGTAAACCCATTTTGATTGGGACCATCCTTAAATACAGTATCTTTGAGTCCACCTGTAGCACGAACGATTGGGAGTGATCCATAGCGCATCGCAATCAGATGATTTAGTCCGGATGGTTCAAATAAACTTGGAAGTAAGAAGAAGTCGGACGCAGCGTATGCTTTTTCAGAAAACGTTTTATTAAATCCTTCATGAAAATGAACATGTGTTGGAAATTTTCTTTCTAGTTCTTTGAAATAGGTTTCGTATTTTGAATCTCCCTCACCAACCACAATGAGATTCATGTTTTCATTGAGTAATGCATCTTCTAGAGTGGATTTCATAAGATCGATTCCTTTTTGACGACCTAATCTACCATTAAATAACATGAGTGGAAGAGATGGATCTTCTAAATTTAAAGATTCAAGTAATGCTTTTTTATTGATGGATTTTCCATCTTTATACGTATCGATATCATAATTAATCGATAACGTAGAAGATGTTGTTGGATCATATAAATGATGATCAAACCCATTTAAAATGCCTTCTAAATGATCTTGACGTGCTTTTAACGCACTATCTAAATCAAACCCATAAAAACGTAATAATATTTCTTGTTTATACGTTTTTGAAACGGTATTGATATAGTTTGCACGCATAATACCAGTTTTTAAGAAGTTGATGTGACCATTTAAAATATAGGTGAAGTTTTTATAAGGTAAATATGTTTCATAACGTCGATCGAACTGACCTTGACGCTCTAAATTGTGTATGGTGAGTAATGTCTTGATATTTTCATAAAAAGGATCTACTGGACGAAACATGGCATCCAATAAAAATGGAATAAATGCTGTATGCCAATCATTAATATGAAGGATATCAATCGACATGTCTAAATCTTTTAATATCGATAACACAGACACATTAAACATCATGTATGTTAAAAATGTTTCATTAGGATCTAATGATGATAACAAACTATTTTTTACAAAAAGATAATCGTGATTTTCAAACGTATACGTATAGTATTCTGTTTCAATACTTTCTTGACCAAACTGGATGGTTTTCTTTTTAAATAATTGATAGTCATCTTGAAATGTATCATCTTCATAAAGCGGTAAGATTGTTTTTACCTTCAGCCCTTTTTGCGTCAATGTTTTTGGTAAAGAAGCAGAAATATCTGCAAGACCGCCATGTTTTTGAAATGGATAAACTTCTGATGAAACAAAAATGATTGTCATAGCTTACTCCTAATCATATTATACTACAATAAAAGACTTTATGAATGATGGGTTTTTATGCTACAATAATAACGTTAAATAGATGAGGTAATTGATGAAACGAATTGCGATTGTAGGACTCCAATGGGGAGACGAAGGAAAAGGAAAAATGACCGATGTCTTAGCCAATAAAGCAGATATCATTGTCCGCTATCAAGGTGGTGACAATGCTGGTCATACCGTTAAGTTTGATACATATACGTATGATTTACATATTTTACCATCAGGTGTCATTCATCCTCATGTGACTTCAATTTTAGGTCCAGGGATGGTCATCAATTTGGAAACCTTTTTTCATGAGAAAAAACCTTTTTTAAATGCTTCCATTAAAGTATCCAATCGTGCACATCTTATTTTGCCTTTTCATAAAACATTAGATGTAAAAAAAGAAGAAACAC
>JAYOFY010000094.1:1819-3105 GCA_038117465.1 Acholeplasmataceae bacterium
CGACTAAAAAAGGAATTGGACCTACATATAGCGATAAAATCAATAGACAAGGGTTACGTGTTGCATCGCTTTTAAATAAAACACGTTTCATTGATGAAGCAAATGCACTTGCATCTCTGCATCATATAGAATTTGATGCAAAACAATATTATGAAACGTATGAAAAAGAAATTAAAGCGCTCATCCCTAACATTATTGATGTTTCTAAATACATTGATGAAGCTGTAAAAAGAGATCAACATATTTTATTTGAAGGTGCACAAGGCGTCATGTTGGACATTTCACACGGTACTTATCCATATGTCACATCATCTTCACCTTCTGTCTCAGGCATACCTGCTCAAGTAGGTATGGCTCCATGGTTATTAGAAGGTGCTTTAGGCATCGTAAAAGCATATTCAACACGCGTTGGAGAAGGTCCTTTTCCTACAGAGATTCATGATACACTTGCACATAATATACGTGAAGTTGCACATGAATATGGTGTAACCACTGGAAGACCAAGACGTATCGGCTATTTAGATCTTGTGTCTCTTAAACATGCCGTACGTGTCAGTGGTATTACGCATATCGCCATTACGTTACTTGATGTGATTTCTGAAATGGATGTTATACAAATATGTACTCAGTATCAATTAGATGGACAAATCATAGATGAAGTACCCGCACACATAGAGGATCTTTCTAGAGTGAAACCCGTCTATGAGGCACTCCCATCATTTAAAGATGATATCTCAAAAATAACAACGTATGCAAATCTGCCAAAAGCTGCAAAAGATTATGTAGAATATATTGCAGAAGCACTAGGCGTAGACATTGCGTATGTTTCAGTGGGACCAAAACGTGAACAAACCATTGAAGTAAAAAACATATGGGAGGCCACAGGTGATTGAACGTTACCAAAGTCAAGAAATGCGTGATATTTTTTCATTAACCAATCGTTATGAAAAAATGTTACGTGTTGAACGTGCATCGATAAAAGCTTTATATCAAAGAAATATCATCCACGAAAAAGATAAAGACGCCCTTTTAAAAGGTACTGTGAATATAGATGATATTTTACAAAGAGAAAAAACATTAAAACATGATGTATTAGCCTTTGTAGAATCCATGATGGCACAATTAGAAGATGTGAAACGATATTTTCATTATGGGTTAACGTCTACAGATATTGTGGATACCGCTCAATCTTTAATATTAAAAGATGCCCACACATGTATTGATATTGCCATGACCGCATTACTAGAAGAAATATTGATACAAGCAAAGCGCTATAAATCCACACC
>JAYOFY010000095.1:0-3096 GCA_038117465.1 Acholeplasmataceae bacterium
CTGCAGATGTTGCATTACCTGATACGAATGTTAAAGCTAAATTTGTTGAGATGTACAACTTATTAAACCCTGCAACTCAAATTCAAATTAATAACGATGGTACCATTACAGGTGTCTCAACCGAATTTCAAACAACTTACACTTATGATGAGTTAAATGAACTCAATACGACACTTCGTTCTCATGTATACTCAACGTTAACTTCTGAAGATCGTCAAGATGAAGAAGATGCAACAAATCCTTATTCTTCTCGAGTTCAAACATTTGGTTCTTCTCGTTACTTAATTTTCAAACTTAGTGATGATGGTGACTCACAAGATGATGTTTTAGTCGATGATCCTGATACCGAAGATGAAGATGAAATATTTAGTGAAACTGCAACTGAACTCTATGAACGTCTAAGAAGTGAACTTATTGATAACAAACTTACAGATGCTTATGTAACAACAATAGTTGAATCACTTTATTAAGAATTAACCGTAAACATTTATGATCCAGTGGTAAGAGCTTTCTTTGATCAAACGTTTAACTACAACGGAAGTGATGCTAATAAAGAAGGCGATGTCGTTGCATCTATTGAAGATAGTACAGATGCATTATCAAATACAGATATTTTAGTCGATGACTTATACCAAAGACTATCTGATCGCTTTGGCGTGAATTTATCATTAGATATTGTTTTAAATAAGTATTTTGAAACACAAGAAACATATGTCATCACAGATGAAGAATATTCAGATTTTGAAGATCAATTTGAAGAGATTATTCGTCAATTTTCTGCAGATCAATTTGTTTCTAATGGATTTCCAGCATCTATGGGACGTGAACAATTCTTAATGCTTGCATTTGGTGTCACATCCAATGAACAAGCTGTAAGAGAGTTGTATGTATATCCTGAGTTGCGTGCACAATATTTAGAAGATTATGAAGCACATTTTACAAACATTTATCAAGCATTTACAGATTTAGCTGAATTACAATATGAAGCGTATAAATCTACAAGAGTCTCACACTTACTTGTTTATTTTGATCAAGATGGTGATGGTTCTCCAGATAATCCACAAGAATACTTAGATACTTTAGAACCTGCGGTTGTTGCTGAAATTAAAGCAGGACTTGCAGAACTTGTTGGTGACATTTACGATCAAATCGGAGATTTTAGAAGTGAAGCTGAAGCATTTGCAACACTTGCAGAGCTCTTCAATTCATCCGGTCGTATTGAACGTGGATCTAACACAGCACCTTATGATTTACAAATTGAATTAGATTATGCAAAATACCGTCAATTAGGATTCTATTTAAAATATGAAAATATTTCTTCAGCGATTACAAACAAATCTAATTTTGTAACAAATAGTTCAACATTAGATCCGGTCTTCTACAACAGAGCCATTGAACTTCATGACTTTATTGTTGGTGATGGTACACAAGAACAAATTGAACTTCCTTTCATTGATATGTATGATGACTATACATTTAATGCTTTAGACTTAGAAACACAACTTGATCATGTTCAATCTTCATTTGGATGGCACTTCATTGTAACAACAACTGTAAGTGATGCACCATCTGCAATGTATGAAGCTTCTACAGATGCTGAAGAACGTTATACATTCGAAGAAGATGGCGTCACATATAATGTATACAATGAAGGTCCAGAAAATGGTGGTTCTGATGCACTTACATTAAATCAAGTAGTGTACTATGTACGTCAAAGTTTAACAGATGAAGGTCCTTCTGTTCCTAGTGCTGTATCGACAGCAATTACGAACTACTTATCACCTGTCCTTACAAGATATCAAAATACATACATGCAACGTGAACTTATTTTTAGATTATTAGAAGATGATTTATCATTTGCAAATACTGCAAATAACACACGTTTTGATATTATCCGTGACATTAACTACAGTCAATTAAATGAATATTTATTATCTGATGTTGCATTGTTTGATCCGAATTATGAAACACTTTATGCAACATGGTTTGATGTCTTAACACAATAATGAATGTATAAAAAAAACATCCGATATACGGATGTTTTTTTTATTATTTTGACTTATAAAATTTCATTTTATCTAAAACATTGAGTGCATTTGTCCATTGACCTTCTTTAGTCTTTTCTAATTCTTCACCAAGTACAGTGAATTTAGAATCAATGGTATCAATATACCAAAGTAGTAATGCTTCTGGAATTTGCGGTTTTTTTGCAGCGCCAAAATTTGGTAAACCGTGATGAGAAAGCATCATATGTTTTAATAACATCACACTTTCAGTATCTTTAATTTTGAGTGCACGCGCTGTTTGATCAATATCAATCGCTTGCATCACAAGATGTCCAATAAGCAATCCTTCTGTTGTATATTCACCATCCACACCCGTCATTTCTCCAATTTTTGACATATCATGTAGTAAGGTACCTGCAATCATTAAATCTTGATTGAGATAAGGGTAAATATCAAAGAATTTTTCTGCAATTTCAAGCATTGTTAAGGTGTGGTAACTTAATCCTCCAACATATGCATGATGGAATTTAGTTGCTGCAGGATGTGTGTAAAATGCATGTTTGTGTGTGTTGTAAATGTTTGAAACAATTGCCGATAAATCTTGATGTTGAATGCGTTTGATATATCCTTCAATGCCTTTTTTAATATCAGAGATTTTCTTAGGTGCAACCTCATAAAAGACATCATATAATGCATCGATTGCATCTGGTTTAAGAATGTCTTCAATAGCATCAAAACGCACACATTGAAAAAACGAATCAACATCATTTTTCATTTCGATTGCAACTTCAAATTGATAAATCCTACCCATAACTAGTGAAGATTCATCCACACGATCAAGTTTAATATTGATCAATTTTTTATCTTCTAATTTAATGGTCACATTTTTAAAATGTTCTCCACGATTAATATTATCTACTTTTCCTACATACAACGTAGGTTGCTTGATTGCATCACTCATTTTGCATTCCTTTCAAATAGGTCTCTCTAAAATACATAAACAATGCTGTACGATCATTTTTAAGTTCATGGGTTAAAATTTTTTTTACCATATCTTCTTGAACTTCTTTAATCCATGCACCTGCTTTTC
>JAYOFY010000096.1:0-3013 GCA_038117465.1 Acholeplasmataceae bacterium
CCGTTACAATGCCCAGTGTGTCAACAAGATATGACCATAGAAAAAGTGACATGTCATCATTGTCATACGTCTATTGATGGACATTATCATGTCTCAAAAATCAATTATTTACCTGCTGAAACGCAATATTTCATTGAAATATTTTTAAAAAATAGAGGGAATATTAAAGCAGTAGAAAAAGAATTAAATGTGAGCTATCCTACAGTAAAAAAATATTTGGATGATACCATTGTTAGATTAGGATATCAATTAGAAGTTGAAATTGAAACAGAACCAACACCAAATAATGAAGATCCAATTCAATTATTAAAAGATGGAAAAATAACTGCGGAAGAAGCAGCCTCATTATTAAAAAAGAAAGGGAAATAATATGAGTCAATCAAGAAAAGACATTTTAGAACTATTAAAAGAAGGGAAAATCACGCCAGAACAAGCAGAAATGTTATTAGATGCATTAAACAATGATAAACAAACATCTATAGAAGCAGAAGTTTTAACAAAAAAAACAACGCGCAAAATGTTATATGTACTCATCAAGTCTAAAGATGGTGATGATGTCAAAATCCAAGTACCAATTGAATTTGCTAAGTTCATGAAATTTGCAAAACTCGATCCAAAACTCCAAGAACAAAATATTGATTTTGAAGAAATCATCAAATTGGTTGAAGATGGATTAGAGGGA
Organism: Acholeplasmataceae bacterium; assembly: GCA_038117465.1. GTDB lineage: Bacteria > Bacillota_I > Bacilli_A > Acholeplasmatales > Acholeplasmataceae > UBA8290. Next base: position 683 of record JAYOFY010000096.1, read on the forward strand.
GATCTTGTTAATATCACATCTGCAGATGGAGATATTGTAAGAATTGTAGTACAATAAAATAAACAAAAAGGTAGGCATCATGTTATTAACTAAACATTTTTTTAAATATTATATTAAGTACATTATCCCCTATGCGATAGGCATTGGGGTTTTACTTGTCATTGATTTTGTACAACTCTATATTCCTGAATACATTGGAAATATCATCGATGAGTTAAGAGGTAATCAAGATGTTGCTTACATGCAAGGATTACTTTTAAATATTGGTTTACTTGTGATTGGTATTACAATTGGTCGTTTTATTTGGCGATATACGATATTTGGTGCATCAAGACGTATTCAATTTGATTTAATGAACACAATGTTTATCCATGCTACGAATCTACAGCAATCTTTTTATTCGGAAGAAAAAGTTGGTGGGCTCATGGCATATTACACAAATGATTTAGAGACGATTAGAAATCCATATGGACCAGGTATATTGATGCTTGTAGATGGGTTGGCATTAGGAACATTTGCTGTAATAAGAATGGTTCGACTTAATGCAACCATGACATTGTATGCCGGCATACCAATGATTTTGATGCTTGTGTTTTTAATTTTTATTTTGAGAAAATTCCAACAAATGTTTAAAACACGACAAGCATCTTTTGAATCATTAAGTGATTTTACTCAAGAGAACTTTTCAGGTATTTCAGTCATTCGTGCATATGTTAAAGAGTTTCAACAAAAGGCAGCCTTTCAATTAAAAAGTGATGATCTATATGAAAAAACCATTGGCTTTGTTAAATACTATGTGGTGTTTCAAATTATTATTGGATTGACCATTAACATCACAGTGCTATTTATTGTGATCTATGGAAGTATCACCGTGATTCAAACCTCAAATTTAACCATTGGTGAATTAACAGAGTATATGGCATACTTCTTTACACTTATTTGGCCAATAATGGCACTTGCGCAATTTTTTAGTATTCAATCTCAAGCAAAAGCAAGTGCAGAACGTATTGGTGAATATTTAGATTCAGAAGTCACAGTAAAAGATTCTAAAGATGCATTAGATGTCAAGTTACATGGAAATGTCACACTTAAAAACCTTACCTTTCAATATCCTGATGGAGACGCACCTGTATTAAAAGATATTTCATTTGACATTAAAAAAGGTGAAATGGTTGGGATATTAGGAAGAACCGGAAGTGGTAAAAGTTCACTTGTTGATTTGTTTTTACGTACATACAATGTCGATAAAAATATGTTTTTTATCGATGATTATGATGTGATGGATGTCAAAATTGAACGTGTCAGAGATTTAATGGGGTATGTGCCACAAGATAATTTCTTGTTTTCTGAAACGATATTAGATAATATTTTATTCGCATTTGATAAAGAAGATGAAGCACTTGCCATAGAGGCAGCCAAGTTATCGGATGTTCATGATAATATCATAGATTTTAAAGATCAATATCAAACGATGTTAGGTGAACGTGGGGTCACGGTATCTGGCGGTCAAAAACAACGCTTAAGTATCGCAAGAGCAATCGCAAAAGATCCTGAAATTCTTATATTAGATGATTCAGTTTCTGCAGTGGATACAAAAACAGAAGAAGCGATCATTTCTAACTTGTTTAAGATTAGAAAAAACAAAACAACGATATTTATTGCACATCGTATTTCGACTGTAAAACGTATGGATAAAATCATTTTATTAGATCAAGGAAAACTTGTTGGGATAGGGAATCACGCATCACTTCTTAAAACCTCACCTTTATATCAAGATATGGTGAAACGACAGCAACTTGAAACCATGGTAGAAAGTGAGGGTGCTTAGATGAAAGATTTTAAAGAATATACGAGAGAAAAGCCTGATAAAGAAATACTTTCAAGACTCATTTCTTATTTGAAACCTCATAAAAAAAGATTCATCATTGTATTAGTGATGATGCTTATTGGGATTGTAGTACAACTTATACCATCTTTAATTATTGGTGTAACGATTGATGTTGTTATATCTGAAACACTTTCTACAGCTGAAAAACTTAATTATTTAGTCTATTTAGCTGGCGGGTTCATATTACTGCTTGTTATCGCTTTTAATATCGAATACAGACAAGCATTGTGGTTACAAGAAATTGGACAAAAGATTATTTTAACGATGAGACAACAAGTGTTTGATCATATTCAAACCTTAGGTCCAGCACAACTCAACCAAGTACCTGTAGGAAAACTTGTTACAAGAGTGACTAATGATACGAATACACTTTCAGAGATGTATACCAATGTTGCTGCACATTTAATTAGAAATGTCGTTTATTTAATAGGACTTCTGATTGT
>JAYOFY010000097.1:0-3004 GCA_038117465.1 Acholeplasmataceae bacterium
TAAGCTCTGTTGCATTTGCCATTGGATTGATATTAGTAAAAACAAGTGCCAATTTCAATGTATCGATTGAATCTCTACTTGTAGGAAATATTTTCACATTAAGAGAAGGCGATATCTTCCTTAGTTTGATCATCCTTTTATTCATCGGTATTTTTGTGAAAGTAATGTATCAAAAGCTTTTTTTAATGACTTATGATGAAAATTATGCATTGTTTTTAAAAGTAAATGTCACACGGATACGATACATTCTTGCAATTTTAACATCATTATTTATTGTCATCGGTGTACGTTCAATCGGGGTTCTACTCATTACATCGCTTATTATTTTTCCAGCCGCTATCGCCTCTAAAATATCTCACACTTTTAAAAACACACTTCTTTTAGGTGTTGTGATTGCGACTTTATCAGCCATCATTGGCATCTTGATGTCACATCCGCTCAATATTCCTGCAAGTGCTTCAATTATTTTAATTTACACAATCTTTTTCATACTAAGTTTTGCTTATAAACGTGGAGGTATTCAAACATGAGAATGACATCACAAAGAAAAAAAATACTTGATGTGTTGCATCAACATGATTTACCCATGACATGCGATGATATTCATATGATGATTCATGATGATAAATTAAATTTATCTACAGTGTACAGATCTCTTGAGAAATTTTATGAAGATCACCAAGTATTTAAAACGATCATCAATCAAAAACAGTATTATTATACAGGGCATCATCATCATTTCTTAGTATGTATTGGTTGCGAAAAAATGATACCTGTTGGTTGTCATATCGAGGGTAAAGAAAAAGCCATTGGGCAACCCTATGGCTTTCAAGTAACTCATCACGATATGACGTTATATGGATATTGTGAACATTGCCAAACGCATTAACCAAAACGTCTTGGATCTTCTGAAAGTTGATCTAATAATAAAACATCTTCTTTTGAAATTGAAAAATCTAAGTCTGCATTTTCTTCCATGCGGGCTTTTTTTGTTGATTTAGGAAGTGGAAGTGTGTTGTGTTCTAATGTGTAACGAATGAGTATTTGTGCAGGTGTTTTTTGATATTTATCTGCAAGTGATACAACAAGTGGTGTCTTTAGGGCATGTCCAATCGCAAGTGGTGAATATGCTTCAACTAATATATGATTTTCTTGACAAAATGCAAGCGTTTCTTTTTGTTTTTGAAAGTGACCAGCAAAAAACGCGATCTGATTAACGTGGGGTACCACACCAGTTCTAGCGATTAAATCTTTCAAGTCATCCACATTAAAATTTGAGACACCGATAGCTCGGATTTTTTTAGCCTCGTAAAGTTCAATCATTTTTTTCCATGCCTCTGCGTTACCCTCTTTACAATCTTGACCAATGTTTGACCACGGCCATGGTGCATGGATTAAATATAAGTCTAAATAATCTAATTGTAATCGTTTGAGTGTTTCATAAAAATACGATTCTGTTTCATCATATGTTTTAATGTGTGAAGGTAATTTTGACGTTACAAAGAGTTCAGACCTTTTCATGTGTGCATCTTTAATAGCCTGGCCAACACTCACTTCATTTTCATACACATAAGCTGTATCAATATGTATATAGCCTACTTCTAGCGCATCTTTAACTGCTTGATAGGCGATATCACCATTTGGTACTTGCCAAGTCCCAAATCCAACTTTAGGAATTGTAACACCATTATATAATTGAAATGTTTCTTTTAACATGTGATCCTCCTTATTTGATCATTTTAAATATAATATATGTTGTTGAAGCGGCAATCAATAATAAGATGATGCCGATATAAAGATTTAAAAATGCATATGTTGTAGATAATAATATTGTTCTAGAAATGTATAGGCCGATATATATGTATAAACTATATTCTAGCAATGATTTTTCCTTTGGTGTCATGAGCTTCATTTGCATGGATGCTTTTTGATAGTGTTTATACATGAAAATAGCACATATAAAAGCGACAAAAAAGATCAATGCTTGCGCGAGTCCTTCTTCATTGATGATGGCAACTAATATGGTGTAAACTGAAAGTAAAATTAACATGATGTGTGCATAAAATCTTAGCAGTAAATATTTATATGGAATATTCATAATGACTCCTTTTATGTTATAATGCATGTGAGGTAAATCAAATGAGAAAAGCAATGTATCCAGGTACATTTGATCCAATTACAAAAGGACATGTCGATGTCATCGAACGTGCAGCAAATCTTGTCGATACACTCTATGTTGTTGTTGCAGACAATATGCATAAATCACGTTCATTCTCTGTTGAAAAAAGAATTGAATTTGTTCAAAAAGCAACAAAACATATTCCAAATCTTATCATCACATCTACAAGTGACCTTGTTGTGAGATATGCACAAGAACACGACATTCAACTATTAGTGAGAGGACTAAGAAATATTCAAGACTACGAAAATGAATATGCACTCTATCAATATAACAGAAATATCAATCCTAACATTGAAACCGTCATTTTATTTCCATCTTCTAGAAATCATTTTGTATCATCTTCAGCAATTAAAGAATTGATTTTCCATGGTGCAGATATCGATCTTTATATTCCAGAAGTCATCATTGAAGACGTTAAAAAAGGCATTTTAAGTCAAAAGTAATTGATGTTTGATAAAAAATTCATATAATAAATCGTGTTTTATATGAGGGGCAATGTGTGTTGCCTCTTTTTTTAATGCAACAAATCTTGAATTATCCATGGCGATACCGATATCTGCTATTTTTATCATGGAGACATCGTTTAATCCATCGCCAACAGTAATCAATTGATCATATGGATCTAATTGTCTTAAATACTCAATTCCTGAAGCTTTATGCACATGTGGATAAATAAAATCTGCACCTCCAACATGCCAAGGAAAGCAATGAAATTGAGTAAGCTTATGCGCAACTTCTTTAATATCATCATCTGAATCTGCAAATATCCACAATTGATAAATGCGCTGATTCAAGTAAAATTGAGGATCTACGATTGGATGA
>JAYOFY010000098.1:0-2884 GCA_038117465.1 Acholeplasmataceae bacterium
ATGGTAAAGAAACGATTGATGCAACACTTTCAGGCTATACGTATCAGTTATATCCACAATCTTTTTTTCAACTCAATAGTACCGTTGCCATTGAGTTTTATGAAACAATGATTCATCTTGCGAAATTAAAACCGAGTGATATCATTGTCGATTGTTATGCAGGACTTGCTACCATTTCCCATATGGCGAGCCGCTATGTAAAAAAAGGGATTGCCATTGAAATCAATCCAAAAGCAGCCATCAATGCTCGTATGTCCTTAGACAAAAATAACATTCATAACATCAAAGTCATTACAGGAGATGCTTTTTCTGTTTTAAAACAAATGAAAGAAAAAGTAGATGTCATCTTTTTTGATCCACCAAGAACAGGTTTAGGGGATAAAATGCTTCATATCTTATCTAAATTAAAACCTAAAAAGATCATTTATGGCTCTTGTAATCCTTCAACACTTGCAAAAGATTTAAATATTTTAAGTCGACATTATGACATTAAAAAGGTCATCCCATTTGATATGTTTCCTCAAACAGCCCAAGTGGAGTCTGTGACACTACTTACATTAAAAAGAACATAAATAAAATCATGTATAATAGATAAAAGGAGTTATGATGGCATCTGTATTACTTGTGATTGATATTCAAGACGCACTTTCTTTATCAAATGATATAAGTGTCACTGATAACATTCGCGCGATCAACGCACTAATTTCAACTTATAAGCCACAAGATGTGTATTATATAAGACATCTTGAAGACGGTAGTGAATTTGATCCGAATCAAAAAACATCACAATTACATCTTGAACTAAACTTGGTAAATGATCAAATCATACATAAATATCATCATAGTGCATTTTATCAAACACCTTTAAATGTGTTATTAAAAAAGAAAAACATAGAAACCATCGATATATGCGGGTATCAAATTGAATATTGTGTGGATGCAACCATTAAAACAGGTCATTATTTAGGATTTAATATACGCATACATCAAGATCATATCCATACGTTTTCAAATCATCATCTAACAAAAGAACAAATTAAAACACATTATATCAATCAATTTAAATTATACGGGAAACTCATATGAACGATGTATTAAGAAAACTTCAAATAAAAGAAGACATGCATATCTTTTATGATGACATATTAAATATTCCATATGACACCTATGACAGCTATGACGGGATGCTTTTATATGTGGATAGTAAAAGGATGTTAAAAGAAAAAACAGATACATATTTAACACAATTAAAAGAAGATGGTCTACTTTGGATCATATTTCCAAAAGCCCATGGTCAAAAACTTGAAATTAGACGAGATCGTGGTTTTGAATACTTAGGATCACTAGGATATGAACCTGTTAGAAATATTTCATATCATGAAGATTTATCAGCATTACGTTTTAGACATAAAGCGTTTATTAAAAAACTATCAAGAAAAGGAAGTATGAGACTTTCTGATATGATGGGAGGAAAATATGTCAAATAAACCATTTGGATTTCAAATCGTGGATATATATTATCATCAACATTACAAAGATGGTGCATGGCAAGCACCTGAATTTAAAGCATCTCCTAATCTAGATATTGAAATGTCAGCAACATCATTACATTATGGGCAACAATGCTTTGAGGGGATGAAAGCCTTTAGACGTAAAGATGGTGGGATACAACTGTTTCGACCACTAGAAAATGCGAAACGTTTTCGCATGTCTTGTCGTCGTATGATGATGCCAGAAATTTCTGATGAACAGTTTATGTACGCTGTAACTGAAACTGTTAAACGTAATCAAAGATTTGTCCCAGAATATAATCAAAGTCAAAGTTTATATGTCAGACCTTTTATGATTGGTACTGGTCATAATTTAGGCTTAAGACCAGCACCAAGTTATTTCTTTGGCGTTGTGGTTGCACCTGTAGGGATTTATTTTAAAGGCGATGCTGCAGGGAAGTTTTTAATTGTAGATGAAGATAGAGCGGCACCTAATGGCACTGGTCCTTATAAAGTCGGTGGCAATTATGGTGGTGCAATTAAAATCCAATACGAAGCAAAAGCAGATGGTTATGAAGATGCTTTATTTTTAGATCCTGCAACCCACACCTACTTAGATGAATTTGGTGGTGCCAATCTTTTTTGTATCAAAGATAACACATATTACACACCAAAATCATCATCGATTTTAAAATCCATCACAAATGATACGTTAAAAATACTTGCAAAAGATATGTTAGATTTAGATGTTATTGAATCGCAAATTCCACTTGCAGATATTGAAACATTTGATGAGATGGGTGCCTGTGGGACTGCCGCATCTGTCACAGCTATTGGTTCATTAACGTATCAAAATAAAACATATCATATATCAGATGCCATTGGACCAGTAACAAAAAAACTGAAACAATTACTGCTTGATATACAATACGGCAATATAAAAGATGACTACGGGTTTCAAGTTGATGTCACATTATAAAGACGTATTTAAAAACTACATTCCACTTTCAGAACAAGAAGTGATGGATCAAAAACTGATTTTAGATCATATTGATACGGTTGATAATGCATTATCAAGAGAAAACTTAGTGGCACATGTGACATCATCCGTGATGATTTTAAATCAAGACAAAACAAAAGTGCTATTAGGATTTCATAACATTTATCAATCATGGGGTTGGTTTGGTGGTCATAATGATGATGATCCAGATTGTTTACATGTGGCATTAAAAGAAGCAAAAGAAGAAACAGGTCTGGAATCATTTATACACATTATGGAAACGCCTATCGCCATTGATGTCATCTATGTTGGTAATCATATTAAAAAAGGCACATATGTTCCAGATCATCAAATTTTTGCTCTGAGCGAATGAAAGCCTTGAGCCTGACACAGA
>JAYOFY010000099.1:0-2457 GCA_038117465.1 Acholeplasmataceae bacterium
TAGTAGATGGTTCATTCATACGACCTGCATCCCCTAATTCTAAATAGTCTTGAAAAGGTATGATGGCAATTTTAGATGGGCATTTAAGTGTTTCTTTAATCAATCCATAAGTGACACTTTCTCTAGATCCAGTATTCGTGTATCTTAAGACATGTGTCTTTGTTTTCGCATTCAAATGTTTAAACCATGATTTTGTTGTTTCGTTATCATGTGTCCCAGTATATGCAACCGTGTTGACTGGAAATCCATGTGGCAGTGAGGCATTATTGCCTTCATCATAGAGTGCAAACTGTGTGAGTTTCATCCCTGGAAATCCGGTATTCTTGAGTAATTCAACAACGCGAGTTGTCACACGACCTAAATCTTCTGCAATAATGTTGAGTTTCCCTAATCTAGATTCAATCGTTTGAAATAAATCGTATCCAGGACCATCTAACCAAGCACCATGTCTTGCTGTTTTTTCATGTGCAGGAATGCTGTAATAATGCTCAAATCCTATAAAATGATCAATACGAATCATGTCATACAATTTAGATTGACTTGACATTCTAGCAACCCAAAAATCATAGTTGGTTTGCTTTAAATAACCCCAATCATAAAGTGGGTTTCCCCATAATTGTCCATCTTCAGAAAATCCATCTGGTGGCACACCAGCGACATGTGTCATCTCTTTTTCACGATTGAGTTGAAACACTTGTGGTTGTGTCCAGACTTCACTTGAATCGTATGCTAAATAAATAGGAATATCTCCAATGATTTGGATGCCTTTTTTGTTTGCATAATTTTTTAATAAAAACCATTGCTGATATGCTTTAAATTGTAAAAACTTATGAAATTCAATATCTTCACTAAGCTTGTCATGATAATACGTCAATGCAAAATCATAGCGCATTTTGATATCTTCTGGCCATTGATTAAAAGGTGCACCATCAAAAAATCTCTTCAATGACATAAACAATGCGTAATCATGTAACCATGATGCATGTTGATTCAAAAATTTCGTATATGCTTTATTTTTTTCAAATCTAAAAAATGCTTTTTTTAGAATTGGTAAGCGATCCTGATATAAAGCACCGTAGTCAATATCTTTAGGGTTGACTTTGTGCATCACAATGTCTTTTTTAGTTAATAATTTTTCTTGGATGAGTCTATCTAAATCAATAAAATAATGATTGAGTGCATTTCCAGAAAATGTTTGATACGGGGAATCTCCATAAGACGTGGGTCCTAATGGTAAAATTTGCCAGTATGATTGCTTAGATTTTTTCAAAAAATCAATAAATTGATATGCCGCATCACCAAACGTACCGATACCATATGGTCCTGGTAAACTTGATATATGAAGCAAGATGCCACTACTTCTCATGAAGCCCTCCAATGTATCCCTTGATACCGTGCTTATTGTAGCATAAATTCACTAAAAAATAAATAATGTTAGCGGTTTCATAATCTTTTATTTTTCTCGTATTATAAGCATGATATAATTGTATTGGAGTAATAATATGAACAAACAAGCAATTTATCATCAAGCAAAATCTCATTTAAGTTATGCCTATGATAATGAAACATTACATATTCTGATTCAAACAGATAAATATGATGCTTTATCCTTGTCGCTGATTCACGGAGATCCTTTTGAATGGAAAGATATTGACGGCACATTTTCGTGGGTACATCATATTTCAGAGATGTCCAAAAGATATACAGATGATTTATATACGTATTATTTTTTAAGTATAAAACCTTCACACAAGCGTACCAAATATGCTTTTCTAATCAAAGAGGATGACGAAACATATTTATATGGCACGCAAGGTATTAAACAAATCAAGGATGGTGTCTTATTTAAAACGTATGACTTAAGTCATTATTTTAATTTCCCTTACTTAAATCATGAAGATGTCATGGATACACCTGCATGGTCAAAGCATATGGTATGGTATCAAATATTTCCTGATCGTTTTTATACAGATGCGCCTAAAGAGGATTGGCATATCGAAAAGGTTCATAATGATTTACAAATGGGTGGGGATTTAAAAGGGATACAATCAAAAATACTTTATCTCAAATCTTTAGGTATTCAAGGCATTTATTTTACACCTATTTTCCATGCATCTTCCATGCATAAATATGACACCATTGATTATCATGTCATCGATCCTCAATTTGGAACAAATGAAGACTTTAAAGCACTTGTAGAATCATGTCATCAAAACGGTATCAAAGTGATGTTAGATGGTGTATTTAATCACTGTGGCTTTTTACACCCAATGTTTCAAGATGTTGTTGAGAATGGTTCAGAATCAAAATATAAAGATTGTTTTTTTATTCATGAATTTCCAGTTGTTGATTTTGAATTGAATGCCCATGGAAAACCTAAAAAATATCCAAACAAAAAGAATCGCTATGAAACATTTGGATTCACACCGATGATGCCAAAATGGAACACATCACATC
>JAYOFY010000099.1:2467-2866 GCA_038117465.1 Acholeplasmataceae bacterium
GGAATATGATATTGACGGATGGCGACTCGACGTCTCTAATGAAGTGAGTCATGATTTTTTAAGAAAAATTAGAATTGCGGCACGAAATATAAAAAAAGATGCCTTTATTTTAGGTGAAAATTGGGATAGTTCTCTTCCTTGGTTACAAGGAGATCAAATGGATTCAGTCATGAATTATGATTTAAGTGTTCCAATTTGGAATTTTTTAGAACATCAAACAAATTCCCAAACGTTTTCAGAAGATATGCACAGGTATTTAGCAAGAACACCCAAGCATGTGATTCAATCAATGTTTAATTTAGTGTGTTCACATGATACCATTCGTATTAAAAAAAGACTCAATGATGACCCTAGAAGAATGAAACTTGCATATTTACTCATGTTTATTCAAGCAGGATC
>JAYOFY010000100.1:0-1118 GCA_038117465.1 Acholeplasmataceae bacterium
TTGCTGCTATGTCATCGGTCACCTCACCTACATAGCTCTGAATAAGACGATTAAGTTATAATATTATTATACATGAATTAAAAGTTTTTAAACATGATATCGTATTCGTCTTGAAATTTTACAAATCTTTCGATAATTCGATCATCAATATAGACCGATAAGTCGCCTTCTAATATTTTCATTGCTTGGCTATGATTCATCGGACGTTTATATGAGCGTAGTTCTCTTAACGTCAAATACATATCCACACATAAAATGACATCCGCAATATCTGATTTTTGAATGGACTGCATGTTTGTAATAAATGAGTCGTTGTTTGTTCCCTCGATATACGCTCGAATGACTTCTTCACATTTTTGAGCAAGTTGTAATCTTTTGGCAATGTTTGATCCAAGTTCCGTTTTTTCTTTGAGTTTTTGATATGTAGATTGCGTTTGTGTTTCTTCTTTTGTATTTAAATCTTTAATTTCTTCAAATTTTAAATGAACGGTTGTATACCATTCTAATTCGTTGGTTTTTAAATCCGTTAAGCCTATATCTTTTGCAAGTTTCATTGACATCTCACGAATATGCATCGCATGTCGCTGATCCATACGTTTATCCGATTCAGAAAACACAACAGAAAATAAATCTGAAACGATATGAGAGAAATCACTTTGAACTTGACGTCTTCTAATAAGCTCTAGTTTACGTTCTTGTTGCATGTATTGACCCATAGACACAATCGCATACACAACAAAATAAAACAATATAAATAACAATGTTCTTAATGCAATATCTTGAAAATCATTCGTTTGAACAAAAATCGGGATAAACTCAAACACGGTAAATCCTTCTGCAGCTTGCTGTAAATTAAATGTCCAAATAAGATGAATGGCAGTAAGTAAAATAATGAGTGTTGTGAAACTAGAAGACAAAAGTTGTTTATCTTGATACAAACTTATAACAACAATTGCATAATAAATTAATATGTATGCGCCTGTTTCAAAATGCGGGATAGAATACAATCTCGCATAAATAAGAATGGCAGAGAAAAACATATAAAACCCTGCAACATACATCGCGACACTTTGTTTAGTCTTATCTTCCTGGTCACTATAAATAAGTCTTTTTAGTAT
>JAYOFY010000100.1:1128-2846 GCA_038117465.1 Acholeplasmataceae bacterium
TCATAAACGTTACTGGAAATGCAAGAACCGTAATCACCCAATCCGTCACACCACCAGTACTTGATAAAGATAAAATAAAAAGCATAATGCCATATAAAATATTGGAAACAAAAATAATATTTTTAATCACAATATTTCGACGAACTAAAAGGGCGACATCATTCGTGACATCGACACCTTCTTCAAAACCAAAAAATTTAGAAAACACCGATTGTGACATCGATGTCAAACTACGTTTTTTAAAAAACAATATTATTCTCCTGAAAGTCTAAATAAGTTATGTCCTTCATCATCTAATTCTGCTAAATCTTCATTTGATATTTGAGCAACACGTGTTGATGCTGAGGCAGCAATTGCTCCGACAATGTCATCTAAAAAGGTATGACATGCTTTGTCACTTTTACCAAATTCATTCAAATCTTTCACAATACCTGCTTTATTGACATCGATATCGCCAAAATTCGTTTGGCCGATCGTACCATATAAACCTGCAACATCCAACCCCATGGTTTCATCAATTCCAAACAATCCAAAGTCTTCAAAAATAATATCTTGAATAGGTCCTTGAAACATTTTTTCTTCTGCTAAACGATCAATCTCAGCAGCAAGTTGTACGTGATGAAAGACATCTCTGAAGGATAAAATTTTTTCAACACTTTCTAAACATAATTCAAATGTAACGTCTTCTGAGTATCTTTTTTGTTGTTTATAGGCAATATCTGCAATCGATTCCAGCGTCACACCTCTTCTAAGTAACGTTTGTCGATTAAATTCTAGCATCTCTGAACGTGTAAATATAATTTTATTATTAGACATTAGATCTCCTTTAATATCATGCTATCTACAAAGACTTTTTGACCATTCAAGAAGTCTTTAGTTGGCATCTTTCTCTTTCCTGGTAACTGTATGGTTATAATATCAATCACACCATCAATTAGTGAAAGTGAGAGTGAAGATTTTGATACCCATACTTTGCCGACTGAATCTGGTTGTATTATATCATTTTTTTCAGCTTCATAAATTTTAAAAGTGCATATATCAGTGTGAAGTGTTGCACCTGGTGTCATAGCATTTGCTCTAACATAATTTAAAAATGTTTGGCAATTCATGTCTAGATGTACCCGTTCATCTTTAGGTTGCCATTTTGGTGCAAATGTAATCTCGTTTGGATTTTGAATTTCTCCTAAAGGCCTTTGATCATGAAACAATGGCAATGTTTCTCGTAATAAAGAAGCTCCTTCATGCGCAAGTTTAAGTGTTAAACTTGTCGCATGATCATGATCTTGGATTGTAACAACTTTTTTCGCGATGATATTTCCAGCATCCATTTCTTTGACCATATACATAATGGTGATCCCTGTTTCTTTTAAACCATCTTTTAAAGCATATTGAATCGGAGCAGCACCACGATAGGCTGGAAGTAATGATGCATGAACATTAATTGATGGTTTATGATCTAGAATATTATTTGGTATAAATTGCCCAAATGCAGCAGTAATATATATATCAGGGTTAAGTTTGATAAGTTGTTCAGAGATAATTTTAACTTTTTTAGGTTGAAACAATTTTATATCATGTTCTAAAGCAAACTTTTTTACAGGTGATATCTTTTTAGATTCATCTGGTTGTGTGACAATCGCTACTAGGTCATGATCTTCATAAAGTGATGCTAAGATGATCGATGAAAATTGAGGGGTTCCAAAAAATATGATTTTCAT
>JAYOFY010000101.1:0-2168 GCA_038117465.1 Acholeplasmataceae bacterium
TCGTGTTGATGAAGATTCAGCCTACATCAAACAGCATTTCAAACAAATTGAAAATATGTTACATACTTATGGTCTGTTTTTCACAATGGATTTATCTTTTAATAAAGAAATACCTAAAGCTACCGCAGTTATTGAGAATGAGAAAAAACAACTTGATGTGATCCATGATAAAAAATTGAAATATAAAAAAGATGTTCCTTTAGTCGATAGTAATAAATTCACAACACGGCACTCTCCTGAGGCGATGAAAATCTCTAACATCCCTATGGATCAATATCGTTTTGATCAATATCGAAATGAACATGGACAGTCTGACTGTATCATTGAAGGTCAAGTGAGAAAAGTCGAGTTAAGGACGTTAACAAAAACAAAATTACTTACAATGATTCTTGCAGATGAAGATGATGCCATTAAAGTGAAGAGTTTTGTATCGAATCCAAAAGATGAAGCGTTTGCTAAAACAATTAAAGAAGGACATTATTTACAAGTTACAGGCTATTTTCAATATGATAGTTTTGATCGAGACATTAACGTCATGGCGAAAAAAATGTTGTTTTTAGATAAAAAACAGCACATGAGAGAAGACGATGCAAAACGTAAACGTATCGAATTTCACATGCATTCAACGATGAGTAATTTAGATGGCATCGCAAGTATTACTGACTATGTAAATCAAGCAAAATTATGGGGTCATGAAGCAATTGCAATTACGGATCATGATGGTGTATATGGCTTTCCAGAATTAGATAAAGCAGCAAAAAAGGCAGGCATCAAACCCATTTTTGGTACAGAATTATCTTGCGTTGATCAAAATCAATTAAGAATTATTGATGGTGACATCAATGATTCTGATATGAAATCACATACATATGTTGTATTTGACATCGAAACAACAGGATTTAGTGTCATTCATGATGATATTATTGAAATTGCTGCCGTCAAAGTTAAAAACGGCTCAATCATAGAAACCTATCAACAATTTATTGATCCAAAGCGGAAACTCTCTGCGTTTACAACTGAACTTACGGGTATTACAGATGAGATGGTTGTTGGTCAACCACTCATTGAAGCTGCATTAACATCTTTTTTATCATTTAGTGAAGGTGCAATAATGGTTGCACATAACGCAACATTTGATATTGATTTTATTGAAGCAAAAGCTTCTAGAAATCAACTTAAAATAACGTACAAAGGATTTTTAGATACATTAATGCTTGCAAGACTGCACTATGTTGATGTATTAAAATCATTTAATTTAAAAGCTGTTGCAAAACATTTTAAGATTAAACAAGAAGCACACCATAGAGCTGAAGATGATGCAAGAGTTACTGCAGAGATTTGGATATTGATGATGCAGGAACTCACCAAAAAAGGGTATGCTTCGATTTCTGATTACTTCAAGATGAATCAAGTGGAACATTACTATCAACTCATGATTCCTTTTCATTTAAATATTTTAGTTAAAGAACAAAAAGGACTCAAAAATTTATATAAGATTGTGTCTCACGCACTTACAACCTTTTATCATAAAGGTGCAAGAACATCTAAACAAATCGT
The DNA here is from genome assembly GCA_038117465.1 of Acholeplasmataceae bacterium. GTDB lineage: Bacteria > Bacillota_I > Bacilli_A > Acholeplasmatales > Acholeplasmataceae > UBA8290. The sequence continues at coordinate 1,558 of JAYOFY010000101.1, forward strand.
TGAGATGTATAGAGATGGATTGCTCATTGGGTCAGGATGTTACAAAGGAGAAGTGTTTGAAACGGCACTTAATAAATCCTCAGAAAAACTTGAAGAAGTTATGAGGTTTTATGACTATGTTGAGGTTCAGCCTCCTGAAAGTTATTTGCACATTATCGATCAAATTGGTGATGGCGGAAAAGAAATCATTGAAGCAACCGTTAAAAAGATTGTCGATACAGCAACGAAACTATCTATACCAGTGATTGCAACGGGTGATGTGCATTATTTACATCCTGAAGATCACATGTATCGTGACATTTATATTTCCACACCTCAAGTGGGTGGAGGCATTCATGATTTAAAAAGATATCAAGTGAAACCTAAGCTTCACTTTAGAACAACCGATGAGATGCTACAGGCATTTGCTTTTTTAGGTGTCGATGCAGAACGTATTGTAGTTGAAGAAACACATAGACTAAATCATCATATTGATACGATTCAATTATTCCCAAGTGGTCTTTTAGCGATTCAAGATGACGCATTTAGTGAAAACATTCAAATACCTAGTATTGAGAATGAGGTTAAAAGACTTGTAAAACAGGAAACGAAAAAACAATATGGAGATACAT
>JAYOFY010000101.1:2178-2829 GCA_038117465.1 Acholeplasmataceae bacterium
CATTGCATCCAATCGTTTCAAGACGTATTGATCGAGAATTAAAAAACATCATTGAGAATCAATTTGCATCAATCTACTACATGTCGCATTTGCTTGTCAAAAATTCTTTAGAAGAAGGGTATTTAGTTGGTTCAAGAGGATCTGTAGGATCTTCTTTAGTTGCAACATTACTCAACATTACAGAAGTAAATCCATTAAAGCCGCATTATCGATGCAAAGAAGGTCATTTCACAGCATTTAAACTTACTGAGGAAGAATATCAAAATGTTGGATATCAATCTTATGAAGAGGACTTTCAATCATTGTTTGAAAATGTATATGCTGGATATGATTTACCCGATGCCAATTGTCCGATATGTCAATCAAAATTGATCAAAGACGGTCATGATATCCCTTTTGAGACTTTTTTAGGATTTAATGGCGATAAAATACCTGATATTGATTTGAATTTCAGTGGAGAATATCAATCCAAAGCACATGATTATGTCAAACTATTAGTAGGAGAAAATCAAGCTTATCGAGCTGGTACCATACAAACCATCGCAGAACGAAATGCCTTTGGGTATGTCAAAGGTTATTTAGAAGATCATCACATAGAGAAAAGACCAGCTCAAATTGAACGTATGGCTAAAAATATAGAGGGTGTTAAGC
>JAYOFY010000102.1:0-2775 GCA_038117465.1 Acholeplasmataceae bacterium
TATGTATTCTGTTCAGACAATTATTTATTAAACATGAAAAAACAATGGTATGTCTCAACACATCAACGACTTGAACCATCGATCTCAAATTATTTAAAAGACATACGGTATCGTTTTGAAACACAAGTGCAAAAATTAGATGGGTTATCACCACTTAAAGTGATGGATAAAGGTTACGGATTACTTGAAAAAGATCAAAAGATCATTACAAGTATACATGACGTGAACATCGATGATACGATAACCGTCACATTAAAAGATGGTATGTTACATACACAAATCAAAGATAAAAAGGAGCGATAACATGGAACAATCATTTGAAACAATGTTAGAACAATTAGAAAATGTTGTGAAGAAATTAGAAACAAAAGAAATCGCACTTGATGATGCGGTAAAAGAATATAAAAAAGGATTAGAACTTGCAAAAGCATGTTATACCATGCTTGAAAATGCCGAAAAAGTACTCGTAAAAACTCAAGAATAACATGCGTTTGGATCAATATTTAGCAGATCAACATTTTACAGAAACACGTGCAAAAGCAAAAGACCTTATCAATAGAGGGTTTGTTTCAGTGAATGGTCACATTCAAAAAAAAGCAAGTTATGACGTAAAATCAAATGATTTCATAAATATTGAAAAAGAAATTCAATTTGTTTCTCGTGGTGGAGACAAATTGAATCAATTTTTAATGGATTTTAATATCCAAATCAAAGATAATGTATGTATCGATGTTGGTGCATCTACAGGTGGATTTACTCATGTATTATTGATAAACGGTGCAAAACATGTATTTACCTATGATGTTGGAAGCGATCAACTTCATGAAACTTTAAGAAAAGATGCACGTGTTACCATACATGAAAAAACCAACATATTGGATGTCAGTCTTCCCGAACATGACTTGATGGTCATTGATGTTTCATTTACATCCGTCATACCCATATTAGAATATGTCTATGATGATACAAAAGATCTCATTGTATTAGTAAAACCACAATTTGAACAACAATCTCATTATAAAGATGTCATCAAAGATAATAAGACACGAATACACATTCTCAATCAAGTGAAAAAAAAGATATTACATATTGGGTATGGCATTATTTATGAAAAAGATTCCAACATTTTAGGTAAAAAAGGAAATCAAGAAACATTGTTATACTTAAGAAAAAAAGGGGTTCATGCTTAAATCACTTTCAGTAAAACATATCGCACTTATCGATGATATGGCCTTAGATTTTTATCCAGGATTAACAGCAATCACTGGTGAAACAGGTGCTGGTAAATCGATGGTTTTAGAATCACTTCAGTTATTATTTGGTAAAAGGAGTGATCAAGACATGATTCGACACGGCTTTGATGAAGCCGTTGTTTTAGGCGTGTTTGAATTGAAAGGTGAGAAGATCACGATTGAAAGACGTTTATCAAGTCAATCAAAACATCAAATGAAACTCAATGGTGAAACCGTGACACTTGCGAAAATAAGAGAAGTCGCAAGTGAGATCGGTCATATTCATGATCAAGATGATTTATATGAACTGATAGACCCTAAATCTTATATTCACTTACTTGATACATATGATCAAAAAGCTATAGAAACGATTCGTATTGATTATTTGTTATCAAAATCTTCATATGAAGATGCTTTAAAGAAAAAACAACACATCATCGAACAACACGAAACTAAACAAAAACAAGATGATCTTATTAAGTTTCAAATTCAAGAACTAGAAGCACTACAATTAACATCACATATATTAAAAGACACTCAAGAAGAACTTCAACGATTGAAACATTACGATGCGATTGCATCACACTATCAAAACTTAGAAGCGCTATTTGAAACAAGTGAAGTGATTCATCAAGTGTATCAAATCAAACAAGAAATTCAGTCGTTATCAACATACATCCACGCATATGAAAAGATGAAAGAAACGATAGATGATGTTTATTATGAAATTGATGACATCAAATCAACAATTCTAAATGATATGACAACACTTGATTTTGATTCAGAAAGATTTGAAATGCTTCAACAAAGAGAATTTGATTTGATAAAGATTCAACAAAAGTATCAAAAATCGATTCCTGAACTCATAGACTACTTAGATACATTAAAAACGGATCAAGCCATGTTTGACAATTACGAAGGACTCATACAAACATTAGATCAAGACATCCAAAAGAAAAAAGACATCGTGTTAAAAACTGCTCATAAACTAACCCAAAAACGAAAAGAAGTTGCATCCATGATTGAAAAAACGCTCATAGAACGATTACTCGCGCTTGACTTATCGCATGTATCCTTTCAAATTGATGTTATAAAAACAGACACAATGTTAGACTCTGGTATGGATGATGTAATATTTAATATTTCACTCAATGAAGGTGAGCCTTTAAAGCCACTTCATAAAGTCGCTTCAGGTGGAGAACGCTCACGATTTATGTTTGCTTTAAAATCACTTCAAGCACTATATCAAGGTGTCTCCATGTTAGTTTTAGATGAAATTGATACAGGTATTAGTGGAAAAACAGCTTCAAAAGTGGCGAATCAAATGGCATTACTAAGTGATACGTTACAAGTTATTGTTATTACCCATGTACCACAAGTCGCAGCCAAAGCAAATACACACTTAAAAGTGTATAAAGAAACCATTGATCAGCGCATACAAACATTTGTTGAATCACTTGATGAGGACGCTCGCATTAAAGAAATTGCTGCCATGTTGTCGGATGAAACGATGAGTACTTTTGCCATCGAACAAGCAAAAATG
>JAYOFY010000103.1:0-2757 GCA_038117465.1 Acholeplasmataceae bacterium
TTGAATCACTTGAATTTTATCTTTCATATTTTCCCCCTAAAACTCTAATAAACGCTTAAGTGTCCTTAAAAAATATAAAGACCCTGTAATTAATATTGTATCATATTTTTCAGTTTTAATGCGTGTGATTATTTCATGCATATCTATCCAAGAAACATGTTTAATGTGCGCAATATCACGCATTTGAATACTTTGTTGGTGATCAAAAGTTGTCACATAAACAGAACCTGTATATTCGACCATCCTCTGAATCATGCGTTCATATTTCTTTGTATTGAGTACGGACATGAAAACTATCGGCTTTAATTGTTGGGTCTCTAAAGTATTGATAAGTGCTTTTATTCCTTCATCGTTATGTGCACCATCAAAAATGACATTTGGACGAACTCTCTCAAATCTAAACGGCATCATCTTGAGTATAGGAAATGGAAATGAAGGTGTATCTTGAATTAAATTGAGTGCAAGATATGCAAGTGTTAAATTGTTTGTTTGATATGAAGGAAATGTGTGTTCTAAAAGGATAGAATCATGTTTAATATATGTTGCGGATACTTCTTTGATGCGGTTTAAAAAGACTGATTTTATGTGTTTATCTATCGAAGGAGAAAGCAAAACTTGCATCCCTTTTTTTATGATGCCAGCTTGGTGTGTTGCAATATCATAAATCGTAGGTCCAATGATGTCATCATGTTCTAATGATGTAGAAGTAATGATCCCGATTTCTGGATTTATAACATTCGTGGCATCATGAGTACCGCCAAGACCCACTTCAATAATTGCAAAATCGACTTTTTCTTCACTAAATAATAAAAAAGCGAGCGCGGTATCTTGTTCAAACTCAGTTAATCCTGCACTCATCATTTCACTTTGATAAAACAGATATTTATCTATGGTATTTTGTATACTTTTGTTTTGTATGAGAATATTATCGAATCGTTCAATTATATATGGTGAAAAATAATATCCCACTTTGAAGCCTAAATACACAAGCATTTGAGATAAAAAAAATCCTGTGGATCCTTTTCCATTAGATCCACCAATATGAATCGTTTTATACGATAGCTGAGGATTGTTTTTACTATTTAAATATGCCTTAATTGCGACTGTGTCCAAAATTATCTCCAATCTATAGGGGCTTTATTATGTGCAATTAAATACGCATTCGTCTCTTTAAATTGTTGTGATGTCAAAAACCCTCTGTAAGAGGATAGAGGTGAAGGATGAGACGTCTTAATCACAAGATGTTTTTTATCGATCAAAGGTTCAAATTGCTGCGCAAAGCTTCCCCACAACATAAATACAAGGTGTGAGTTTTCATCAACAATTTTTTTAATCAAATTTTGTGTAAACCTTACATATGCATCACTTTTATGAGAAAGTGGTTTTCCTTCAATGACACTTAAATACGTATTCCAAAGTAATACCCCTTGATATACATATCTTGATAAATCTCCATTTTCATGGTTGACATCAAATCCATTAGATTCAATTGCTTTAAAGATATTTTTTAAGGATGGTGGTAAAGGGTGTTTAAGACAACTAAATGCTAGACCATGGGCTTGACCCTTTTGGTGATAAGGATCTTGTCCAATAATGACGACTTTTAATTGATTGTATGGAAGTATGTCAATAGCGCGATACCTTAAATCTCTTGGTGGAAAAACATTGAAACAAGCTTCATCTTTAGAAACTTGATCTACTATATCTTTCATATATTCTGATTGAAGTTGTTGACGTAACCATTCTTTTAATGTCATTAATTCTATTATATATGAATAAAAAAAAGAGACAATCATGTTGTCTCTTTTTTTTATTATTTAATAAATGATGCGAGTTTTTTAACAGTTCTCACAAGTTGAGATGTATAACTCATCTCGTTGTCATACCATGCAAGTACTTTTACGAGTTGTTTTCCATTCGCCTCAACGATTTGAGTTGCTAATGAATCAAATAATGATCCATAAGATGTACCAATAACATCAGAAGATACGATTGGATCTGTTAAATATTTTAATGTTTCACTTTCTTGAGCTTTTACAGCTGCATTGACTTCTTCTTTAGTCACTGGTTTTTGTAGTTCAACAGTTAAATCTACAATAGATCCTGTAAGTGTTGGCACACGTAATGCAGTCCCGTCTAAACGTCCTTTTAATTCAGGAATAACAAGACCAATTGCTTTTGCTGCACCAGTAGATGAAGGTACAATATTAAATGCTGATGCACGTCCACGTCTTGCGTAGATACCATTTTTATGTGGACCATCAACATTTGCTTGATCTGCAGTCAATGCATGCACAGTTGTCATAAATCCTTTTTCAATTCCAAAGGCATCGTTCAATGCTTTTGCAACTGGTGCTAAACAGTTAGTAGTACAAGATGCACCACTAATGATATCTTCATCACCAGTCAAGATATTGTCATTTACGTTGAATGCAACAGTTTTAACATTTCCTTTTGCCGGTGCACTAATAACAACTTTTTTCGCTCCAGCTTCTAAATGCCAACCTGCTTTTTCTTCATCTGCAAAAAATCCAGTACATTCTAATACAACATCTACTTGTAATGCTTTCCAAGGTAATTCTTTAGGATCTCTAATTGCAGAAATAGGAATAGATTTTCCATCAACTACTAAATTAGATCCTTTATAACTTACACTGTCAACTTTAAAGCTTCCCTGTGCAGTGTCATATTTTAATAAATATGCAAGTGTTTCAGCATCTGTTAAGTCATTGATTCCAACAACATCAAATTGTGGAT
>JAYOFY010000104.1:0-1789 GCA_038117465.1 Acholeplasmataceae bacterium
TTGAACCACTCGTGAAACAGACACGAAAAGATCGATTTACACTTGCGGATGAACTTAATTATCGATTGAAATGGTTTTATCAATACTCTGATTTTCAATATGTTAATTTACTTACATTTTATGAAACACCAAAACTTGTTCAATCCTATGTTGAGCAGCTTTTAGTTTCAATTTTTGAATATTTAGTAGATGCAAAAAAAGAATCTGTTATTCAACATCTGCTAGATGCCAAGAAATCTCAATCTAATACGTATGATTTTAAAAATGTACAAAGTTTTAACGATACAATTCATGATATATTCGTTGATAAAGATAAAGAAATTGATGGACTATCACTTTCACTAATTCGCCCAGTATTGTTTAAGGGGTCTACGTTACAAGAAGTTAAAGCATTCGGGAAAAAGTACGGTATTGTCGTACCTAGAAGATTAAAAAAAGAACAATTACTTGAAGTCATTTACTTGGAATTAAAGGCACGTGGTGACTTGACGGATGACTTGGAAAATGAACTTAAAAAGAAATCTGTTGTGATGATTCAAAGATATGCTACAGATCATGGAATTAAAGTTTCTACAGAATTAAAAAAAGATGAAATTATAGAATATATTTTAGAATTTTCACATCAAACAAAATCTTTTTATACATCACCTAAAACTGGTGATTATGCGTTAGAAATCGATGATCCTTTTGAATTTGAATCGGTGCCGGATGCACCTAAGACAGATGCTAAAATTCCTGTAATACCAATTCAGACAAAACAATCGACACAGAACAAACAACCGAAAAAAGAAAAAGTATTACCTAAACAAAAAGAAAAAGAAACAGAAATTCTTCCTAAAGAACAAACACTTGATGATATTAAACAATATGGTGGTACACCGCTTGTTTTAGATAGAAATACAGCGAAATTTTTAAAATTATACGCCATTAATAAACAACAACGAATGATGATTTTACCGGATAAAAAATATCATAAAAAAAGACGTACATTTAAAGTTTTGATAGATGATCTTGGTAAAACATCAGAAAAACAAAATAAAGGGTCAATAGGCGAATTCGTCGTATTAAAATTATTAGCGCTCATGTTAATACGCACATTGATCTTTGCTTTCGCTTTTGTATTCGTATTAGGATTTATTTTTGTTGGATATGCTGTAGCAAGTTATCTTATGAATAACGAGACACTCAATATGATAAATGAACAAATCAATGGATTTAATGTTTTAGGAAAAGGACTCATAGAACATTTATTTGATGTATTCGAATGGATCGGAATATAATATAAAGGAAATCGGTTTGTATCATGTCTGATCATGTAAAAATAACGCCTATGATACAACAATATCTTGATATAAAGGAAGACTACGCGGATGCGATAGTCTTTTTTAGACTTGGTGACTTTTATGAAATGTTTTTTGATGATGCCAAAATCGCATCTCAAGTATTAGATATCACATTAACATCAAGACATAAAGAATCCAATATTCCGATGTGTGGCATTCCATTTCATGCATCTGTTTTGTATATTCAAAAACTCATCAAGGAAGGATTTAGTGTTGCAATTGCAGAACAAGTAACAGAACCCGGAAAAGGCTTAGTAGAAAGAAAAGTAACGCGTTTAATTACGCCAGGTACGGTATTAGAAGGTGAGTTACTAGAACCAACGGTTAACAATTATATCACTGGGCTTTTCGTTAATGAATCACATGTAGGTTTAAGTTTTTTTGATATGTCAACAGGACAAGGTCAAAGTTATGACTGTGGATCTGTTAGTGAAGCATTAGATTTA
>JAYOFY010000104.1:1799-2726 GCA_038117465.1 Acholeplasmataceae bacterium
TCCAGTTGCGCATGTATTACCTTTTGATGTGAAACAAACACAAGAAAACATGCATGTGGAAGCGCATGTAATTGAGCATTTAGATATTTTTCATAAAGAAAAAAAACAGTCACTCATGTACTATTTGAATCAAACCCAAACTTCTATGGGTAGTCGATTACTTAATGAAATATTAAAAACACCAAGTAAAAACTTAGACCTAATACAGTCACGTTTAAATGACATTGAAACACTGATGCATCAACCAAAACTCTTGTTTATTCATGAGGCATTTTCATCGGTGTATGATGTCTTTCGACTGCTTCAACGATTTATGTATCAACGAAGTAACCCAAAAGATATTATTCAGTTAAAATACTCGTTAATTCAAATCCAACATATTTATAATTTGATGACATCAAACCTTTTATTCAAAGAGAAAGTCGAAGTCTTGAAGATAGATGATGCGCTTATCACCTACTTAGATGATGCGATCATAGATGATCCACCAACCAATATCATCGATGGTGGCTATATTAAACGTGGCTTTGATGAAACATTAGATACCTATATAGCATCACTCGAATCTCAACAAGTGATATTAGATACATATTTAGAAGAACTTAAATCCATAACTTCTATTAAAAATATAAAAATTGGGTATCAAAGACTAACCGGCTACTATATTGAAGTTAGTAAAATATATGTCGACCAACTAGAATCATCTGACATATTTCAACGTAAACAAACGTTAAAAAATGTTGAAAGATATACAACAGAAGCATTAAAAACGATTGAAAAACGTTTTTTAGAAGCGGAATCTCAAAAACTCACATTAGAACAAACGCTCTATCATAAAATCGTCAGTCGTATTCAGACATCGTATGTTCCATTACTTGAAGCATCAAAAGTTGTGGAATTTGTTATTGCTCCTGAAGTAATTGTTCT
>JAYOFY010000105.1:0-2678 GCA_038117465.1 Acholeplasmataceae bacterium
AATGGTTCATGACGGCTACCAGTAACAATCGCAACAATATCTTTATCATCATTTTTATGCTTATCATCAATAAATTTTAAGTTAACCAAGTTTTTTTCTGGAATATTTAAATACCCTTCAGAAATCGCAATATCAACGATACGTTGTGCACGTCTACCAATGATCGCAATACGTTTATTGTGAGCTAAACAAATATCGACTACTTTTTGAATTTTATGTAAATCTGAAGAAAAAATACTTACAATGATACGTCCATCTGCATTCGTAAAAATGCTTGATAAATGCTGTGCAAGATTTAAACTCATACCACCAACAAGATGTGTTGTAGAGCCTATCGATTCAATGAGTACTGCTAAAACGTTTTTCTCAGCGATTTCATTGATCTTTTTAAAATCGGTTTGATATCTAGGATCGCCACTTTGTTCAAATGTGAAATCACTCGTATATACAATGACACCTTTTGTCGTATGGATAGCGATACCAATAGACTCAGGTATGTTATGTGTTGTATTAAAAAATGTAAATCTTACATGATCAAATTTTACGATAGAATGTTGGTGAATGACATTAAGTGTCAATGTCGATAAATCAAAATTTTCCTCAAGTAAACGATCTTTTAATACTTGCATGGTAAATTTTGTTGCATACACAGGCACATTGAGATCTTTTAAAATGTGTGGTAAAGCCCCGATATGATCTTCGTGAGCGTGCGATAAGAAAATACCCTTGATTTTATGTTGAACACGAATGAGCATGCGATAATCTGGAATTATCTCATCAACACCGAATAACTCTTGTGTTGGATACTTAATACCAGCATCTAAAATATAATAGTTACCTGCAATGTCAAAGACATACATGTTTTTACCATTTTCACTCAATCCACCTAAAGCGAAAAAACGAATATTATTCATAAAACTTCCTTGTAACGTGATTTTACTTAATTATATCACACTTTTATTTTTTTCTTAGAAATGCTTCTTACCATGATACAATAAAATTAGGTGGTATATGAATTATCCAAACAAGAAAAAATCATTTGAAAAAGTAATTTCGACATCTAAATTAGGCATGACACTTGAGACAGATATCAATCTAACAAATACATATTATTTAGAAAAAAAGATTGCTGTCATACATAAAAAACCAACGCCTGTCCAAGTCGTAAAAGTAAGTTATCCTTCCAGAAATAAAGCAAAAATTGTAGAGGCGTATTATAAAACACCCTCTACAACTGACTATAATGGCATCTATAAAGGATACTATATTGATTTTGATTGCAAAGAAACTAATCAAAAAACATCCTTACCTCTAGCCAATATTCATAAACACCAACAACAACATTTAAAAGATGTATATAACCAGGGTGGTATACCATTTCTTATTGTGCATTTTAAAAGGCACCAAAAATACTTTTTGATGCCTTACCTAAGTTTGAAGCCTTATTTCGATCAGGAAATTAAGCGCCAGTCAATCCCTTTTGATGATTTTGTGAAAAAAGGGTATGAAATACCGTTTGGACTCATGCCGAGATTAGATTACCTTAAATCGATTGATCAAATGTTAAGCTCTGAATCACACGATGATAAATAGGATACATGATCACAACAGATATAATAAATGTTGTGATTAAGTAAATCGCATTATATCCTAAACTATATCCAAATACGTTTCCATTGAATATCTCAAATATATTTGTCGCGATATTAGGATCTGCATTTCCACTTTCGACTTCACTTACTGCATATGCGATTGAGCTTGACCACAAAATAACACCAGATAAAGTCGCTGATAGTAACCTTAACGTAATGACCAAACCAAATCCTAATATGACATTTTTAAAAGATTTATATTTTTTATAAAACACACCAGACATTCCGATTACCGTAAAAGGAATGACATAATCTAATAAAACTAACAATAAGATTTTATCGAATCCCCAAGTCTCACCAGTCCAAGACTCCAATGTGACACGCAAGGCATCAAGATAAACAATATAATCTGCAGAGAAATTATACATTGCATATATAAATCCAGCCATTAAACCGTGTTTATATCCAAATAGGATACTAACAAATACAAGTGGAATAATGGATATACCGAAAAATTTACCACCAAACGGCATACTTAGATTGAGTATTGGAATTGCTGAACCAATAACATCAATCACAACTGCAATACTGATGAGTCCTGCAGTTAGAACTAAAGATCTTACACTGACTTTTTTCATAAATTGCCTCCTTTAAATAAAAAAATTTCTATGGCAACATAGAAATAAAGTAACATTGATTGTTACACTATCCCATGCTGGCATTATCCAGTCAGGTATACGAGTCGAAATAAATTCCTCTCAGCTTGCGCTCCCCGTAGTGTATTTAGATTTTAACATCATTTCATACTTATTTCAAAAATATTGCTCTTTTATATTTATTAAAATAATTTTATGTAATATATAATAATTTATGGTATAATTAAAATATGAAAGGAGTTATTTGATGAGTTTTCAATGGTTTAATGAGAAACCTAAAGAAGTCATTGTTACCTTAGCATCAGGGAATATCACATTAAATAAACAAGCGTCCACATATTTTGAACATGCTTTTAATGTCATGCTTGGTGTCGATGCAAGTGGGTTATTTACACCATATGCAAAAAGCTTAGGGTCTGTCACTTGGAAG
>JAYOFY010000106.1:0-2647 GCA_038117465.1 Acholeplasmataceae bacterium
AAACTATAGTAAATACCTGTAAAGAAGGGTACAATAACAAAAATAACAAAGGCAGATAAAGAGGGCAACAAAAATAACCAAAATGATCGGTTACTCTGTGCTCTTCTGCTATTCCCAAATAAAATATTTTGTTTCATGTTCCCTCTTATAAGTTACGAAAAGTTTCTTATTTTATATTTTGAAGTATCAATACGATTATTTTATGGAAAGCTTTTCATAAACATTTTAACAAAAAATGTAAGCGTTGTCAATATAAATAACGTATTTTATGTGAAAATGACACGGAACATGATAATATGGGAATGAGGTGGCTATATGATTTATATGATATATCTATATTTCATATTTTCAATTTCTTTCATATCCGTGCAATTTAATTCTTTAGAAATTGCTTTTATAAGTATTGCTTTGGCACCTTTAACCGCTTTTTTCATGGTGTTTTTATTTCTGGCATTTCACATTCCTATATTCAAACTCTTCAATGTTAAACCACACAATTCGTATCTCAATTACTTAAATAGACAAATGATTACACTCTTTAACCATTTATTCCTGAGAATGAAAACAACGCTCATAGGTTCCTTTGATCCTACGATAAATCAAGTCATTTATTCAAATCATACATCTTATTCTGATGCATTGTGTGTATTAGAAAAGGTGCATATGCCAATGGCATTCACACCTAAAGTTTCTATTCTAAAAATCCCCTTCATTAATCAATGGATTAAATTATTAGGAAGTTTTCCCATTGATAGAAATAATTCAAGAAAAACACTTGAAAATATGATTAAAGCAATTCAAACCGTGAAAAATGGTCAAAACATGCTTGTTTTCCCTGAAGGCACTGTGAAGGATAAATACTTTAATGATGTTGAAAATATGAAAGCTGGTGCATTCAAACTTGTTTTAAAAGCACAAACATATTTGACGCTTATTAAAATTACTGGTGATATTGATGTTCGAAAAAAAGTTCCTTTTTTTCCAATTAATCGTACCGTGCAAATTATTAGGACCTATGATTATGAATCCATCAAAGAAATAACAACATCTGAATTATCTAAGCAAATGATGCAAACCATAAATACTTTTACAGGACACAAAGATCAATGATATCAAATTGATCTTTTTTTCTATCATAATACAACATCGAGACACTACAGTTTCTAATGGGTATTGCATCTTTTTGAACTTGATTAATTTTCATGAGTTTCGCGATGATTTCTCTTATGACCCCACCATGTGTTACGATCATGATATTTTTCTTAGGGTGGTGGTGAACAATTTTCATAAATGTTTGAAATGATCGCAATTGAAATTCAATGTAAGATTCTCCAGAATGAATATTTAATGCATTCTTCTCATTTTCTGGTTTATTAAAAAAGTAAGCATATTCTGCTTCAATTTCTTGCCAAGAATGACCTTCCCATGAACCTAAATACATTTCTCTTAATTGTTTATCAATATAGACTTCTTTATGAATGGCATCAGCAATAATTCGAGCAGTTTCTAATGCTCTTGATAGATCACTTGAATAGACAATATCAATCGATTCTTCTCTAAAAAAAGATACAAGTGCATTTGCTTGTAAACGTCCTTGATCATTGAGAGGGGTATCTTTCCAACCTTGCATGAGGTTTTTTATATTATCATCGGTTTGTCCGTGTCTAACCAAATAAATTCTCATTATTTTCTCTTTTATTGCATATATTCTTATGTTATCATAATAGGGTATCGATGAACAATAAAATATATGGAGAATTTTATGAAACTTTTAGAAATTACCAATGCATTAAAAGCATCAAAAACCCTTTCAAAAAAGCTATTTATTGGTTTTGATGGATTTGTTGATAACATCATGCATGTTGTAGACAAGAGATTAAGCTTAACTGAATTTAAACGATTGGAATATATCAAAGATTATTCAAATCGTATTGGAAAAGCTGCTGGTCTCTCTACAAATATCGAATGGGTCGTTGACCAACAAAAAATTGGTGGTAATGGTCCCATCATGACGAATGCATTACTAAATCATAATGTAGATGTCACTTATGTAGGTGCACTCGGTTATCCAACATTACATCCAGTATTTCAACCAATCGCTGATAAAGCTCATATTATTTCAATTGAAAATCCAGGAATATCAGATGCTGTTGAATTTTTCGATGGAAAAATCATTATGGGGCGTATGAATTTTGATCACATGACCTATGATCGTTTAATTGAAACATATGGTGAAAAGCAACTTATTGAGCAACTACAAACATCTGATTTAGTCGCTAGTGTCAATTGGTCTATGTTACCAACAATGACTTCATTATGGGAAGATTTATTAGAAAAAGCAATACCTCAATTAAATCCTAAAGCTGTCAAGCCAATACTTTTTGTAGATATTGCTGATCCTGAGAAAAGAGCTTCTTCTGATATTATTCGTGCACTACATTTATTAAAACTATTTAAGTCTTATTTTAACGTCATTTTAGGTTTTAACAAAAAAGAAGCATATGATGTTTCAGTTACTCTAGGTTTATTCTCTAGTGATGTGATCAAAGAGACAAGTCTTGAAAATGTGACAAAAGCATTATTCAACGAACTTGAAGTTGACCAACTTGTCGTGCACCCTGTAGATCGTGCAGTGGTCATGACGGAA
>JAYOFY010000107.1:0-2593 GCA_038117465.1 Acholeplasmataceae bacterium
GATCACGATATAAAATGTACCTTTTGACGTCATGTGCTGATAGATTTGTGTATATAAATCAAAAATTACTTTTTTGCCTGCCCTGATTGGTGGATTCATCACAACTAAGTCATATAATCCTTCTGGAACAGAATCAGATTCAAGCACAAAAACATCTTTTAGGTGTTCTGTGTTCTTTTTTGCTAGAGCGACTGCTCTAGGATTCACATCAAACATTGTGACATTTGCTTTAGGATACATCGTTTTTAAGACACACCCTAGAACACCGTAACCACAACCCACATCTAAAATGTGACTGTAATCATTAATATCAAGTGCATGTAATAAAACATCACTGCCATGATCGATATGATCCATAGAAAAAACGCCATGATCTGTGAGAAATGAAAACACATGGTTGTTAAAATGGTATGTTATTTGCTTTTCTAGGCTCTTTAATTGTTTATCAAATTGATGATAATGCGACATAAATTTAACGGACAAAAAACCCAAGACGTTCATGTCGCCTTAGGTTTTGAGTGTAACTATTAACCGCGATTATTTAAGTTCAACAGTTGCACCAGCTTCTTCTAATTCAGCTTTAAGTGCGTCTGCATCTTCTTTCTTGAGACCTTGTTTGATCACTGCATCAGCTGTTTCAGCTAATGTTTTCGCTTCTGCAAGTCCAAGTCCTGTTGCTGTACGAACAACTTTGATGACTGCAATTTTGTTTGAACCAAATGTTTTTAAGATAACATCGAATTCTGTTTTTTCAGCAGCTGCTTCACTTGCGCCACCAGCTGCTGGTGCAGCAGCAACTGCAGTTGGATCAATTCCAAATTCTTCTTTTAACCCTTCTACGAGTTCTTTAATTTCTAATAAAGACATTTCTTTTAATGCATCTACAAATGCTTGTTTTGTTAATTTTGCCATGATTTAATTTCTCCTTTTTTATTTTATTATGCTTCTTCGCTGATCATATTTAGACCAACAGCTAATTCTCTTACTGGTTGCAATAATCCAACTGCGAGTTGTGTGAGTAACACTTCTCTTGGTGGGATGTTTGCAAGTACTTTTGTATCTGCATCATTTAAGAAGCCACCTTCTACGATTGATGCGTTTAACACAACTTGAGGATGTGTTTTAGCAAAATCATTTAAGATTTTTGCTGGTGCTACAGCATCTTGATAACTTATCGCGATCGCTTTTGGACCTGTAAAGATATCAGATAATTCATTAAAACCGGCTTTTAATGCAGCACGTCTTGCAATGTTGTTTTTATATACTTTTGCATCACAACCTGCTTGTTTTAATTGAATACGCAATTCTGTAAATTCTGCTACAGTTAAACCTGGATAATCAAATGCAACGAGTGATACTGCGGTTTGCATTTTTTCTGCAAGTTCATCTACTGCTTGTTGTTTTTTAACAAGTATGTCTCTCATCGTTTCCTCCTTGTAGTATAAATAAAACTCTTTGATTTTTTTCGTCAAAAACCAAAGAGTTCCAAGTTCGTTTTGTTTGCCTCGGTAGGACATTAAGCTTTCGCCCCTACTGTCTTTGGTTTCGATTCAATTTAAATTATGATTTTAGCGAATCTTCTAATACTTTAATACCAGGTCCCATTGAAGAAGATACCGTAATGTTTTTCACATATGTCCCTTTAACGGTGTTTGGTTTAATTCTCATAAGTTGTTGATACAATGTGTGTAAATTATCGTTTAATTTTTGAACGTCAAATGATACTTTACCAATGGGTGCATGAATATTTCCGACTTTATCTGTACGGTATTCAATTTTACCATTTTTAATTTCTTCAACTGCTTTTGCAACATCCATGGTGACTGTTCCTGTTTTAGGGTTAGGCATTAAACCTTTAGGTCCTAATACACGTCCTAATTTTCCAAGTTTACCCATCATGGATGGTGTTGCTACTAAGACATCAAAATCTAACCAACCTTTAGAAATATCTTCAATAAGTTCGTTATCTCCGGCACGGTCAGCACCAGCTGCTTCAGCTTCTTTTATTTTTTCGCCTTCTGCAATAACAACAACACGTTGAGTTTTCCCTGTACCATGTGGTAAGACAATGGCACCTCTTAAATTTTGATCTGCTTGACGAGGGTCAAGATTTAGTCTAAATGCGACTTCTACAGATGCGTCAAATTTCGTAAATGACGTCTTTTTAACTAAGCCTAATGCTTCTTCTACAACATAAAGTGTATTTTTGTCATAGAGTTTCGCGGCTTCAAGGTATTTTTTACCTCTTTTCATGCTATTCCTCCTAAAATGTGGTCTAGCGGGATATCCTCCCACAATTTAGATCCATTAATCTTTTATAGTAATACCCATATTGCGTGCAGAGCCCGCAATAATGTTCATTGCTGCTTCAACATCATATGCATTTAAATCACGCATTTTCAGTTCAGCAATTTCACGTAACTGAGCTTTCGTAACAGAACCAACTTTTTCTTTAAGTGCATTACTTGCCCCTTTAGAAATGTTTGCTGCTTTTTTAAGCAAATCACTTGCTGGTGGTGTTTTTGTTACAAAAGTAAACGTACGGTCATCATACACTGAGATGACAACAGGAATCATATATCCCATTTGATCT
>JAYOFY010000108.1:0-2201 GCA_038117465.1 Acholeplasmataceae bacterium
TTTAATTATTTTATGGAAAAAATAACATCTATCATTAATATATGAAAGAAATATATGTCGCCGGAGGTTGCTTTTGGGGCGTTGAAGCTTACTTTAAGCAGTTGAAAGGTGTTGTAAAAACATCTGTGGGTTATATAGATGGTAATATAAGCAACCCCACTTATGAGATGGTCTGTGATGGCCGTGCATCGCACGCAGAAGCATGCTACCTTCAATATGATCCAAATCTTATATCCATAGAATCCATTTGTGAACATTTATTTAGAATTAGTAATCCATTTTCAAAATTTAAACAAGGAAATTATGTCGGTAGACAATACCGTACAGGTATTTATTTTGTAGATGATGAAGATGAAAGTATCATTTTGACTTTCATAAAATCATTTTTCAAAGAAGACTACCCTCGCGTACAAACTGAAGTGAAGAAAGCAGTGGATTATGCTTTAGCAGAAACATATCATCAAGATTACTTAGATAAAAATCCTGGTGGATACTGTCATGTAAATTTAGGTCTTGCCAAGGAAGATGAGCGCAAATGAAACGACATGATTACATTTCATGGGATACGTATTTTATGGGTATTGCACAATTATCTTCTAAACGAAGTAAAGATCCTAAAACGCAAGTAGGTGCATGTATTGTCAATATAGATTATAAAATTGTTGGTATTGGCTACAACGGATTTCCCAAGAATATCTCAGATGATGATTTTCCTTGGAAAGATGAGGGTAATTATTTAGAAACAAAGTATCCTTATGTGGTACATGCAGAAGCAAATGCAATTCTTAATGCGACACAAAACTTAAAAGACTGTACACTTTATGTGACGCTTTTTCCATGTAATGAATGCACGAAACTCATTATTCAATCAGGTATTAAAGAACTTGTATATGTTTCTAATAAAGATGAAGGGAAAGACTTTCAAATCGCATCAAAATTGATGTTAGAAAAAGCCAATGTGACGCTACGTCAATTAAGCTGGGATCCAATGCATGTTTAAATCTTTAACCAAAATAAAGCTGATGCTTACAATTGGTTATTTGATTATTGTGAGTTTGCTTGTGATACCAAGTCGATTTCAAGTTGTTTTGCCGGGAGACACGACTTTAATGTCTGATCAAGTTTCTATTGAAGATCATACAATCTCTCAAATATCAAGCATCTATGTCATCTCATATGAACCGATTACGCTATTTCAATCATTTATTTTACAAATAACGCAACAAGGCAGTGTTTTTTCGCCAAGTGAGAGTACTGAAATCATGACGCTCACTGAGAAGTACAACGCAGCTCAAATACAAAAACAATCATCTTACATAATTAGTACGATTGTTGCATATGAAAAAGCGCAAAAAGACATTACATATGCATTTGATGGATTCGGGGTTACCTCTCTTATTAATGAAAATAGAACCATTCAAATTGGTGATGTGATCACGTCAATCAATGGCATAGAATTAACTCAAGAAGCAGATTTTACACAATTTGCCAATGTCGAGACACTTACGATACAACTTAAAAGAAATAATGAAACTTTAGTCGTGACTCATGAACGACAGCCATCAGATTTACCGTTAGCATTGTATCCAATGTTTACGTTGATAGAAGCGACCCCAAATATCACATTTCCAGGACTTTCATCAACGATTGGAGGACCTTCTGGTGGTGTCATGATGACTTTAGCGATCTATTTAGCAATTACAAATCAAGTGTATGATGCACGTATTGTTGGAACTGGAACGATTCAATTAGATGGAAGCATTGGTAATATCGGGGGTCTAGTTGAGAAATATCAGACAGTCAAAGATGATATGGATATTATGTTTGTACCTGAAAATCAGATACATTTGCTTCTTGAATATGATGATGAAAGGATTGTGGCTGTATCATCGATAAATGATGTGATACACTATTTGGACACACATGATGAATTCATGGATTAAAAAAATAATCGATCCTTTTAATAGGTATATGAAAATTCAAAAAGCATTTACACACCAATTACCAACAAAGTATGTCATTGGTGCGATGATAATGAGTGTTATTTACACGCTCATAGTATTATTAATTCCAATACTTGTTGGTGCTAATTTAGTAATATTTATTCAATTAAGAACCATATTAGTCATGTATTTTGTCGCACTTGGTGTGTTATTTATTGAAATCTATGAGAATATGTTTATCAAATTTGCAGTCAAATA
>JAYOFY010000108.1:2211-2592 GCA_038117465.1 Acholeplasmataceae bacterium
AAAAAGATTGTTACAGTTTGTGTTTATCTTAATATATAGTTTAATTATCCTGCAGTTAGGAGTACTGAATGTATAAAAAAGGTATCTTTTACATCACATTCTTTATTATTTTAGATCAAGCCACGAAATATTTTTTTAAATGGCTTTATCAAGGTCAAGATATGACTTTAGTTCCCTATTTACTTGAATTTGGTTATGCAGAAAATAGAGGGATGTCTTTTGGTTTACTTGAAAATCAAACGGGATTATTTTTGATCATCACAGTAATAGCATTAGGGATGTTTATGTATTTATTTAAAGACATCTCTTTTATGAACAAAAAGACATATACATTTGCGATCATACTGTTTATTGCAGGCACTATTGGTAATGCGATTGATC
>JAYOFY010000109.1:0-1628 GCA_038117465.1 Acholeplasmataceae bacterium
CCATCTAAAGAAAATATCATCAAAAGTTCTTTTTTTAATGGACATTTAAAAGATATCCCACTATCATATCAAGCAATTCAGGCACTTATCAAGACGATTACACATGACCTAAAGCTTGATCCATTTCAATTAACAATCGATACATATATACCTGTTGCTGCAGGTATGGGTGCATCGGCAGCAATTGCGAGTGCGATTACACAAGCATTATTTGAATATGCAAAAAAGTCTTTAAATCAAGATCATTTACGAAAATATATGAATGTATCAGAAAAGATAGCACATGGCTCACCAAGTGGCATAGATATAGAGGGTGTCTTAACTCAAAAACCATTGGTTTTTCAAAAAGATAGGACCTCTAAAGTCTTGACGTCTACATTAAATGGTTATTTACTGATTGTCTTTAGTGGCATCAAAGGTTCAACAAAAGAAGCCGTTTCTAAAGTTCAATCATATGTAGCATCTCAAGGTAATCAAATCATTGAAGAGATGGAAAACACGATTAATGAAACAATCAAAGCTTATTCAAATAAGGACATTCACAGTATCGGATTGCTATTAAATCGTTATCAATCATATTTACATACATTAGGTGTTTCTCATGAAATATTAGATGATATGATCAAAGATGCACATGATTTTGGTTCATTAGGTGCAAAACTTTCAGGTGGTGGTTTAGGTGGTTGTATGATTGCATTGTGTGATGTACAACTGCATGTTCTCCAATTAAAATGATTTTACCGTGTGCGTATGCCATAAATCCTCATACGTATTATATCATGAGGACTTATGAATCTAAGACTCACATAATTCACCAAGACTTGATTCTCTTAAAATAAACTTAATAGATTTGTTATAATATAAAGAGGAGAAAATCATGATCGATAAAATACACAATGCGCTTCATCATTATATTGAAACACTTGAAGATTCAACTTTAAAAGATGGCATCTCATATGCACTTCTTGCGGGTGGCAAGAGAATCCGTCCTCTATTGATGCTTCAAGTCATCGAGCATTATGGATTAGATCCTAATAAGTATGTTGATGTTGCGATTGCTCTAGAACTACTACATACGTATTCTCTCGTCCATGATGATCTTCCGTCCATGGATGATGACACATTAAGACGTGGCAAACCAACATTGCACATTGCATTTGATGAAGCGACTGCAATACTTGTTGGTGATGCCTTATTAACTGATTCTTTTCATCTACTTTCTAAGTCTTCTATATTATCACCAGATCAAAAAGTAAAAATGATTGAAGTTCTTTCAAATAAAACTGGTTCAAAAGGTATGGTTTACGGACAAATATTAGATATTGAATCAGAAAAACAAAACGTTGATATTAACCATTTAGACCTCATGTATCTTCATAAAACTGCAAATTTAATACAAGCCTCATTCATGATGGGTGCGATCGCTTCCAAAGCTTATGGAGATGTGTTGCATTGGGAATCTTTAGGACAAGCACTTGGGTTATATTTTCAAATCCAAGATGATTTGTTAGAATTTACCTCTACTCCTGAAATGTTAGGTAAAAGTAAGTCAGATGACAAAAGAGAAAAACCCACTTATGTCAGCATAAAAGGATTAGAACAAACTAAAAGCATGCTAACATTATTAG
>JAYOFY010000109.1:1638-2585 GCA_038117465.1 Acholeplasmataceae bacterium
TGACGGTTCATTATTAACAACTTTAGATGAAATAAAAAAGAGAAAAGCTTAGCTTTTCTCTTTTTTTTATTAGTTGTAAACGTAATATTGATAAATATCAAAATACATGGATGAATCCACTGGTAAAACATCAAATGATTCATTATAGTTATCATCTAAAGTTAAGAATCCAGCAGATGTAATCACACCATAGTATTCAGTGAAACCTGGATCAAATAAGTCAATAACATATCCTGCTTGTCTAAATCCAACAAAGATTGTGTCATTTTCTGTACCTTCTACATCATAAACATATACTTGATAAGATGTGTTAGAAACATCCACTGATAATAATTCTGTACCATTTAGTGTGATCACAAGTGTTGGTCCCATCTCACCAAATTCCATTTCAAGAAGTAAATCGTCGGTATTTAAAATATCAGGAATATCAAAGACACTTCCGCTACTGCCATAAGTAGGTTCACCTTCTGTAAATGTCCCAAAATCACTTACACTTGTAATCAGTGCCGTTGAATTAAATGAAATTGTTACAACATCCCCATCTACACTGAAATTATTTATGTACGATTGATTCACAGGTGTTTCTAATGATCCCATTTCAAGGGTACCTTCACTCATGTCATATAAAACAAAATGTTTAATTGTACTGTAAGAGTCATCTGCACCAAAAGTGAACAATGCATATCCATCAGTATAAGCAAAGTTTCTATTCGTGTTTTCAATATAAACACCTAAATCTAATGCAGATGTTGACATCAATGTCTCAGTTTCAAAATCATAAATATGTGCAGTAAGTAATGTATTACTATATGTACTATTCATACTATCCCACTCTGATTCATATGAAGATAATACCATTTTAGAATAGTCATCAACAAAGTAGTTTGACCCATTATTACTTACTGCACATATTTATGATTTTGAAACTGAGACATTGATGTCAACAT
>JAYOFY010000110.1:0-261 GCA_038117465.1 Acholeplasmataceae bacterium
GTGCAGGTCTTAATTTTTCTTTTGCAGCATCAGATGAAACGATGACATATCGCCATGGTTGCATATTCATTGAAGATGGTGCTAAGTTTGCTTCTAAGATGATTTGCTTTAATTCATCATCACTAATTTTTACCGTTTCATCATAAATTCGAATTGATCTTCTTTCAAGTAATTTCATACATGCCTCCTTGCAGTATGTATTATAACACGAGATAAAGAAGGTCATAAAATGTGTATCAGTGTGTGATATAATACAAGCGA
>JAYOFY010000110.1:271-2566 GCA_038117465.1 Acholeplasmataceae bacterium
GTACATTATGACAACGTTTTATTTAATTAGGCATGCAGAGCCACGATATGATGAAGTGATTGAACGTGGTATTTATGGCATGGCTTTTAACTTTGGAAAACTGACAGATAATGGCATTTTACAAGCCCATGAAAGAGGGAAAGATCCTTTACTTAAAGATGCACAAATCATTGTTGCATCCCCTTTTACACGTGCACTTCAAACGGCTGCCATTATCGCGTCTCATTTAGGTATAGAAGTCGTCGTTGAGCACGATTTACATGAGTGGATGCCTGATATTAATCCTAATAAAGAAGTCGATGGCGAAGGTGCATTTGAAGCATATATGAAATCTAAAGGCGCAAAAGATTCAAAAAACGTATTTCAGTATGAGACATTTGATGCAATTAAAAAAAGAATGGAACTTGTCTTACTTAAATATACGCAATACGATCAAGTGATTGTTGTGTCACATGGTATTGCGATTTCAACACTTACGCATTTTGATGATGTCATTGAACATTGCGGTGTTAGACAAATTACTTTGTAATGGGCTTTAAAGAACTTCATATTTGGTATAAAAAAAATAAACGCATATTGCCATTTAGGGAAACACAAGATCCTTATGCAATATGGGTTGCTGAAATTATGCTTCAACAAACGCAAGTGGTGACAATGTTACCATATTATGAGGCATTTTTGGCACGTTTTAAAGATATTAAGTCCCTTGCATCTGTAACGTTCGATGACGTTTTACCATATGTAAGAGGGTTAGGTTATTACAGACGATTTAGATTGATGCACCAAGCTGCGGTCTACATATTAAAGAAGCATGATGGACAATTTCCAACAGATTATAAAGATGTTAGAGCGCTTCCTGGTATTGGAGATTATACTGCTGGTGCAATTATGTCAACAGCATTTAAAAAGCCATATAGTGCATTAGATGGTAACGTCATGCGGGTTTTAACACGTGTTTTCATGATCGATGATGACATAAAAAAACCAAAAACAATCAAGACGCTCAATCAACTAAATCAATCACTTATCAATGTGGAAGAACCAGATATATATACACATGCAATGATGGAATTAGGTGCAACCGTTTGTAAACCAACGCAGCCTAATTGTCAAGCTTGTCCACTCAATGACATATGTCAAAGTTATCAACATCAAGTGCAGCATGCTTACCCATTTAAATCAAAATCTCAAGCAAAAAAACAAAAACAACTTATGACGTGTATCATTACAGATGAACATGATCGTTATCTCATTAAAAAAGAGACACAATCCCTTTTTGAAGGGATGTATCTCTTTTTACAAGTAGAATCTGAAAGTATCAATTATACAATGGAATGGTTAGAATCATTGGGTATTGTTGTCGATTACATGTATCCTTTCAAAAAGTTGAAACATGTATTCACACATCAAATATGGCATATGGATGTACATCATTTTAAATTAAAGACATTGCAATCAAAAGATGTTGACCTAGTGGCTTTTGATGATCACAAATTTAACATGATGCCAACAGCACACTTAAAAATTTATAAGTTCTTGAAATAAAGTTTTTTCTTTAAGTAGTTGGTAAAATGGATATCCGAGAACTACTAAAACAACTGTTTGACCGAGAAATATCCATCCAAAAGTAATTACAAATGCACTGAATGTTGTGATATCACTGAAATAAACAAGCATAAGTCCAATGATGATCCCATTTATGATGCCTGGCATCAACAATGCAAGAACAAGTTTTTTCTTTAAGAGAATCATGAATAACAAAGTAATGATGGTTGCGATGGTGCCAACAACAGCATCTACAAAACCATATGGTGAAAATAAGAGATTCCCAACAAATGTACCAATCGTAATTCCATAAAAAGATTTAGAATTAAATAAAATAAGTACTAATAGTAGTTCTGCAATTCTAAATTGTATAAGCTCAAAGCTCAAAAATTGAAAGACGTACAATAATACAACATAAATTGCTGCAATCATTGCATTTTTAAGATAAAATATTAAAGACATAAAACACCCCTGTTTTTTTATTTGGCTGGTAACTAGGATACAGCCCACATTATTATATCACAAAGGAACATTATGGCCATTACATATGAACTCATACACACTTGTAAACAAACAGGTGCTAGATACGGTAAACTCCATACACCTAGCGGTACTTTTGAAACCCCCATTTTTATGCCAGTTGGTACCCAAGCAACAGTGAAATCACTAACACCAGAAGAGATTTTAGAAGTTTCTGAGGGACTTATTTTGGCGAATACGTATCATTTATGGAATCAACCTGGTATGGAT
>JAYOFY010000111.1:0-2542 GCA_038117465.1 Acholeplasmataceae bacterium
GGTCAATATTTGGTATATTAGGATTTTTTAGAAATTAAAAAAGCACATTTAAGTGCTTTTTTTATGTCTTAGTGTAAATTCTTTTTGATAATGATCTTACTTTCATTTAATTCTATGAATTTATATCCTTCGTATTCAAATGAGGTTAATTCGTTGAGTCCATATGCATCGATGTGATAGGCAAATGCCGCACGTACTTTTTTCGCATCAACACTTGGTGCCTTTTTATCTCCTGATAAAATATGCACATATGTAATAGTTAGTCTTTTGTCTAAAATTTGTTCATATTCAGAAGAAGCACAAGAAATAATGAACGGTTCATCTTTGAGTCTTTCATAAAGTTTTTCTTTCCAAAAAGAAATAAGTGAGCCTTTAATAGGATGTTTCAAATCCAATCTATAAGGATATACTTGATTAGAAAGATGTAATAAACCATATAAACCTGAGAGTGCATAAATATGTTTGGGAATATCATTTGCTAAAGATTTTAATATACGATACCCAATTCCATCAAACATATCAAAAACTTGATAAGTATCTTCTGAGTTGTAATAAAGGGATGTTTGTTTTGCAACTTCTTTAGAAACATTAAAAATAGCCATGATTTTTTTAATTGGCATATGTTTAAACGTTTTCCTTAATTGTAAGGATTCTTTTTGATAGAAACATGTAAATGTTTTATTTGGATTTTTTAACTGCATTGTCTTTGCAGGTGAAAGCAATATGACCATGTTAACCCTCATCACTATTGTATCAAAAAGATGGGTTTCATGATACAATAAAACATGTTAAGGAGCGTATCATGCGTGATTTAAATTTATTAATGGACTTTTATGAACTTACCATGGCAAATGGATATTTTGTCAATGGTAAAGAAAAAACAGAAGCAGTATTTGATGTCTTTTTTAGATCCGTCCCTGATGATGGTGGATATGCCATTTTTGCAGGACTAGAACAAGTCATTGATTATTTAGAGAAACTTTCATTTAACGAAGAAGAAATTAGGTATTTAAATAGTAAAAAAATCTTTGATGATGCGTTTTTAGACTATTTAAAAGAATTTAGCTTTTCATGTGATGTGTATGCGATGAAAGAGGGGACACCAATCTTTCCGAATGAACCCATTATGGTCATTAAAGGCCCCATCATCGAATGTCAACTCATCGAAACCATGGTTTTACTCACGATTAATCATCAAAGTTTAATTGCTACTAAAGCATCTCGTATTGTGCATGCAGCACAAGGAAGAGCCGTGTTAGAATTTGGTGCAAGACGTGCGCATGGGTATGATGCCTCTATTTTTGGTGCACGTGCAGCATATATTGCTGGTGCAGTCGGGACGTCTAATACGTATGCAGATTACATGTATCAAATTCCAGCACTTGGCACCATGGCACATGCTTTTGTTCAAAGTTATGACAACGAATATGATGCGTTTAAAGCATATGCGATGACCTATCCTGATCAATGTGTGTTACTTGTCGATACGTATCACACGTTAAAATCAGGTGTTCCAAATGCAATTAAAATCCATCAAGAAGTGCTTGCACCTATGGGCAAGTCACTAAAAGGCATTCGTTTAGATAGTGGTGATTTAGCGTATTTATCCAAGCAAGCGAGAACAATGTTAGATGACGCGGGGTTATCACATGTAACGATTACCGTATCAAATTCATTAGATGAATTTTTGATTCGAGATCTCATTAGTCAAGGGGCTAAAATTGATGCCTTTGGTGTTGGTGAACGCTTGGTTACTGCAAAAAGTGAATCCGTATTTGGTGGAGTCTTTAAACTTGTTGCGATTGAAGAAAATGGACAATTAGAGCCAAAAATCAAATTATCAGATAATCCAGCAAAAACAACACTTCCAGGATTTAAACAAGTCTATCGCTTTTTTCAAGAGGGTGTTGCTAAAGCTGATGTCATTACACTCTTTGAAGAAACCATTGACCAAAAGAAACCTTATTTATTATTTGATCCGATTTATCCATTTAAAAAACAATGGATTGAACATTATGAGGTTAAACCCCTATTATTACCTATTTATCAACAAGGTAAACTTGTATATACATTACCTTCAGTTCATGAAATTAAAGCATTTAAAAAAGAAGCATTAGATTGTATTTATACAGAAGTTAGAAGACTTGAAAATCCACATGGGTATTATGTAGATTATTCAAAAGATTTATATGATTTAAAACAATCACTTATTGAAAGATATCAAAAATAATGTCAAAAAACATGCAACTTGTTTTACACGATAAAAATATTTTAAAAGGACTTGTATTACTATCCATACCGATCTTTTTAAATAATGTATTAAAATCGCTCCATGACTTAGTGGATGCGATTTTTGTTGCTAGGATGGATGGCTATACACAATTAGAACTAGATTCTGCGTTATCTGCCATTAATATTTATTTTCCTGTCAATTTCTTATTTTTATCTATAGGTATTGGATTAAGTGTTGGTGCTGTTGCAATTGTGAGTCAATATATTGGCGCAAAAAGAATGGATTTAGCCAAACGTTATGCATCAAGAC
>JAYOFY010000112.1:0-864 GCA_038117465.1 Acholeplasmataceae bacterium
TGTGATGACTATTCATAATTGTTTAGGATATAGTGATGAAGTCATTCATTTATATATTGGCTATCATAGTGAAGAAGTAAAAAAACCTTTAGATAAAGATATGGATGAGTTTTTTGAGATTGGATACTACACAAAAAAAGAAGTGCAAGCACTTCTTGACAATAAGATGATTACTGATGCTAAAACGATTATTTTACTTCAGCATTATTTTGCCTTGAACGCGTTTTAATGATAAGCTTTGTAATTCTTGGTTGATTGTATTTTTGAATCAAAATAAAAGGGATGTTAAAAATGATGGCATAGGCAATCATGAACCATCCTACCCATATAGGATTAAATAAAAAGAAGATTGGTGCAGGTAACATTTGAAGATAATGCGTGAGTTCTGCACGTCGTGTTTCAATTAAAAATTTCTCGTAATATGAGAGATTTTTTTCTTTTAAATGGCGTTTTGAGAAGCCTTCTTTAAAATATGCACCACCATCTGGTGAAAATTTTTTCCATATGTGAACATAGAAAACTTTCTTAAGAAGAAACTGTTGTATTGGTTTTTGCTTGATAACATCAGGAATTGGTTTATCAAAAAAACGATCTGGTATCAAGATGGCAATTTTAGCAAACCCCATATGAAAAACAAACCATAAAAAGATATCTAAAAGAATCGTTAGCCATAAGTCTAATGTGATAAGGGGTAATGTCATACCGAACGCCCTTTCCAAGCGTTATTTTTAAAAATATAAATTCTAAAAAATGAATAAATGAAGACATATAGAAAAAAGAGTGCATGTAAAGGATACAGTATGATGAGCGTAGGTTTAAAATTACCTATGTGTCGGCTAAAAATATATAATTGTAAACCAAATG
>JAYOFY010000112.1:874-2516 GCA_038117465.1 Acholeplasmataceae bacterium
AAGTGGTTCACCAGAAATCCATGCTGTTACAAGAATGTTGATTGAAGCATAAGGAGCAGAAATCCATAAAGATAACAAAACAGCTTGAATCAATCCAATCGCGATTGCACCATTTGCAAAGTTTTTACCAAATCCAGAGAGCATGTCATGGAATCCATCTGGATACATTCTAAAAGATACGATACCTTTGCCGATGATACTGCGTATTTTTTTTCCATGTTTTAAAAATGATTGTCCTAAATAAATATCTTCTAGTACTTGGTTCGTAACAGAAGGATCTCTTGCAAAATCTAAGTAGTCTTTTCTAAGCATCACTTGTGTTGGTCCAAAAAAGGCACGTGGTGTCAGTTTATGTTTAAAAATTGTATATGTATTTGCTGCCATCACAACAAGTACATTAAAAAAAACAGATAAGCGTTCAATTGGACGTTTCATATCGTGATATGGTTGTACAGATAAAGGTGTTTTTGTTTTTAAAAATATATGCAGTAATGATTCAATTCCATGTTGATGAATGATTGTATCTGCATCTAAAAAGATAAGAATGTCTCCTGAAGCAGATAAGACACCTTGATCAAGTGCCCAAGGTTTTCCTTTCCATCCTTTTGGTCGTTTTTTTGGTTGAATTACTTGAAAACCAAATGACGCTACAACAGCTTTTGTATCATCATCAGAATGGTCATCAACAACAATAATCTCGAGATTATTTTTATATGGTAGTAATGACTCTAGCAAAGGTTGAATACGCTTAGACTCATTTCTAGCAGGAATGATAATGGATATCGACAAATCTTTCGGTCGTTTAAAAGTAAACGTTTTATTTGGTTTTAAAGAAATCAATAAATAAAAGCCAATCAGTATAAATACAATGGTTACATAATAGTGTATGGGCATAGATATATCCTTTAAGTGTATTGTATCATACAAAAAAAGCCTTTATGTAAACATAAAAGCTTTTTCATCATTTTAATACATTGGAGGCATTGCAGGGGCAGCTGGTTCTTTTTCATCTTTATTTTCAGCAACTGCAGCTTCGGTTGTAATGAGTAGTGATGCAATTGAAGACGCATTAAGTATTGCACTTCGTGTGACTTTTGTTGGATCAATGATCCCTTTTTCAATGAGGTTTACCCATGTTCCTGTTTTTGCATCAAAACCGATTTCTATTGGTTGTGTTCTAAATGTTTCAAGTGTTGCTGTACCATCAAACCCAGCATTTTCTGCAATGTTTTCAAGTGGATCTGAAAGTGCATCTAAAACTGCTGTAATACCACGCATGATGTCCATATTTTCATGTTTGAGTGTGTCTCTAAGTTCACTTTGGATTCTTACAAGTGCAGCACCACCACCAGGAATGATACCTTCTGCAATGGCAGCTTTTGTCGCATTGAGTGCATCTTCAATACGTAGTTTTTTCTCTTTAAGTTCAGATTCTGTTGCTGCACCTACTTTAATGACTGCGATACCATCGCTGAGTTTAGCAAGTCTTTCTTGAAGTTTTTTCTTGTCAAAATCAGACGTTGTGTTTTGTAATTGTGCTTCAATTTCTTGTTTTCTAGTATTGAGTAAAGATGGATCTCCTTGTCCACTGATGAGTGTGGTTGAATCTTTTTTAATGATTGCTTTTCCAACGGTTCCGAGT
>JAYOFY010000113.1:0-2499 GCA_038117465.1 Acholeplasmataceae bacterium
CCTAAACACTTTGTCAACGAATATGATTTATATGGATTAACAATGACTTGTTGCATTTGAACTTGTTGTTTTTTCATATATGCTCCTGTTCTTTAATTTAATTTTATCATAATCAAACAAAAATAAAAGTCTCTTAACGAGACTTTTACACAATATCATTTAAAACGTTAAAATCACCTTCAACAATATATCCTTTTTTTCTTAAAAGGAGATCAAAAACATAAACGAGTGCAATACCGCCAATTGCAATAATTCCCATAGACATTAAAGCTATAATCCATTGCAAATAATGTTTGAAGTGGACCCACAAGACCTGCCGTTCCCATACCTGCACCATAAGATGTTGTTTCAATGTCAAATAACAATACAAGTATTGGGGCCAGTACCGCTGATGCAGCGATCGTTGGCACCCAAATCACTGGTTTTCTTAATATGTTCTTAAATTGAAGCATGGATGTTCCAAATCCAATGGATAATACCATACCAAGTGAATTATCTTTTCTTGATTGGAAAGAAAACCCAATCATTTGAATCATTGTCCCAACGACAGCAGCACCACCAGCGATACCAGACAATTGAATGGTGATCGCAATCGCTGCAGAAGATAATGGTGATGTCAGAAGCATCCCCATGGATACAGCTATGATAATACTCATAGGAAGTGGTGCAACCGTAGTTGCTGTATTAATAAATGATTTAATTGCTTCAATAAAAGCAAAGAGTGGTGCACTATATACAAGTGTCGATAGAGTTGCAAGTACCACTGCAGTGAGTGGAATGAGTAAAATATCGATTGGTGTTTTCTTTTTTAAAATGACTTGCATCAATAATAAAGTCGTAATAACAACAAAATAAACAGTCAAAGGTTCATTATAAACAGCTGTTGGACCATCGATATTGGCAATTTGAATCCCATTTGTAAAGGTTACTCTAAATGACGTTGCAATACCACCAACGATGGCTGTTGTGACAAGTTTGATGCCTTCAAATTTTAATGCAATCCCAATACCTAAACCGATACCGGCACCCATTAATAATGATAATGTATAATAAATCGGATTTGTTAAAAATGTCAAACCGAGTAATTTTCCAATTTGATCAATGATGACACCAACAATCAGTGTAGAAAATAATCCATAGGTCATCCCATTCATTGTTTTCATTGCAAATGCTTGAACTTGTTTCATTGTTTCTCCTTTCACCTTAAAAGGTGGTCCCCGCGGCCGGACTCGAACCAGCACGGATTGCTCCACCAGATTTTGAGTCTGGCACGTCTACCAATTTCATCACGCGGGGATAAATCACATATAATCTAACACATCTAAGCCTAAAAGTCTCATACTTTGATTTAAAATGATGCGTGTTACTTCAACGAGTGACAACATCATTTTAGAACGCTTCACATCATCAGTAATCATTTTTTCATTACCATACCATGAATTAAAGCTTTGACTCACAGCAAGTGCATATCTTGCAATCATGCTTGGTTGATAGGCTTCTTTCGCACGCATCAACGTATCTTCAAATTGATTGAGTAACATGGCGAGTTGTAATGCACGATCACTCGATACATCGATAGAATCATTAAATTCTGGTGTGAGTTGTCTTAGTAGTGCAGCCATACGTACACTTGAATATTGTATGTATGGTCCTGTTTGACCCTCAAATTTTAACATGTTATCTAGATTAAATTCAATATTCAAATGTTTTTCATTTTTTAAATCATTAAAGATAATGGCACCAACCGCAACAGATTTTGCAACATCGTCTTTATTTTCTAGAGTTGGATTTTTTTCTTCTATGGCTTGTTTAGATAATGCAATAGCCTCTTCAAAGACTGCCGCTAATGTATACACGCCACCTTTTCTAGTCGACATTTTTTTACCATCTTGTAACACAAGGCCAAAATTTACATGCACGATATTTATGGCATATCCCATTTTATCAAGGACACGTTGAAGTTGCTTGAAATGCAATGATTGTTCATTACCTACGACATATAAAATGGTATTTGCTTTAAAATGTTTATGCCGATATATCGCAGCAGCAACATCTCTTGTCATGTAGAGCGTCGATCCATCTTTTTTCTTGATGAGTGCCGGTGGCATATCATCACCAAGTGGAATAATAAGCGCATCATCATCTAATACTAATAAGCTTTTATCTTCCATTTCTTTAACAGCATCTGCCATATAAGATTCATAAAAAGATTCCCCAATGACATGATCAAAATCGACATTTAATAATTCATAATAGTAATCAAACTCTTTTAAACTTAAATCTTTAAATGTTTGCCATAATGCTTTATATTGAGGGTTGCCTTTTTCAAGTTCTAAAAAGATTTCTCTTGCATCATCGGATAACTTAGGATTTTTTGCTTCTTCTTCATGAAACTTGACATAAAGTTCTTGAAGTTTTGCAATCGGTTCATCATCTAACATGCCTTTATGGCCATAATGTAAATATGCATAGATCATTTTACCAAATTGTGTACCCCAA
>JAYOFY010000114.1:0-2467 GCA_038117465.1 Acholeplasmataceae bacterium
TGATTACAGTTCCAGCTTACTTTAATGATGCACAAAGACAAGCAACAAAAGATGCTGGTAAAATTGCAGGACTTGAAGTTAAACGGATTATTAATGAACCAACGGCAGCAGCACTTGCGTATGGTATTGATAAAGTTGATAAAGAACAAACCATACTCGTGTTTGACTTAGGTGGTGGGACCTTTGACGTATCCATCTTAAAACTTGCAGATGGGACTTTTGAAGTCATCTCTACATCAGGAGATAATCACTTAGGTGGAGATGATTTTGACCAAAAAATCATTGATCATTTAGTTGCAGAATTCAAGCGTGATCAAGGCGTCGATTTATCGAAAGATAAAATGGCCATTCAACGCTTAAAAGATGCTGCAGAAAAAGCGAAAAAAGAATTATCAGGTGTCACAACAACACAAATCTCACTTCCATTTATTACGATGGGTGATGCAGGTCCATTACATATGGAACTTAACTTAACAAGAGCGAAATTTAATGAAATTACAGCGGACTTAATTGATCGCTGTGAAGCACCTGTAAGAACAGCTTTAAAATATGCAAAAATGGGATCAAATGATATTCATCAAGTCTTATTAGTTGGTGGATCAACACGTATTCCAGCTGTACAAGAACTTGTAAAAAAACTATTAAATAAAGAACCAAACAAATCGGTGAACCCAGATGAAGTTGTTGCGATGGGTGCAGCGATTCAAGGTGGTGTCCTTGCAGGGGATGTAAAAGATGTCTTATTATTAGATGTAACACCGTTATCACTTGGTATCGAAACGATGGGAAATGTATTTACAAAACTTATTGAACGTAATACAACCATTCCGACATCTAAATCACAAGTCTTTTCAACGGCTGCAGATAATCAACCAGCTGTAGATATTCATGTCTTACAAGGTGAAAGACCAATGGCTTCAGATAACAAAACGCTCGGACGTTTCCAATTATCTGATATTCCACCTGCACCAAGAGGTGTTCCTCAAATTGAAGTGACGTTTGATATTGATGCCAATGGTATCGTTTCAGTAAAAGCAAAAGATTTAGGCACAAACAAAGAACAAAACATTACCATTACAGGTAACGAATCACTTTCACAAGAAGAAATTGATCGTATGATTAAAGAAGCTGAAGAAATGGCCGAAGCAGATAAATTAAGACGCGAAGAAGCGGATTTAAGAAACGAAGCTTCAAGCTTATCTTTCCAAACGAAAAAAGCACTTGATGACCTTAAAGATGATGTTGATGCCAAAGAAAAAGAAGATGTTGAAACTAAAATCAATGCTTTAGAAGAAGCGCTCAAGGGCACTGATATTGAGGCGATTAAAGCAGCGAAAACAGCGTTAGAATCAGTTGCTCAAGGCATTGCACAAAAAGCTTATCAAAAAACACAACAGGAACAACAAGCACAATCTACAGATACAAACGAAGACAATACATCAAAAGACGATAATACTGTAGATGCAGAATTTGAAGCAAAAGACTAAAACAAAATTGGAGTTAACACATGGCGGATAAACGCGATTACTATGATGTTTTAGGGTTAAAGAAAGGTGCATCTGAAGATGAAATCAGAAAAGCATATCGTTCATTAGCCAAAAAATATCATCCAGATGTATCGTCTGAGCCCGATGCAGAATCAAAATTTAAAGAAGTCCAAGAGGCATATGATACATTAAGCGATAGTGAGAAACGCCAGATGTATGATCAATATGGACACCAAGGGAATCCTTTTGAAGGATTTTCAGGTGGTGGTGGATTTGAAGGTTTTGGCGGTTTTGGAGACATTTTCTCTCAGTTTTTTGGAGGCGGTTCTCAAAGACAAACAAGACGTTCATATGATGGACCACAACGTGGTGAAGATATTGAAAAAGTCATGACCATAGATTTTATGGAGGCCGCTTTAGGTATCAAAAAAGATGTTTCTGTTGATATCGAAGACACGTGTCATACTTGTGGTGGCTCAGGTGCAGCATCTAAAGATGACATCGAAACATGTTCAAGATGTCATGGTGATGGACATATTAATGTCGATCAACGCACCATGTTTGGTACCATCCGTTCTCAACAAGTATGTAATCAGTGTGGTGGTCG
Organism: Acholeplasmataceae bacterium; assembly: GCA_038117465.1. Classification (GTDB taxonomy): domain Bacteria; phylum Bacillota_I; class Bacilli_A; order Acholeplasmatales; family Acholeplasmataceae; genus UBA8290. The sequence continues at coordinate 2,095 of JAYOFY010000114.1, forward strand.
TGGTAAAGTTATTAAGAAACGTTGTAACACATGTCATGGATCTGGTAAAGTGAGACAAACTAAAAAAGTGTCAGTCAACATCCCTGCAGGTGTCGATAATAATATGACACTCAAAGTTGCTGGATACGGACATGGTGGTTCAAAAGGTGGATCCCATGGTGATTTATTCTTAACGTTTAGAATAAAACCACATAAAGTCTTTAAAAGAGAAAGAGACCATGTTCATTTAGATGTACCTTTAACAATTACACAAGCAGTACTTGGAACATCCATTGATATACCGACCATTTATGGTGAGGTGACCCTTAAAATTCCTGCAGGTACATCACATGGTACGGTTCTGAAGATGGGTGGTCAAGGGATTGCCAATGTT
>JAYOFY010000115.1:0-2465 GCA_038117465.1 Acholeplasmataceae bacterium
GTATAAAAATTAAAGTTACAAGAAAGCGCAGAGATGCCTTTTATGGCTATATGTTTATTTCATTATGGCTAATTGGACTTTTTATCTTTACACTGTATCCAATGTTATATGCGCTTTATTTAAGTTTTTTTGAAGCGTACTATAATTTACAAACAGGGATTACAACAACGTTTGTCGGTTTTGAGAATTACTTTAATATTTTTAGAAGTCAAACACTTGTGCCGTTGTTTGCAAATTACGTAGTACGTATGCTTGTATCGGTACCACTTATTATTGTATTTTCCATTATTATTGCAGTATTGATTAATGTTCCTATGAAAGGGAAAAGCATCTTTAGAACCATTTTCTTTTTACCTGTGATTATTGCAACTGGACCGGTAATTGGTGAGCTTACGGCACAAAACGCAACGACATTACCTGCCTTAGAAGAAAGTAATGTATTAAATTTTATTTCTGATAATTTAGGCAGTTTTATCGCAGATCCTATGGTTCTATTATTAAATTCTTTACTCCTTGTATTATGGTATGCTGGGATTCCAATATTAATCTTTTTAGCAGGTCTTCAAAAAATAGATAAAAGTGTTTATGAAGCTGCAGATATTGATGGTGCATCACCTTGGGATCGTTTTTGGAAGATTACGTTACCTGGCATTTCAAGTTTAATTAGTGTTGCAGTCATTTATATTGTTGTCACCATGAGTTTATTCGTTGAATCCGGTGGGATTTTAGAGCTTACACGTTCTCATATGCTCGTTGGTGCACCAGATTCACAATTTTGGTTTGGATATGGATATGCAGCTGCGATTGCTTGGATGTATTTTATATTTATGGTCATTATTATGACGATTTTTATTCTCTTACTTCGAGGAAGAAAGGAGAAACGATAATATGTCATTAAGAAGACGTTTACTGGGCATGCAATTTACAGATGGACTGGTTTATAAAAGTATTGTATTATTATTACTTATTAGTTTTTCATACATTTATTTGTACCCAATGCTTTTTATGTTAACCAATAGTTTTATGAATGTAGAAGATCTTATCAATCCAGGGGTGAAATGGATACCAACCGTTGTCGAAATTGAAAATTATCGACGTGCGATTCAAGTGCTTGAATTACCATCTGCGATTTTCAGTTCTACTAGTTATGTTCTGCGTGTCTCTTTATCAGCAACGATTTCATCTGCATTAATTGGATATGGATTTGCAACCTTTAATTTTCCATTAAAAAAATTATTGTTTGCATTGATGCTTGCAACATTCATATTGCCAAGCCAAGTGACCATGGTTGCCAATATGCTTATTTTTAGAAATTTAGGTATTATGAGTACACAGCAATCCATGATTTTACCAGCAATTTTTGGACAAGGGTATAATGCTGCGATATACATTCTCATTTTTTATCAGTTTTTCAAAACCATTCCGAATGTGCTTAGAGAATCTGCTGAAATTGATGGTGCAACACCTTTTAAAGTGTTCTATAAAATCGCTTTACCACTTGCGATTCCTTCATTACTTATTGTCTTTTTATTTAGTTTTGTATGGTATTGGAATGAAACATTTATGACAGGTTTATATGTTGGAAACCCAGTTACACTACCACTAAAATTACAATGAAACACTATTTCCACCAGGCTCGTTTGGATCAGAATTAAATGAAGCAATCATGCTTGCTGGCAATATGATGACAATATTACCTTTACTTGTCTTATATTTCCTAGCACAAAGATTCTTTACAGAATCCATTGATAGAACAGGAATTACAGGAGAATAATATGAAGAAATTACATGTCTTATTAATCACGTTAATTACAATCTTCATACTTTCAGGTTGTGAATCTAACCTTCCACCAAATGGTCTTGATCCACTTACTGCCTATGATGGCTGTGAGGTGACGAACTTAGATGGTTATGTGTGTGTTTGGGCAGATGAATTCAATGGCGATGCACTTGATGATGCCAAATGGAATGTTGAAGTGAACGGTTTTGGTGGTGGTAACAACGAACTACAATACTATCGTGAAGAAAATGTAAGTGTTGAAGATGGCCATTTACTTATTACTGCAAAAAAAGAATATTTTATGGGTAAAGATTATACATCTGGTCGTATCAACTCCAAATATAAAGGTGAATTCACTTATGGTAAAGCAGTCATAGCAGCGCAAGTACCAGCAGGCAAAGGTACTTGGAGTGCCATTTGGATGTTACCAACCATGAATACATATGGAGGGTGGCCACATTCAGGTGAAATCGATATTATGGAACATGTTGGTTATGATAACAACCGAGTCCATGCATCTACACATACGACAAAGTTTAATCATTTAAATGATGTGAACCAAGCCATCACGTTCTCAAAAACTTTATATGAAGCAACAACTCAATTAAATATTTATGAACTCGAGTGGTCTCCAGGTCATATGCTTGTGACTGTTAACGGAGATAGAGTTGGTGAATTCAATTTT
>JAYOFY010000116.1:0-571 GCA_038117465.1 Acholeplasmataceae bacterium
ACATTAGATGGCACAGAAACACACAAGCTAGTGTTAGAAGGTTTGTTTGGTACAGTTAAATCTTTTGTTAAAACTAAAGATTTGATTACCGATGGAACAGTAGCTGATTTAGAAATTAAAATATTGGTTTTAAAATATAGTGATGAAATATGCAAAGCATGTAAAGATCTTAAGTATCAAGACGAAATGGATTTTATTGTTAGAAATCAAAAACGTAATAAATTTATTACAAATCTTGTTGAATCGTTGAAAGGCAATACATTAGTTTTATTTCAATATGTAGAAAAGCACGGTAAAGATCTTTACAATATAATGTTGAATAATATAAATAAAGATAGAAAGGTGTTTTTTGTATTTGGAGGAACAGATGCAGAAACACGTGAAAGCATTAGATCAATAACTGAAAAAGAATCTAACGCTATTATAATCGCCTCGTATGGTACTTTTAGTACAGGTATCAATATTAAAAATCTCCACAATATTATATTTGCTTCACCGTCAAAATCAAGAATAAGAAATCTCCAGTCGATTGGCAGAGGGTTGAGAAAGTCAGAAACTAAAAACAACTGCG
>JAYOFY010000116.1:581-2447 GCA_038117465.1 Acholeplasmataceae bacterium
ACTATACATTGAAACATCTTTACGAAAGAGTAAAAATTTATAGCGAAGAACAATTTAACTATAAAATATACAAAATTAATTTGGAGAATCAATGACAACGCAAACAGCAATCATGAAATTGATAAATGGTGAAACAATTGTTTGTAAAATTTCTTCTGTAACTGATGGACTAGTCACGGTCGAGGATCCCTTGCTGCTTACCTTTAGGCCAAAAGAAAATGGAGCAGCCTCGCTGGTTGCTACTAAATGGATGGAAACTGACGAAACACAATTTCCAATAAAACGCTGGCACATTGTAGGCTATGCTAGACCATCACATTACATAGCTAAAGTTTATGAAGACAGTATGAACGATCTAGATGAATATAGTGATTACGAGGATCATGAACATGATGGATGGGAGGATGAAATTCATATAGCTCGTTATGCCCATACAGAGGATGATGTCACACATTAAGGTTGATTTACTAGAGTATTTCATGTATAATTATGTATATTTAAATTGCGGTATTGATTATGAGTGAAAATAAAAAACAAACAAAAAACGAATACGTCAATAATAAAGATTTTTTGAAAGCTCTGGTTCAATATAAATCTGATGTGAAGCACGCTGAAAAAAATCAGCTTACAAGACCCAGGGTGCCAAACTACATAGGTGAGTGTGTAATGAAAATTGCAACACACTTAGCTAGAAAACCTAACTTTATGAACTACACCTTCAAAGATGAAATGGTCTCTGATGGTATAGAAAATTGTCTACAGTACATAGATAATTTTGACCCCGAAAAATCCAATAATCCTTTTGCTTATTTTACTCAGATAATATGGTATGCTTTTCTGCGAAGAATACAAAAAGAAAAAAAACTTCTTTATACAAAATATAAAATGACCGAGCATGTGAATATTATGAATATGACAGCGGATACTCAAGAGCATGATAGCGGTTTTGATTTCGGAGATAATATAAAAATGAGTGAATGGTCTACAGAATATATGAACACATTTATCGAGGATTTTGAGGCTACAAGACGCAGAAAAGTTAAAAAGCGTGAGAAAGATGCATAATGAAATTAGCTTTGGTGACGGACCTTCACTTCGGTGTAAGGAACGATAACGCTGCATTTGCAGATTATCAACAAAAATTTTTCGAAGAAATATTCTTTCCTTATCTTAAACAACACAATATATCTACTGTTGTTGATTTAGGGGATACGTTCGATCGAAGAAAATATATAAACTTTGCTTCATTAAAAAGAAGCAAAACTATGTTCTTTGATCCATTGACCCAAAACGGATATGAAGTTCATATTCTCGTAGGCAATCATGATTCATTCTATAAAAACACGTTAGATATTAATTCTATTAATTTACTAGCAGAGCACTATAACAATATCCATATTTACGACTCACCACAAGTCGTTACATTTGACAATCTTGATGTAATGATGGTGCCTTGGATATGTGCAGACAACGATGCCGAAACTATAAAATTATGCAATAAAACAAAGGCCCAAGTATTATTTGGACATCTTGAACTATCAGGTTACCAAATGTATAGAGGGCAAGCAATACATCATGGGATGGATGATGATTGGTTAAAAAAGTTTGATATTGTATGTACTGGCCATTACCATACTAAATCAACAAAAGGAAATGTAAATTATCTTGGTTGCCCATACGAAATGACATGGTCTGATTACGATGATCCAAAAGGGTTTCATGTATTCGATACAGATACAAGAGAGTTGACATTTATTACAAACCCTTATAAAATGTTTAACAAAATTCATTATGATGATAGCAACAAAACTATGGAGCAGGTTGTCAATGAAAACTTTGAATCCTTAACAGGATGCTTTGTGAAGG
>JAYOFY010000117.1:0-2433 GCA_038117465.1 Acholeplasmataceae bacterium
CTTGTTACATGTAACCCTTTAGAGTTTGTTAGAATGGCACCACTACTATTTTCTTGATAAACTGCGGTTTGAACATTTGAAACTTTTTCATTTGCTCTAATGGTTGTTTCAAGCGTAATCAAATCAGAAACTTTTTTCGTCATATCAATACTTGAAAAATCAAAATCATTTGCTTTCACCTCAGGATATGAAGCAGACCCTTCATAAATAATTGCAGGTTCTTTCACCGTAATGACTTTAGCATTTTCAATAACTTTATCAAGCATTTTATCAACTTGTTCATCAGAAATGTACTCAAATCTTACTTTTCCAATGTTTCCTTCATATATGCCTCTAATAGAGACAGTTGAAACATCTGAAATCGTATTTTGCTCAATTTTACCTTCATATGCGACAAGTTTTAATGAAGAGGATTCAGACACAGATATTTCTACATCTGATAACCCTTTAGAAAGTCCTAATTCTATCCATTTTTTTGTATTCATGCTTGACCTCCTGAACCACCAACAGTCATTTTAGAGACGCGTATCGTTGGTTGTCCAACATCTGTTGGAATAGATCCTGAAATAGATCCACACATCCCTTGACCGAAATCTAAATTATCTGCGACACGATCGATTTTAAATAAAACTTCATGTCCTTTACCAATGAGCATGGCACCTTTCACTGGTGTTGTAAGTTTTCCATCTTCAATCATGTAGCCTTCAGATACTGCGAAATTAAACTCCCCTGTTGCTGGAGAAACTTGACCACCACCAAGTTGTTTTGCATATAAACCATATTTTGTATCTTTAATAATATCTTCAACTTTATCTTTACCAGGCGCAATGTATGTTGTGTTCATACGAGATGTTGGTGGGAATTTATAGTTTTGTCTTCGTCCAGATCCAGTTGGTTTATGGTTCATTGTAAGACCATTACGATAATCGACTAAATAAGATTTCAAAATACCATTTTCAATCAGTAAATTTTTCTGTGTTTTCATACCTTCATCATCAAATGAAGTACGACCCCATGCACCATCAACATCTCCATCATCATATGCTGTGACAACAGATGATCCAATTGCTTGGCCAAGTTTTCCAGTAAATGGCGATAAGCCTTTGGCAACAGCAGTTGCTTCAAGTGGATGTCCACATGCTTCATGGAAAATCACACCACCCCAACCATTTGCAAGAACAACAGGCATTTCTTGTGCAACAATCGGTTGTGCAGAAAGCATATGCACCGCACGTTCTGCAACATCTTTTGCAAGTGCAAAAGTATCTATGTCATCGAAAATTTCAAATCCCATTGCACGTCCTGGACCTTCAAACACTTGTTGCATTTGACCATTTTCACTTGCAACACCCATTAAAATCACTCGGGCATAATGTCTTTCATCATCTTGATATGTACCATCAGAATTTGCAACCAAAATCGACTGTTTCCATGATAATAATTGTGTGATTGATTGAACAATTTTTGGATCATGTGAAAGGATCACATCAGATAAGGCTAAAAGTTTATCTGTTTTTTCTTTAGCAGATACTGCTTCCATAGGTCTTTTGATTTTATTATCAAAAGGTAGTACATCTTTGAGTGCTACCGCTTCTTTTTTCTCTCCATCAAACGATGCACGAAGTGACATAATAAGTGCGCGAACTTTGTCTTCAGATACCTCATTTGAATATCCGTAAACAACATCGTTATTTTTAATAAGTCTTACACCTACACCATGTACATTGTTATAGGATACATTGCTCACATCTTTGGATGTGACACGTATGACTTCTTGATTGGTGTCTTCAAAAAATAACTCTGCAAAATCAGCACCTGTTTCTAATGCTTCATCAAGTAAAGCTTGAATGACTTCTTTTTTTAACATGTTTATTGATCCTTTCTTTCTTCATATTGAAGTTGATATAAATTATAATAGAGGCCTTTCTCTTTAAGTAATCCTTGATGCGACCCACTTTCAACTATTTTACCATGACTCATCACAATAATTTGGTCAGCATGCTGTCTGGTTGATAATCTGTGTGCAACAATAATCATCGTAGAGATATTCATCATCTTCTCTAAACTTTCTTGAATAATACTTTCAGTTTCGCTATCGATATTGGCTGTTGCTTCATCCAAAATCATTAATGAAGGTTTGTATAACACGGTTCTTGCAAATGATATGAGTTGTCTTTGACCTGAAGAAAAGTTATTTCCGCGTTCTAATACTTTATGATCATAGCCATCTTTTAAATTATCAATGACGTAATTCAACCCAACATAATTTGCAGCTTCTATCATGGCCTCATCGGTTTTAGATTCATCAAAAAGTTTGATGTTATCTTTAAGTGTCCCACTGAATAAAAAGACATCTTGTAGCATTTGACCCATATGCTTTCTTAAACTTTCTCTTTTTATAAGGTTTATCTATCTTGACTTTAAAAATATTTA
>JAYOFY010000118.1:0-2406 GCA_038117465.1 Acholeplasmataceae bacterium
CTCCTGTATCATTTCTAAAAAAGCAATCATGACGTTTTTACCAACTTCTACATGGGTAATCATTCTTCCTCTAAATCGTATAGAAAGTTTGACTTTATGTCCTTTTTGTAAAAATTTAATACAATGAGATTTTTTAGTTTCTAAATCATGTTTATCAATAGTAGGTGATAAACGGATTTCTTTTAACTCAGCGACTTGTGTTTTCTTTTTCATTTCTTTCGCTTTACGTTGTTGTTCATATCGTTAGCGAGAATAATCCTTGATTTTAGCTTCTGGTGGTTTAGTACCATGTGAAACCACGACAAGATCTAAGTCTTTATCAAATGCCATTTGAATGGCTGTTTGCGTATTTAATACGCCGAGTTTTTCACCTTGATCATCAATTACAAGTACTTGATCAGATTCAATATTTTCATTGACGGGATCAACTTGTTTGACAGGCTTTACTCTTGAATAATTTCTAATAAACAATACCTCCATAAAAAAAACGTTCACATGTGTGAACGTATGCATCCATAACGAAAAATAATGATTTTTCGTGACTTTTTGCCTATGAATGAATCATCAGGCGAGCATACGCTTCTTTCCACAGCAGAGTTATTATACATAAAAGCAAGTTTAATGTCAACTCAATATACTTTTTTTTCTAATCCAATGAAATGTAAGCACTGAAACACATAGGAGATGCCATACAAATAAAGTATCGCAAATGGATTTAATTCAGTATTAAATAAAAAATGATACTCCAAATACAGAGATTGATCTAGCAAAAAGAAATGACTAACATAACATACCATAAATACCAAGATCTTATAAAAAATACTATGGATCAATATATGAAACATTTTAAATATGAATAGTGTACTGATACTTAATATTAATATATTCATTATGTGTATTTCAATTGAAAAGAGTATGATTGAAATGATATGTAAACATGCTAGTATGATCATTTTTATATCTGAAATCATATTGATATAAAGCCATTCTCTTAGAATTATCCATCGGTACTTTTTTCTGATTTCATACAGATACATGATATGTGGATGCGTACTATATAAGGTCAGATATATAAAAAGCAAAATTGGATAAATAATGGGTAAATATACATGTAGAAACTGAAAAGGCATTTGTAGCAACAAAATCAATACTGCACTCATCCAAAATATTAAATATAGCATTAGCATTTTGTATGCTGAAGCATTCATGTACCATGTCATCATAAATGATAAGGTAAGACTTGCTGATCATGCGTGATATGATGTGTGGCGTATATAATAAGACTTGATGAATTTTTAAAATATTGAATCACTTTTTTCTTAGATTGTGCATCCAGTGTTTTCAATGGTTCATCTAGTAATACAACTTCTGGATTTCCCATGAATGATTGTAAAATCGCAAGCTTTTGTTTTTGTCCTAGAGAAAGTGTGTCTATCTTTTTTGATAAAGGTAATTCTAATACATGCAATAAGGAGATATCGATATCTTCTTTAAACAATTCATGAAGTTGATGAAGATACACGTATATCGTCATTTGAGGCGGCAAATAATGAATATCTGGCATAATGGAAATATTTTTTGCAGCATTGATACATATGCCTTGATTGGGTTTGATAAAACCCGCAATAATTTTTAACAATGTTGTTTTACCACTACCATTTTTACCAATGAGTTGATACGTTTTACCTTTATCAAAATCCATGGTATATGATTTTTTCATATCATAATGTTTGATATTTTGAAGTTTAATATAGTGTGTAGACATAATGATAACCCTCTGTTTGATTCAGCATACGATTGGATTGTATAAATGTCATGCCAGAAATCATTTCTTCGCCATTGATAGAACGTATGAGTAGTATTGGGGACAATATGATGGCATCATGTTTATGAATGGTAATCTCTATGTATGTATGTTCATATGACATTGTTGCATTAATATTTCCTAGTAATGACACTTCGATGATATCTGAAGTTTCGATGATGATCGATGTTAAAGTCATGAATGTTTGATGACGGGTGCCATAAATAGAGGACCAATCATGTGAAAAATTGGACTCAAAAGGTGTAATAAAGAAGTGACCTAAGACAATATCATGTATAAGATTTTGATCTAATGTCATTTTTAATGACACATGTTCTAACGTTTGAGTTTGAAATAATTTAGGTAATTTAAAGGTGAGTGAATAGACATAATATGTATGATTTAAATAAGTTTCTTGTTTTTCTTGTGTCATATCAACATAAGAAACATCCATGAGTATGATATCATTCGTCATTTGTAAACGATCAATACTTGTTTCTAGTAATTGTTCACTTTTTTGACTTGCATACAATTGGACATTTACATGATCACCATCGTTGACTTGATAATACGTATAAATTGAACGAATAATCAAAAAAGTA
>JAYOFY010000119.1:0-1382 GCA_038117465.1 Acholeplasmataceae bacterium
AATTTGAGCATGGTCATCTTTTATGGAAAAATATAAATGTCCTCTTGTATGCAACTTAAAATTGGAGACTTCACCTTTGAGTGCAATGGAGGTTAAATGGCTGTCTGTCTCAAGTTTTGCTTTAATGTATTTTGTAAGTGCAGTGACACTTAAATAATTCATTGATGCTCCTTTATATATTTAGAAATGGTATCTAATAGTTTATTATTAAATTTTACTTGTTTTTCATCATCTAACATAGAAAATTCTCTTGTTAAATTCAGCGCTTCATTGATGGAAATACTTGGATCTAATTTTAAGATGTTCATCTCATATGTAGATAGGCGAATAATGGCGCGATCAACATAAGATAAACGATGGATTCTATAATTTGTTAAACAATGACGAATAATCTCATCAATATTTGTTAAATGATTTGTAATTGTGTTCAGCTCTTCTAAAAGTGATGCATCTGACATATAATTTGCTTTGAATTCTAATTTCATATTCATGTCATATTGATAGAGCAAATGCATGAGTTGTGTACGTTTTTCGTGTTGTGTCATAAATTACCTCACTTCCTATTTTATCACAAAACAAAGACGAAAAAAAAAGAAGTCAACGACTTCTTTTTTACAATATTTTATGATTAATTTGTTGCTCTTACGCGTGCCCAAAGTTCTGCCATTTTTACTTTCAAATCCGTGTTGTATCTAAAAATGGAATCATTGGTTCTTACGACCATACGATATGAAGCTTCAGCGTATGTTTCATTTGTAATCACGTCATTAATCACATCTGATCTAGGTGCAGTATATCCAACATATTCTGTATTTAGCAACATATTTTCAAAACTTGTCATGAAGTTAATGAAATCATAAGCAGCATCTTTATTTGATGCATTTTTAGGAATGACAAATGCATCTAACCATACATTGGTTCCTGATGCAGGGACATAATACCCTAAGTCTTCATTTTCATCCATTAAATAAACCGCATCACCTGAATATGTTAATGCCATTGCATACTGTGTATTTCCAGATACAAGCATTGCATCAAATACTTCATCTGTTGCATATGTGACATTTGAACTTCTATCTTGACCAATAAGCCAATTTTCTGCAGCTTGGAGTTGAGCATCTGTTGGATTATTGATATCGACATCACCACCATATAATGCTTTTAAAGCGACCATGATCATGTCTCTTGTAGAATCATAAAACATGACGTCTTTTTCATATGCATTTAATGCATCCCAGCCATATGTTTCTAATTCTTCTAAGGTTATTTTTGTTGTATCATATAAAATACCAAAGTTACCAAAGAAATAAGGCACTGAATAATTTAAGATATCAAAAGCTGTCGTGTCATCTGAACCATTTGGCCACAATTCTGTAATTGAA
>JAYOFY010000119.1:1392-2402 GCA_038117465.1 Acholeplasmataceae bacterium
ATGCGGGACCAATCGATTGCTTCAAGTAATCCTTTCACCGCAAGTTCTTCGATGGCATAATCACTTGGAACAACAAGATCATAACTATTTGATTGATCTTCTACCTGAGGAATGGCAACTTCATTTGAATCAAAGACAACTAATTCTACTTTGACGCCATATTCCTCCTCAAAAGCATCCAATAAGGATTCATCAATATATTCTGTTGGCATGAATAATTTGATGCTGTTACTAGCTTCACAAGAAGCGAGAACTGAAAGTGTTAATGCTAACACGATAAGTACTACTATTTTTTTCATTCTTCTTCCTCCTTAAGGTTTTTTTGGGTTTTAAAATAATCATAAGTGATCTTCATCCCTATGACTAAAATAATGAGGGTCGATAACGCATTGATTGTTGGTTCAATCCCACGTTTTAAAGTATACAAGTATATGGAGATATTTTTTACAGCAGATCCACTACTTGCAAAATAACTGATGACAAAGTCATCAAACGACATGGTAAATGCAATGGCTGCACCAGCAATAATACCAATACGAATTTGAGGTAAAATGACATGCCACAATGTTTGTAGCGGTGTGGCACCTAAATCATTAGAAGCAGAAATTAAGTCTGCATCCATTTGTCTTACTTTTGGATAAACAGTAATCACGACATATGGCACACTGAATGCGATATGTGCAATGATCATTGTGGTAAGGCCGCGTTCAATTTGAAATGCACCAAATAAAACAAAGAAACTAATGGCGGTGACAATTTCAGGATTCACAATCGGAATATTGTTAAAGTTTAATGTCCATTCTCTTAACCATTTTTTGTTTTTAGATAAGCTAATAGCGCCAAGCGTACCAATAATAGTAGATATAATGGTAGATATAATCGCAACCAGTATGGTTGTGAAGACAGCATCCATGATGGTGCTACTATCAAATAATTTCACGTACCATTCTAGTGAAAATCCTGTAAATTGAATGAGGGATTTTGAATCATTGAAACTAAAGATCACTAAA
>JAYOFY010000120.1:0-2372 GCA_038117465.1 Acholeplasmataceae bacterium
GCAATCGGTAGTGTTCGTTATAAACTAAAAGATCCTAAAAAAGATGATAGTGAATACAGACGTTTACTTGAAGTCTTTAGAAAATACAACATTCGTTACTTCTTTTATAACGGAGGTAATGACTCCATGGATACATGTAATAAAATTTCAAAATTCTTTAAAAAAGAAGGATTTGACTGCAATGTCATGGGAGTACCAAAAACCATTGATAATGATTTGAATGTCACGGATCACTCACCAGGGTATGGTAGTGCTGCCAAATATGTTGCAACGACATTTATGGAATTATTTCATGATGCAACTGTGTATGATCAACCAATGATTACTGTCGTTGAAGTCATGGGACGTAATGCAGGATGGTTAACTGCTGCTGCTGCACTTGCACAGCATAAAGGGCAAGGACCTGACTTAATTTATTTACCAGAAAAAACATTTGATCCTGAGGTTTTCTTTTCTGATGTTGACCGTGTCTTAAAACAAAAAGGAAAAGTCATTGTTGCGGTATCTGAAGGTATAAAAACTAAAGAAGGTAAATATGTTCCTGAACTATATCAAGAACTTAAAAAAGATGCATTTGGACATGCACAATTAGGTGGTACCGCTCAAGCGCTTGTATCTGAATTAGGCAATCGATTTAATGTTAAATTACGTGCGATAGAATTTTCACTCATGCAACGTAGTGCAGCTCATCTTGCATCAAAAGTAGATGTCACTGAAGCATTTAATGCAGGACGAAAAGCAGTGAAAGCAGCTGTTTCAGGTGCCACAGATAAAATGATTGGTTTCAAACGAGTTTCCTCTAATCCTTATAAAATTAAATATGTAAGAATCCCACTTCAAAAAGCAGCAAATGAAGAACAAAAAGTGCCACTGAAATGGATTAAAGAAGATAATACAGGGTTAACTCAAGACTATATAGATTATGCATTACCTTTAATTCAAGGGGATGAAAAAGCAAAATTAGAAGATGGTCTTCCAAGATTTGCAAAACTTAAAAAAATAAGAGTTCAAAAAAAATAATAAAAAAAACACCTCTAATAATTGAGGTGTTTTTTTTATTTAATAGTATTAAGGTAACAACGCAAGAAGACTGTCTACAATACCTGAGTCTAAATCTTCAAGTAGTTGTAATAATGCAGCATCATCTGCATCATTTACATCTAATCCAGTGATTGCTGTTTGTAGGCTAGTTACATCCGTGATGTTTAACAATTCTACTGCTTCGATCACAGCTAATATTTCTTCTTGAGAAATTTCACCAGTAACAGCAATTACTTCTTGTGGAATTGCAACAGATTGTTGATTTTGAATGAGTCCATCAACAACTGCATATAAATAATCAGATGCTAATACTGTTTCTCTTTCTTCAGCTGTTAATGCAGTAAATACTTCAAATGAGAAATCTAATTCATCAATTGTTGTAATTTCTAAGACAGCAAATGCTTCTACGATATTTCTTAATTCATCAGCTGTTAATCTTCTTTGACTATCTACCACTACATAAGATGCTTGTGGTAATACAAAGGATTCAGGTGTCTCACCAAATAGATTTAGTACTGCTTCAGATAAGAACAATCTAGATAATTTTTCTCTTAAGTAACCTGATGCTAAGAAACGATCTAAGTCATCTTCATTTGTATCAGGGTTGACGTTTTCACCAATTAAATCCGTAATGAAATTAAACACATTTCCATCAAGTGCAGTTGGATCTACTGGAATATATGTTATGGCTGTTAATAATGCTTTGAGTTCAGCTCTTGAAATGTATTCAACACTTAAACCTTCATCTGCTTTAAGATCACTTGGAACACCTAAATCAACATTACCAAAGGTATCTGCGAGTGCTTCTGGTAAGAATGGTAATAAAACATCATCTAAGTTTTCATTGTCTAAGTATTGAGCAATGACTGAATATACAACATTAGAATTTAATATTGCATCTAAACGTTGGTTTTCAAAATCTTCAGATACAGCGTAACCTCTAATTAAACCAAGTGCAGTTGCAATAGATGGTGATTCCATTAAATCTGCCATCATTTGTCTTACTGTATCAATATCCATAAGTCCCATGACATACATTACATCTGCAAGTGCTTCTAATTCTGAAACTAATACATATCCATTTGCATCTAATAAAGCTTCATCAAGTTCAACAAATGTATTAGGTACAGTTGCAACATCTTGACGATCATTTACTACATCTATCGCATATGCTTGTAATGCTTCATTTTGAAGTGCATTCGATGCATAGCTCATGAATACATCGGATTCAAAAATCCCATCTAATAAACCGTCTGCATAAATATCATCTAGAGTATTAAATTCAAATGAAATAGTAATCATGTTTGATTTGGCAAATGCACTTACAACAT
>JAYOFY010000121.1:0-392 GCA_038117465.1 Acholeplasmataceae bacterium
TGAGAGATTCAGGTGATGTCTTAGATCTCTCAGACATTGAGGGAATTAAAGTGGATAAACACTCTACTGGTGGTGTTGGCGATAAAATATCATTTATCGTTGGTCCAATGGTTGCATATTTTGGTTTAAAACTCGCAAAAATGAGTGGAAGAGGTCTTGGTCATACTGGTGGTACGATTGATAAACTTGAGAGTATCAAAGGATTAAATATAGAACTCACCGAAGAAGCATTTAAAAAACAAGTAAGAGATCACCATGTATCGATTATCGGACAATCAGGTGATATCGCACCAGCGGACAAGAAATTATACGCATTAAGAGATGTCACTGCAACAGTCAATAGTATGCCTCTCATCGCTTCATCCATTATGAGTAAAAAGTTAGCATCTGGT
>JAYOFY010000121.1:402-2360 GCA_038117465.1 Acholeplasmataceae bacterium
CATGAAAACAATAGAAGATGCAAAAACACTTGCACGATTAATGGTTGAAATTGGTAAACTTGCAAACAAAAAAATGATTGCAGTGCTTACGAATATGGATGAGCCTCTTGGTCATTATGTTGGAAATGCGCATGAAATACATGAGGCAGTGCAGACACTTCTTGGTAAAGGTCCTGAAGATATTAATCATATAGCATCAACACTTGTTGCGCATTTATTGATGCAATCTAACACGTATCAAGATTTTGATATTGCCTATGATGCGTGTAGACATGCACTTTCAAAAGGACTTGCATTTCCTTATTTCAAACGCATGGTAGAAGACCAAGATGGTGATGGTGATATGTTGCTTTCCATGTCAGAATATTTTGCGACTGATCGTGTTCAGCTAAAAGCGAAAGCATCAGGTTATATTCATCAAATTGAAGCATTAAAAGTTGGTCAAGCAGCGATGTTATTAGGAGCTGGTAGACAAAAAAAAGAAGATCAAATTGATTATTTTGTAGGATTAGAACTCCATAAAAAAGTTGGTGATTATGTAAAAGCTGGTGATGATTTGCTCACGTTATACCACCATCAAAAAGGACTTGAAGAAGCATTAAAATTACTAGAAGAAGCCTATCATTTATCTGAAAAAGTAAAAGAAGTTCAATATATCATCGATACTGTAGAATAAAAAAAACCACTCTGTTAAGAGTGGTTTTTTATTACTTAGTAGCTTTTGGTTCTGCTTTAGTCATTTTAGGTGTGTCTTTTTAAGAATATGCTAATTCAGTAGATGATAACAAGAGTGTTGAGAGTTCAGCGATATTTGATGGAATGACAATTTTTGTTGATTGACCATCTGCAACTTTTGCAAGTGCTTCAAATGCTTTAATTTGAATGACCGCTTGATCAGCTTTTGCATCTTTAATGAGTTTGATACCCAAACCTTCAGCTTCTTTTAGTTTAAAGATTGCTTCCGCTTCCCCTTCAGCTGCAAGAATTCGCTCTTGTTTTGCGGCGTTAGCACGTAATACAACTGATTCAGCTTCACCTTCTGCACGTAAGATTGCAGCACGTTTATCACCTTCTGCATTAAGAATTGATTCACGTTTTTCACGTTCTGCACGTAATTGTTTCTCTAGTGCTTCACGAATATCTTTCGGTGGGATAATGTTTTTAACTTCAACACGATTAACCTTGATTCCCCATGGGTCTGTGGCTTCATCTAAAATCGCACGCATTTTGGTATTAATTAAATCACGAGATGTTAAAGTTTGATCTAAGTCTAAATCACCAATAATGTTACGTAATGTTGTTGCAGATAAATTCTCTATCGCTGCAAGTGGGTTATTTACACCATATGCAAAAAGCTTAGGGTCTGTCACTTGGAAGAAGACGACTGCATCAATTTGCATCGTTAAGTTATCTTTCGTAATAACAGGTTGTGGTGCAAAGTCTCTAATTTGTTCTTTCATAGAGACTTGAGAAACTACACGATCTACGAAAGGTATTAAAAAGTGAATCCCAACATCCCAAGTGGTAAGATAACCACCTAGTCTTTCGACAACGAACATATTTGTTTGAGATACAAGTCTAAAACTTGAGACTAACAAAATAAGTACGATGACTACAAAAATAATAATTGCGGTAACTAACATAATCTTTCTCTCCTTTTTATTTTTTTATGTTTCTATTGTTTCTACAATAAGTTTAACGCCTTCAATCTCTAAAATTCTAACTTCAGTTCCAACAGGGATTGAAGCAGATGCGATGGCTGACCAAACTTGTCCTCTCACTTTGACAGAACCTACAGTGTTCGGTGTAATTGCTTCACTTACTACCGCTGTTTTTCCAATCATTGTATATACATTTGTTTTGATTTGATTCTTTTTAAAATATTTGAGCATATAAGGTCTAGTAAATGCAATTAATATAATCGTTATAATTAAAAACACACTTACTTGCAGCCAAAC
>JAYOFY010000122.1:0-2360 GCA_038117465.1 Acholeplasmataceae bacterium
TCAGATATACAATCAAAGGTGATATTAATGTTATTTAAAGGAGCAGCAAATAAAGAACCTTGATATGCTTTTTTTAACTGATGATATTGTTTTTGATTTGTAACAGAAATAGATTTGGGTATGACGATGCCACCCATGAATTTAAGTAACTTAATATCATAAATATATTTAATTTTAGGATCAAACAAAATGCCAAAACCTAAAATAAAAATCGCTTTTATCGGAACTTTAAAAACGATAAACATCAATAAATGCGTCCATTCATGTATTGTAATCATCAGAACGAATACAATAAAAAAAGCAAATATATAAGAGATGATTGGACCTTGATAAAACTTGATGAAATCGAAAAAAATGAGCATATAATAACTCAAACTAAGTATCAAAAGCGGGAATATAAATTGTTTTAATAAAGCAAATAACACTTTTTTATGCATCTAAGATTGACTCTCTTGACAAGGTTTCATTTATTTGTTAATATATACAAGCAAAAAGCAAATATTGTGGGCGTCGTATAATGGTTATTACACGTGCTTGCCAAGCATGAAATGGGGGTTCGATTCTCCTCGCCCGCTCCAAAAACAAATTCAACTCATATTAAGTATGAGTTTTTTTATTAAAATAACGTGTAACCACACGTTATTTTATATTAAGATACATATCATAATATGCTTGGATTTGACTATCATTAAATGGAAATTCATTTTTTTGAAGTTTCATTTTTAATTCTTTCAAATAATGTTGAATAATTGTGTCGATTTCATCGGGATAATGCATTTTAAGTTTATGATCTTCGTATTCTTGACGGTCTAATACGCGTATTCTTTTTGAAGGATACATTTTAATATCTAAATCATAATCTATGTATTTGATCGCTTCTTCATCATAAATATAGGGACTTGCTAAATTACAATAATAATGAATCCCGTCTTCTTTTAACATCGCAATGATGTTATACCAAAAGTCATCAAAAAAAATACAAATGGCAGGTTCTTTTGAATGCCAAGTTCTTCCATCTGCCTCAATCACTTTTGTTCTGTCATTTGCAGTAATGACATAATTTTGTGTAGCCTCTAACACAACAGATTTTTTCCATACACGATGAATAGTTTTATTATGTTTATAGCTTTGGATGACAATATGCATCCCTTTTGATAATTTCATAAGCACCTTAAGTTTATTATAACAAAAAAAGTATCAGTTAAGATACCTTCTGTTTTATAAATTGGGTTGGGTGACCTATTTTAATACAATTACGCACCCTTTGCAGAATTTACGCACCCCTAGCCCATTTTTACGCACCCTTAGTAAAATTCACGCACCCTTAAAAATGCTTTTGTTTAGACTTTTTTATGGAACAAATTTCAAGTGTCAATTACTTTGTGTCAGAATGAACTATTTAACTATCTTATTATTGTTGGGTATTGAGCCTCATGTTTAGATTATTGTGTCAAATTATAACGGTAAATCCTTCTTTGTGAAAATTATATGACCTAATAAAAATGTTGCAACACCTACCACCAATAATATTGACAAGTTAAGATAATCAATATTTCCTTCAAGAATCGCATTAACATCATACAAAGTGATTAATGAGAAATAATTAAAAATATTGAGTGCATCAATACGAATGGCAGAGGGAATGACTGGAGATCCTAAAAGACCCAATATTGTGGATACAAGAAAGAATATCGAAATCCCCCCTCCTAGTCCTGTTGCATTTTTACTTTTGTTAAACCATGCAGATGTCAAAAAATTGATACCGCTTATTGAAAACATCGTAATAAACGCTGCAATCGTCAGTTTCACTAAATCGCTATTTGTAATCATTAATTCTTGGTTATTAATAATTAATATTGTTAATAATCCAGTAACGAGTATAATCATATACATCATAAATAAAGATAACAACATAAAGGCAATCTGAGTTAAAGTCACAACTTTTCTTTTTGTTGGGGTTGAAAGGACATAAGCCATTGATCCACTATCTATCTG
The DNA here is from genome assembly GCA_038117465.1 of Acholeplasmataceae bacterium. GTDB lineage: Bacteria > Bacillota_I > Bacilli_A > Acholeplasmatales > Acholeplasmataceae > UBA8290. Next base: position 1,996 of record JAYOFY010000122.1, read on the forward strand.
TCCAGCAAGCAAACTATTCGAAACTACAATCACGTAAACTAAAGGCAATAATAATCCAGCAATTTTAAAGAAAATGGTACCAACTACAAGATGATCAATATTTAAATCCACAATTTCATTAAGAGAATTTGTAACTACTTCAGGCATCTGTGAAAGAATGCTGTTTGATATTTCGGATTTTGCAGTTTCACTATCAATACCATTGTTTGTCAAAGCTACATATTGCAAAAGAGCAGAATTCACAATTGTGTCAATCTTTTCTGGGGAAAATCCGTGTTCTTCGAATAAAATCATTGTTTCTTGATCAATTTGAGAAGCAAAAGAAAATCTGACAATATTACTTGAAATGGTTTGCTAGACCTCTA
>JAYOFY010000123.1:0-2325 GCA_038117465.1 Acholeplasmataceae bacterium
CCTGAAGATCAAGTATCTTTATTAGGACATAGTTTAGGTGGCCTAATTACTCACATGTATGCAGTTACTTATCAAGATGTTGCAGGTGTGATTACTTCAGGTGCACCAACGCATTTTTTAAAAGATGTTTTACCTTTAAGAATATTAGGTCCAAAACTACTTTCTTGGTATGCTGTAAAGACAAATTTTGCAGATGATAAATTATCTAGAATTCCAAGTGTTGAAAAAGCATATTTAGATGATCCATTAAATTTGAAAAAAATGTATGGGTCACTTATTGGTCAAATGATGGTATCTGGTGTAAGATATTTAAAAAGACATGCTTCAAAACATGTTGTACCTTCACTAATATTGCACGGAGAAGATGATAAAATTGTACCTAAACAAATGAGTCAAGCGTGGTTTGAAACGATTCCATCAGAAGATAAAACATTAATTATTTATCCTAAAGCTTATCATGAAATATTTAATGATCTAGATAAAGAGACGTGTCTAAAAGATGTCTCGGATTGGTTACATAAAAGAAAAAGAAGCTAAGCTTCTTTTTCTTTTTGTTCCAATAAATATCCAAGTTGAAGGAGTACTTTTTCTTGATGTTTTTTTCCAATAAATACAAGACTTTTTAAAGGTTTTTTAAAGTTTTTCGTCATAGGATATACAAGTGACGGTTGTCCAAAAATAGGAGATTCTGGTAGCCAATGTGTCGATACGATTGCATCGAGTTGATGTGTATTCATCAAATCATCAAATAAAGATGCCTTTTCTAGTAAGTTTTTTCTTAAGTCAATATACTTAGGATCATTTAAATCTCCAGAAGTTGCTTCGGATTTCTCAAGAAGTGTTTGACCATATTTAAGCAAACGCTTTTTATTTGTTTTATTGAACTCAATGATATCATTTAAGCTATGTGCAGCAGGATAATAGGCTTGTTTCAAGTAGTGATTTAAACTTGATTTAAATTCATAATATAAAGTATCACTATTTGAAACTGGCTGATAATCTATCGTGACATCTAGCGTTTGGTGTCCATTTTCTTGTAATACTTTTGTAAGCTTATTGAGTACGATTTCATCTTCTTTTTTGTTAGGAAAAGAATTTAAGTTTAAGATACCAACACGATAGGAAGTAGATATATGAGATAACTCTGTTGCGATTTGTTGATGCGTTAATACATCATACAAGTAAGTGAGATCTTCTATTGAATTTGCCATCGGTCCTGCAGTGTCTTGTGTTGGACTTATTGGGATGATGCCATTATTGGAGATTTGTCCAAATGTTGGTCGCAATCCAATGATTTGATTTTGATAAGCTGGTGCAATGATCGATCCGTTGGTTTCTGTACCGATTGAAATCGGCACAAAAGAAGCAGCAACCGCAACCGCAGAACCTGTGGATGATCCTAATGGATCGATGGTTGCATCAAATGGATGCACCACTTGACCATGAAGGGATCCATAGCCAGATGGCATGTTTTGATCACTCATAAAGTATGCCCATTCGGATAAATTCGCTTTTCCTAAAATGATACACCCTGCCTCTTTTAAAGTTTTAATAAGTGGTGCATCTTTTTTAGGAAAGTAATCTTTTAAAATAAATGCATTTGCAGTATTAGGCATACCTTCTACATCAATATTATCTTTTATGATAATTGGAATTCCATGTAAAGGTGACAAGACGATACCATCTTGTAAAAGTGCATCTAATCTTTTCGCTTCATCAAGTGCTTTAGGATTTAAATATGCCACACTATTGTAGTAAACATCTTTAGATTGAATCTGATGGATACAATGCGTCACAATTTCAACTGAAGTTGTGGTACCTTTTTGTAAGGCGTGTATATATTCTTTAATGGTTTTCATTTTTTTAGAAGTGATTTCCCTGTCATTGCATCTGGTTGTTTAATGTCTAATAGTTCTAATAACGTTGGTGCAACATCGCACAATGCACCATGGTTCAGTTGATAATCATGTGACGTAATCGCAACAGGTACATCATTTGTTGTATGTGCTGTATGTGCGCTACCATCTTCATTGACCATTTTTTCAGCATTGCCATGATCTGCAAGAACAATGGCAATTCCTTGATGTTTTTGTAATGTTTCAACAACCGCTTTTGTACATGCATCTACGGCTTCAACTGCTTTAATAGTGGCTTCTAATGATCCTGTATGACCTACCATATCTGGATTGGCAAAATTTAATATCATCGTATCAAAAGTCCCTGAAGCAATCGCTTCAACCGCCTTGTCTTTTACTTCGTAGGCACTCATTTCAGGCTTCAAGTCATACGTGGCAACTTTTGGTGACTGCACAAGAAGTCTAGTTG
>JAYOFY010000124.1:0-2311 GCA_038117465.1 Acholeplasmataceae bacterium
CCCAATAAGGTGTACCTAATCCAACAAATGCTGGTACAAAATATACATCTTCATTACTTTCTAATGATGTAGCATGTTGATCCGTCTCTTTTGCTTCTTTAATGGTATGAAGTCCATCTCTTAACCATTGAATGGCTGATCCGGCAATAAAAACAGACCCTTCTAACGCATAGGTTATTTGATTGCCTATTTGCCATGCAACAGTTGTTAACAATCCTGAATTAGAATGAATCACTTGTTGACCAGTATTCATCAACATGAAACACCCTGTACCATAAGTATTTTTTATATCTCCTTTTATAAACGCTCGATGTCCAAATAAAGCAGCTTGTTGATCTCCCAATACGCCACCAATTGGAATTTCATGTCCAATAAAATGATGTTTTTTTGTATGCCCAAAAATACTTGAAGAAGGTTTCACTTCTGGTAAAGTTTCTATTGGAATTTGGAATAGTTCAAGTAACGTTGAATCCCACTCTAATTCATGTATGTTAAACAACATCGTTCTAGATGCATTTGAAACATCTGTCACATGCTCACCGGTAAATTTATACATGATGAAACTGTCAATGGTGCCAAATGCGAGTCGTTTTTCCTGAATATAAGTGTCTACATTATCTATATGTGATATTAGCCAAGCCATTTTTGTTGCAGAAAAATACGGATCAATGATAAGTCCCGTCTTTTCTTTAATCATAGATTCATGACCTGAAGCTTTAAGTTCATTACAAAGCGCCTGTGTTTGTCTTGATTGCCAAACAATTGCTTCATGTAAGGGTTTTTCAGTTTTCTTATCCCAAACAACAACCGTTTCTCTTTGATTTGTTATCCCAATTACATCAATTTCTTTAGGATCGATGTTTTTCTTATATAATGCTTCAGTCATTGTTGTTAAAACAGATAACCAAATCTCATTTGCATCTTGATATACCCATCCAGGTTTGGGATACAATTGTTCGATTTCTTTTTGTGCCATCGAAATGACTTCTGCACGTTCATTAAAAATAATGGTTCTCGTTGACGTTGTTCCTTGATCAATGACAAGTATATACTTCATTTTTTATCACCACAACAATCTATGTTATTCTAAAGAAATACTTCAAGAAGATGAAAAATTCTCAAACATTTTTATACTAATTTCTATGGTTAACATAATAATAACCAAAATTATGATAATTTTTTTTAGTTTCCTCTCATCATTAGGATACACTTTACTTATATGAAAATCAATATAAAAAAAAGATGCTTAAACACCTTTTTTAAATAATATGGTGCCGAAAATAGGATTCGAACCTACGACCTGATCATTACGAATGACCTGCTCTACCATCTGAGCTATTTCGGCACACATCACACTTCTTGTAATACAGAAGTTTTCTTAGATTTTTTTTTAGTAATCGGTTTTGATGCTTTTATTTCACCAAAATGTTCTAATGTTTTCTTAAATAATATCGGTCCAACAATTTCAAAGAAAAGAATACCTGTTAATACAACCGTTTTAATTAATAATGCTTCACTCGTTGGAAACATTGCAGAAACTGCTACAAGCATACCGATTTCAACACCACCTTGAGGTAATATTGATAAACCTGTTCCAATTTTTACATTTCTAGGTGCTTTTGTTGCAACACCACCTAAATATGCACCACCAATTTTACCAATAGATCTAAAAACAATATATAATAGTGCGATAAAGCCTGCATCAGCTAATACTCCAAGTGATAGTTGAGCACCAGCAAGTGTAAAAAATAAAATGATAAATGGTCCAGAAAAATTATTGATTGCTGCCTCTTGTATCTCAAAAGGTTCTTTTTTTATAAAATTGGTGAATACCTGTGTTAAATAAACACTCATTAATACAGATGACAAAGCAATGATTAAATATGCAACATATTTCTCTTTTCTTTCTAATTTTACAACAAATATTTTGGATATGCCACCCAATAATAAGCCAAAGAGTGACCCAACAACAATCGATAATAATACTTCCAACATCGGTTCTACAAATGCCGTTTCAAGATTCAATACAGCAGCACCAATAGTTGAAACAGCAATGGACGTAAATAAACCAAAAACGATCACACCAAACATATCATCAATGCCAACAACAGGAACAACAGTATCTACAATTGGACCTTTTGCTTTATATTTTTTTATCATAACCATAATCGGTGCAGGTGCCGTTGCAGTCGCAATAGCAGATAACGTTAATGCAAGCCACAATCTTCCATCAATAATAAAGACCATAATAAAAACTATAAACGCAGTTAATAAGGCTTGAATAGTTGTGATCACAAGAATGGATTTTCCA
>JAYOFY010000125.1:0-1995 GCA_038117465.1 Acholeplasmataceae bacterium
GCTGAATGGCCTTTTTTGTTTTTGAAAAATAAATCGGTGACTTTTACTAGATCAAGTGTCGTTTTATAAGGTCTATGCTTCATAATTACATTTGCAAAAACATGTGGTTTTTCTATTTCACCATAGTCACGAAAAACTTTTAGTAACTGATGATGGTCGTAGGTATTTAAGACGGTTTCAGCTGTTAACACTTGTGATTGATTCATACGCATGTCTAGTGGACCATCTTGCATATAAGAAAATCCTCTCTCTGCCTGATCAATATGCATAGATGACATACCAAGATCAAGTAAGATACCATTTACTTCTTCAACACCGAACTGGTTGAGTGCTTGTTTCATTGTTGAGAAATTATGTTGAATAAACGTGAATGCTGCATGGTCTTTAAAACGTGTATCCTTACTAGGATTTACATGTAAATCTTGATCAAATGCGTATAAATGACCACTTTGTAAATGTTTCAAAATATGATAACTGTGTCCACCTGCACCAAATGTACCATCAACATAAATACCATTAGGTTTAATATTGAGTGCATCGATCGATGATTCTAATAATACAGAAATATGCGGTGTTTTTGACATATTCAATGACGTTCAATTTTAGAATAAGAAAAAGGTGCCTCTGCACCCTTCTTATGATTCTTCTTGTTTTGATTGTTTTTTTGCTAAAACAAGTTGACCCTTGTAATAACCGCTATTTGGTGTCACACGATGTGGGAGTGTAAACTCTCCAGTTTGTGGGCAAACAACTAATGTTGGTGCTTGTAATTTATAGTGTGTACGTCTTTTTCTTTTCGCGGTTTTACCAGTTCTTCTAAAAGGAACTGCCATGCATTCACCTCCTTATGATGATGTTGGTTATTCTAAAACGTCTTTATGATAGATTACGTATGGTTTTTCAGAAACAATGATACCTAAAACGATGTCATTTATATTAATTGTTTTTGAAAAGATGAAATCACATTCATCTAAGTCACCGAATGTGATATCTGTGTCAATGTCCATTTCATATGGCACAGGTTTTAATGTTTTTGAACATGCAAGCTCTAATAGAATCGTTGCTTGAACAGAAAGTTGAATATAATTACTTTTTTCAATAATGTCATACTGAAGTTTAAAAGTTGGAATATTTAAAATGTCAATAACTTGATGATCTTTAATATCGATCATGATTGATTGTGTTTGTTGGGTAGGTAATAAAGGTATATTCATAATGGAACCTCAACTGAAATAGTATAACGAATCCGTGCTTAATTGTCAATGATTTTATTCAATAATACCAGATAATAATAAGGTTTTAAATGATTCATTATCTGCATCTAATACGTAGTCTTTAATATTGATTTCCTTAAGAACTTCATCAATGGCTTCTTCTGTATAATCAATATGATCAAACTTCACTTCAAATGTATCGAGTGGATTAATATCAAAGAAATCTCCTTGTATTTGAAGTTTTTCTATTTTTCCGTGTTGAATGTTTAATACAAGTTCAAATAATCCACCTGGAATACGTTGTTTTAAAACTTTTGTATGTGCAGGCTGTTTTCTGTAAATGTATGCGCGATCTTGATATTTAAGTGAGAGTGCTTGAATCTTCTCGATGTCTTCACTTGTAAGTTCATAGACATCTGTTGTAATATAATTTTCAAAATGTTCAATCAGTGCTTTTTGAGAACGACCATTTAAAAATGGTTTCATGTTTGTGACACGAGATCTAACGGATTCTATGCCTTTGGAAACGAGTTTTTCATCACTTGGTGAAATCGCACGTACCATCGTTTCTAAATCACAGTCATATAAAAATGTACCATGCATGAGCATCCCGTATTTATTTTGAAGAAATGCATTGCCTGAGATCTTTTTTCCTTCATACAACAAATCATTTCTTCCACTAAATTCAATGTTTACGCCTAATGCATCCATTGCATCAATAATTTTCGTTAAGTATGTTTTAAAAGAAAAGGACTCATTCTTTTTAGACGTTATCATGGAG
>JAYOFY010000125.1:2005-2265 GCA_038117465.1 Acholeplasmataceae bacterium
TTCTTTCATCTGCATATACACATCCGCCACCAGTTGGACGTCTATATATATCAATGTTATTATCTTTACAATAAGCTAAATTCACTTCATTTTCGATAAGTTGGTTTTTCCCTACGACAACACCTTCAATTTCCCAAGTAAAGAAAAAACTTTCATGTTTTTTTAGTAATGTTTGCATTGCATATTCTTCAAGAGCAAAATAAAAATAAGGTTTTAATTGTCCTAAGTTATGATGTTTTATTAAAGTCATTGTCATCACC
>JAYOFY010000126.1:0-2253 GCA_038117465.1 Acholeplasmataceae bacterium
ATAATAACCTCGGCAATAATATAAAAATAAGTTCTACTGGTGCAATAAAAAAATATGAGGATCTAGAAATAAATGTTTGGGGTGCAAATGTTAAAAACACAACAATGACAATATTGGTTCCAAAGGAAACTACTGAAATAATAAGCGCATCTTCAAACCCAAAATGTTTTGGTAACATACGATAAATTTTAAATATCAAAAAAATGACCACTTTAAACAAAATAATAAAAGGTACCGTGGCAGCAATGGCTTTCGCATTGACCTCAACACCTATATTGTTAAAGAAAAACATGGAAAATGTGTATGCCAACGCAATCATGATGGCATCGATAAAAATGTAACTATATGATTCAAATACTTTTTTAATCATCATAAAATCCTTTAAATAAAGTTTTTATGGGGGCACATCTATTATACACAAAAATGCTTAAAATTGATAATTGCGAATTATGAATTTTCTATAAATATAAAGATATAACATTTGATTTTTATGTCATGAGCGATTAAGATATGAACAGGTGATATCATGACGTATAAATTATATGGACAACGATTAGAACTCCATTTTAATAATGATTACATTGAATCATTATTAAATCAATATCAAACAAAGAAAAAAGCAACCATTCATATTCATTTGAATTGGATGCCTTTTGATGCATTTATATTAGCGATGATCAATACCAATGAAGGTATCTCTTATGCCATTAATTATGAAACAAAAGAAGTCTATTTAAGAACACAATCCAAAACATTTGATCATGCGCTTATCATCAAAGGATTATCTCACGTTATTCGTGCACTTGCATATCCATTACATTTGATTCCACTAAAAAAAGACATCTACTATAAAGATCATATCATGTATATAGGGTATACACACTTATTAAAAGATATCGAATCTTATACTAGACTTAATAAAGCAATGATAGGAAAGCATAAAAAAACGATTGCTTTATTTCCAGATATGTTAAGTGGACAAGTATACGCATCCTATTATAAAGTTAAAGAAATACATATATTAGATGATATGCCGTTTCCTATTGATCAAATAGAAGCGATGCGTTATGTGATGCCTTATTTAGAAATACCAAGAAAGGCACACGATCTTAAAGCCTTTCAAGAAACACTGAAACACATTAAATTCATCCCTAAAAAAATGATTTAAAAAAGAAGCTTAAAAATCAAGCTTCTTTTTTTAAATAGTTATAAAGTTCTAAAGGTGTAGACATAATCACTTGTTGATAATGCTTTTTAAGTAAGGCTTCTTTATCATATCCATAAGATACTGGTAAAATATCCATGCCGATCTTTTGACATGATTCAATATCTCTTAATTCATCCCCGATGTATAACACTTCTTCTATCCATAATTTTTCTTTTTTAAGTAATGAAAGTAGTAATTTATCTTTGCCAAAAAGCGTTGGCTTTGCATATACTTTTTTAAAAACATGGATATCATGTGTCTTTAAAAAAGAGAGAATCAAATCTTTTTTATTTGAAGAGGCAATATATAAATCATACGATTCAGATAAAGTAGTAAGTATTTCTTTTATATTCTCAAAGGGTGATGCTTTTTTTAAAAAAGTTTCATGATTAGAATATGCATCTTTAAGAAGAAACGGGACTTGTCTTAATTTTACACCATGTGCTTTCATACGTTTTCTAAGAGGCATATCTAAGTAAATATCAAGAAGTTCTTTTGTAATAGGTTTGATTTGATGTTTTGATGCAATCAAGTTGAATAGTTCAATCATGACATCAAATGTATTTGCAATTGTACCATCAAAATCAAAAATCAATGTTGTTTTATGTGTCATAACATATCCTGAATCATTTGAATGAGTCTTCTATATTTTTGATCGTTGTTATTAAGATACTTAAGTATCGAAGCGACAGCATCTTTATTATGCGCTATACCAGGATAAAGATCTTTATAAGATATCTTTAATCTATTTTCGATACGTCTTTCAACAACAAATGGATCTTCTTGTTTTGAATCTAAAACCTTAAGTAAATTAGATGTCGCATATACTTGAATCATTAAAAATGCAGCGACATGTTCTCCTCTTAATTCTCTTAACATCCCAACATAAAGATTGGATAAACAATTCGAAATCAGTTTATCAACATCTTTTTTTAATTCTGGAAGAGATACTTTTGGTTTTAAATCATCATGATTAATAAAGTTTTTCTTAAAATAAATCGTCCCTTCTTGAAATGGTATTTGTTTTAGTTCATCTAAAGTAAACA
>JAYOFY010000127.1:0-2147 GCA_038117465.1 Acholeplasmataceae bacterium
GCTTCATTTACAGAAATTATATACACAAGCATCATTAAAATTTCATTCCATCGAAGATATTAAAAAAGCTTTACCACAAAACGTGCTTCATGAAATAGAAACATTAGAAGAAACACCAATAGGTGTTGCTTCTATCGGACAAGTTCATAAAGCGACTTTAAAAGATGGAAGTGTTGTTGCAATTAAACTGATTAATCAAAATTTAGAGAAGAAGTTTTTAAAAGATGTGCGTGCATTTAGACGTTTTATCGCATTCATAACGTTCTTTTATCCTAAACTTCATAAAGTCGCAGATCCATTAGGCGTACTTGAACACATTGAATCCTATACACTTGCAGAACTCGATCTAACAACAGAAATCAAACATACTCAAACACTAAAACAAGTTAAAACTCAATATGAAAATACTTTTGACTTCACAACATTACAATTTCCAGAGTATTATGAAGCTTTATCGAGTAAATATGTACTTGTATCAAAATTTATTGAAGGTATGCCAGTGGATCAACTTTTAAGAGAGCAAAAGTTATCACAAAAAGACATGTTAGATATTTTTAGATGGCATGGATTTTATATGTTTATTGTTGGTACATTTCATGGTGATATTCATCCAGGGAATATTATATTTAAAGAAGGCATCCACACACTTGTCGACACGGGTGCACTCAGCCATGTGTCCACACGTATTCAACAAGGTTTGTTTGAGTTCATGAAAGCATTATCTATATATGATTTTAAGCTTTGTGCAGTAAAATTAAATGAAATGGCATCTGTTTCAATCACGGGTAAGAAATATGATCAATTTGAAATAAAGTTATTGGAATTGTATAAGGATTTTCCACATAAAACAGTGAGTGAAGTCAGTTTAACAAAACAAATGATGTATACCATACGTCTTGGAGTATTGTCTGGGATGACGTTTGAAAAAGGTATGTTTCCAATTATTAAGAGTTTGATGTATTTGGATGGCATTGTTTTACAAGGTGCACCAAACATGATTTTAATGGAAGAAATGCGTCAATACATAAAATCTTTTGAAGAGGCTCAACAATATGTCTAATATCGCCATTATTGGTGCTGGTCCAGGCGGACTTGCAGCAGGACTTATCTTATTGAATCAAGGGCACCAAGTCACAATTTATGAGAAAGATCATCGTGTTGGTGGTCGTTCAAAAAGACTGACATTTGGATCCTATCATTTTGACTCTGGTCCAACTTTTTTCATGTATCAACCTATCTTAAGAGAAGTATTCGAACGGGCAAACATTGATTTTGATAAACATCTACAATTAACTCCTTTAGACCCTTTGTATACGTTATATTTTAATGATCGCACATTAAAACCATCAGCAGACATCAATCAAACAAAAGATGTGTTTGAATCCGTGTATCCTGGTGCAGGCAATGATTATGTGAAGTGGTATCAAAAACAAACAACGAAGTTTAAGCGTGTCATGCCAATTTTACAAAAACCATTCCCAAATATTTTTCACTTTTTACGTGCAGATGTATTAAAAGGGGCACCCGTATTACATCCTTTTCAATCAGTTTTCAAGTATTTATCAAAACTTATACATCATGATGATTTAATACATACCCTTTCATTTCAAGCAAAATATTTAGGTATGGCATCTTTTGAAGCACCATCGGTATTTACGATCCTTCCATATTTAGAACACATGGGTGGTCTTTATCATGTTGAAGGTGGCTTAAATCAAGTCAATGAAACAATGTCACAACTGTTTATTAAAAATGGTGGCAAGTTACATTTAAATACAAAAGTAGATCGCTTATGGATTGAAAAACGTTCTGTTAAAGGCATCATAAGTGATCAACTACATCAATCATATGATGATGTGATACTTAACGCAGATTTTGCTTATAGTATGTTAGCAATGACGAAAGATAAAGAAGTAAAAACATACCATCATCAAAAAATAAAGTCAATGAAGTATAGTGTATCTGCATTCATGATGTATATAGGGTTAGATACAATATTTGATTTTGATCATCATAGTGTCTTTTTCTCAAAAAGTTACGAAGGATATTTAAAACGGTTAATGTCGGAATCTAGTGATTTATCAGATATGAGTTTTTATATGCACAACCCATCAAAAATAGATAAAACGTTAGCACCAGAAGGACAT
>JAYOFY010000128.1:0-305 GCA_038117465.1 Acholeplasmataceae bacterium
GCATTAGGTCAAGCGTTTATGAACCAACATGTTCAAAGTCCATTTTTAACAGTTATGGAAACGCTCAATAATGTGGAACATGATGTATCAATTTTAGATATTCATGCAGAGGCAACAAGTGAAAAAGTTGCACTTGGTCATTTTTTAGATGGTAAAATTGATATCGTTTTTGGAACACACACGCATGTACAAACAAATGATAGTAGGATTTTGCCAAATGGTACGTTTTACTTAACTGATGTTGGAATGACAGGACCATTAAATGGTGTGATTGGTGTCAAAAAAGACATTGTGATTGATCGATT
>JAYOFY010000128.1:315-2043 GCA_038117465.1 Acholeplasmataceae bacterium
TCAACACCAAATGCAGTTGATGAGGGAACTATTCAATTGAATGCTTGGTTTATATATACACTTCAAAAAAAACATACACTCATTCATTTAGAGCATGATGAAAATAAATAAGTATGATTTTGCTATAATAAAATAAAGGATAATTTATGGATATAGACGTTTCAAAATATTTTAAACCTAATTTAAATGAAGCGAGAAAACGTTCTCGAAAAGATGTTCCACATGATCAATTTCATCTAGATGAACAATTAAAAACCATTGGTCACGGAAAAAAATACTTAATTGATACGTATGGATGTCAAGCAAATGAAGCTGATGGCGAGACAATGGCAGGCATTTTATCTTTGATGGGGTTTGAAAAAACAACGCAAGAAAATGATGCCTCTGTGATTATTATTAATACTTGTGCGATTAGAGAAAATGCAGAAAATCGCGTTTGGGGTGAATTAGGAAGACTTAAAGCACTCAAACGTGAAAATCCAGATCTCATACTTGGTGTCTCAGGATGTATGGCTCAAGAAGAAAATGTCGTCAATCGCATTCTTAAAAAGTTTCAACACGTGGATTTAGTGTTTGGAACACATAATATTGATCAATTACCACAATATATTCAAACAGCGATGTTTTCTAAAGAACGTGTAATTGAGGTTTTTTCTCAAGAAGGCAATATAGTAGAGAATTTACCTAAAAATAGAAATCACACGAAAAAGGCATGGGTCAACATCATGTTTGGCTGTGATGAATTTTGTACATACTGTATCGTACCTTATACGAGAGGTAAAGAGCGTTCACGTCTAAAAGAAGATATTATTGAAGAACTTAAAAAATTAAAAGAATTAGGTTATTTAGAAGTTACTTTACTTGGACAAAATGTAAACGCATATGGAAAAGATTTCAAAGTCGATGATTATACATTTGGAGATTTACTTAGAGACTTAGATACCATAGGAATACCACGTATTCGTTTTACAACAAGTCATCCTCATGATTTAGATTTGAAAACTATGGAAGCGATCAGAGATTGTGACTCAATTATGCCTTTTTTCCATTTGCCAGTGCAATCAGGATCATCTACTGTACTTAAAAAAATGAACAGACATTATACGAAAGAAACATATTTGGAAAAACTGAAACAGTTAAGAGAGATTGTTCCAGGGATTTCTGTAACAACCGATATTATCGTTGGATTTCCTGGTGAAACAGATGATGATTTTTTAGACACACTAGATTTGGTAGAAAAAGCTAAATTTGAAGGCGCTTTTACATTTATATATTCACCAAGAGAAGGGACACCAGCTGCAAAATTTAAAGATGATTTAGATCCACAAGTAAAAAAAGAACGCCTATATAAACTAAATGAACTTGTGAATCAAGGCTATTTAGAAGGCAATCTTAGATTTCAAAATGAAATTGTAGATGTTTTAGTGGATGGTCCATCTAAAAATAATCCAGAAATACTTGCTGGCTACACGCCACACCAAAAACTTGTCAATTTTAAAGCATCAGAATCTTACATCGGAAAAATCGTAAAAGTAAAAATAAAAGAAGTCAAAACATGGTATATGATTGGTGACATTGTTCAATAATATATATCTTTAGAGCCCTGATATAACTTTTGTATCACATGATGTAATACAGGTTGTAAAAATTATGTATTCATATGACTAAATATGGTTTATCCAGCGTTGTTCATGTCTTATGAACGTCGGTTGATGAGGAGGTACTTCG
>JAYOFY010000129.1:0-2040 GCA_038117465.1 Acholeplasmataceae bacterium
TCTTGACCAAGTGTTAAAACATCCACTAGCTTATCAATACGATAGTGACTTACTTGGGATATACGTAATAATCCAGCAACATGATTAAATTTTACTGTTGCAGCATAATCTTCAATTTTTTCAACTTGACCTTTTAATATATCTCCTGTTTTAATCGTTGCAAGTTCTTCTTCTCTTGCTTTCACGCGAGCTTCATAAGCTTCTTGTCTTGCTTTTTCAAAAATTAGTTTACGAGATGCAATAATTTTTTGAAAACGACCTCTCTTAGAAACTTCTAATAACTGAACTTCTAATGTTTTACCACGTAATTGATCTTTGTTTTTCGCAAGATCATAATCTAAATGACTATAAGGTAAAAATGCTTCAAACATGTCAATCGATAAGATTAAACCTTTGTCTTCAACTTTTTTTACTTTTGATTTTAATATTGTGTTATTATTTGCTGCTTCCTCTAATTTAACAAATGCCTCTTCTTCAAGTATCGGTAAACGTGATAATAAAATTTGTGCAGGTTCATCTGTAATTTTTTGAATACGTGCTTTAAGTGTATCACCAACAGAAATTAACCCAACGAATGAATTTGGGGAAGGTTTAGCATAATTATCTAAATGAATTTTCCCTTCAGTCATTGCATTTAAATCAATGTAGAGTGTATTCTCTTCTACTTTAATCACTGTGCCTTCTACAATTTGACCAACTCGGGGGATATTAATATTTTGCATGTGCTTATTTCCTCTTTTTAATTTCTGACATGATAAGTTCAATGACTTCTTTTTTTGTTAAATATGTTGTATCAATGATCACAGCATCACTTGCTTTTGTTAATGGTGATATTGCTCTTGTTGAATCTTTTAAATCTCTTGTTTGAATATCTTCAATCATTTGTTTCAATGGGATATCTACACCCAATTCATGGATACGTCTTTTTGCGCGTTCTTCTATTTGTGCTGTTAAGAAAATTTTTACTTGTGCATCTGGTAATACAACGGATCCAATATCTCTACCATCCATCACAACGTCATTATTTTGAGCAATTTCTTGCTGGACTCTCACAAGTGTTTCTCTCACATATTGAATACTCGAGACTAAACTTACGTGTTGACTAATGTTTTTATCTCTAATCATGTCTGTTAAATCTTCTTGATTCACATAGATGGATTCTTTTTTATAAACGAATTTGGAGGATTCTAAAAACTGATACGAATTCACATCATCCAGTGGTGTTTGATTTCTTAGTACAATTGCGGTAACCGCTCTATACATCGCACCTGTATCAATATGAATGCAATTAAGTTTTTCTGCAAGTTCTTTACTAATCGAACTTTTCCCTGAACCGGCTGGGCCATCGATCGCGATATGAAATGGCTGCATCGTTCCTCCAATATCTATCATATTATAACATATTCTTTATCGCTTACTCAATACGTTAGCGATGTTTGAACTGATATCCAAATAATTTTTTTACTTCATGAACTTTTAAATACCGATAAAATCCACGTTTAACTCCTTCTAAATTTAGAAAGGCATATTTAACACGTGTAAGTTTCATTACCGGAAAGCCTACTGCTGCAAACATCTCTTTAACTTGATGGTATTTTCCATCGATTAAGACAATTTCAACATAACTTGTTTTCATCGGTATTCTTCTTTCCAAAACACGCACATCGACACCTTTAACAATATGTTTGCCACCAATCGAAACACCTGTTTTTAATTTTTTTATTGCGTCTCTTGTGATGATGCCTTGACATACTACACGGTAAACTTTATCGATTTGATGTTTTGGATGTGTCATTTTTTGCATAAACGCACCATCATTTGTCATCAGCAATATCCCTGCAGTATCATAATCAAGTCTTCCAACGGGATATAATCTTGCTTCTTGATCTCCTAAAGCAAGCAAATCAAAGACTGTTTTGCGACCTTTATCATCAGAAACAGAGGATATGATGCCTCTTGGTTTATTCATCAATATATAGGTATATTCTTGCTTGATGATTTTTTTACCATCAACCTCAATGTGATCCGATTCAGAAACTT
>JAYOFY010000130.1:0-1290 GCA_038117465.1 Acholeplasmataceae bacterium
CGTGTAGACTGAACATATGGACTCACATATCCAATGACGATTAGCAAGACAGGGACTAAAATGATAAATAGTGATAATGCAAGTTTCGTGCGATATGTATGTAACCATTGTAAGAGGCTTTTTTTAGTATTTGCTTGTGTTGGATTTTTTGGCATAATATTACTCCAATTCATTAGATTTCTAATATATTATACATGATATTATAGAATCTTAAAAATATATCAAACAAAGATTGAAAACAACGAGATAAACATGTATAATAATAGTATATTTTAATTTAAATTTTTATAAATGGAGGAAATTATGATTGAAACAATCGTATTTATAATCTCCATTTTGCTAACGTTAATTTTAAGCTTAATTCTTGGATATTTCATTCGTGTTTGGCATCATGAAAAAAGTATTCAAGCTTCGAAAAAATTAGCTGAACAAATTGTTGAAGATGGTAAGAAAGAAGCTTCTAAACATAAAAAAGAAAGTATTTTAGAAGCAAAACAAGAAATTTTTTCATTACGTAAAGAATTTGATAATGACATGAAAGAGCGTCGTCAAGTTGTGATTCAACTTGAAAATAAAGTCTCACAAAGAGAAGATGCACTCAATAATCGTTCTATCTATTTAGATAAACGTGAAGAATCAATATCAAATAAAGAACAAAAAATTGAAGAACGTAAAGAGCAACTTGAACAATTAAATAGCAAAATGGAAATTGCGCTTAAAGAACAAGATTCTAAACTTCAAGAAATTTCAAATTTATCGATAGATCAGGCACGCGATATTATTATGAAACGCGTAGAAGATAGTATGTCTGATGAAATTTCAAACTACATTCGTGAAGAAGAAGATAAAGCGAAAATTGAAGTTCAAAATAGAGCAAAACTATTAATGGCAAATGCCATGCAAAAATATGCCAGTGAAACTACTACAGAACGAACAGTTACTGTAGTAGATATACCAAATGATGATATGAAAGGTCGCATCATTGGTAGAGAGGGTCGAAACATTCGAACACTTGAAGCATTAACAGGTGTAGATTTAATTATTGATGACACACCAAATGCAGTTGTTTTGAGTGGGTTTGATCCCGTTAGAAGAGAAATTGCAAAACGTGCACTCACATCATTAGTGTCTGATGGACGTATCCATCCCGGACGCATTGAAGAAGTTGTTGAGAAAGCTAGACAAGAAGTGGATATGTTTATTCGTGAAGCAGGAGAAGAGGCTATTTTCCAAACAGGAATTGGTCGTATTCATCCTGATCTTGTCAAACTTATTGGACGTTTATCATTT
>JAYOFY010000130.1:1300-2027 GCA_038117465.1 Acholeplasmataceae bacterium
GAGTTACATGAAGATGAAATATTAGCAAGACGTGCTGGTTTATTACATGATATCGGTAAAGCTGTTGACCATGAGATTGAAGGTGGTCACGTTGAAATCGGTGTGAATTTAGTCAGTAAATATAAAGAACCTGCTGTCGTTATTGATGGTATCGCATCGCATCATGGAGATAAAGAACCTGAAAGTGTCATTGCTGTATTAGTTGCAGCTGCAGATGCATTATCCGCTGCAAGACCTGGTGCTAGAAGTGAATCCATGGAAAATTACATGAAACGACTTGAGCAACTAGAAACCATATCCAATGGTGTTGAAGGTGTTAAAAAATCATATGCAATTCAAGCTGGTCGTGAAGTAAGAGTGATTGTTGAACCAGAGAAAATAGATGATTTAGCTATTATCAAAGTAGCACGTAACATCAAGGATCAAATTGAAAGCAATATGACTTATCCAGGTACGATAAAAGTAACAGTCATTAGAGAAACAAGAGCATCAGATGTTGCAAAATAAAAGAGGCAAATGCCTCTTTTATCATAAGGAGATTAGATGAAAATTCTTATTATAGGGGATGTGTATGGTAAGTCTGGACTCAATGCAATTGATCAGTTTTTACCTGAATTAAAAGCTCAATATCAACCCCATCTTATCATTGTAAATGCTGAAAATGCTGCGAATGGTAGAGGTATATCACATTCCATTTATAAAACGTTCATGTCTCATGGTATTCATA
>JAYOFY010000131.1:0-2022 GCA_038117465.1 Acholeplasmataceae bacterium
TTATTGATATTAGGGAGAATGATATGAAACAGAAGTATTTATTTACAATTTTTGGATCTACTGGAGATTTAACTGCGCGCAAATTATTACCTGCAATTACAGAATTGATAAAAAAATCATATGATATTCATGTGATCGCAGTTGGTAGACGTGCATTTAATGATGATCAATATTTAAGTTTCATGAATAAAAAAACAGAACAACCCTTAGAAACAAGTATATTAAAGGATCACTTGCACTACTTAGAAATGAATATTTCGGATCCTTTAGATTATTTAGTCTTAAAAGATGCCCAAAGACCTTATTTGAGCGGTGATACGAAGCGTTTGTATTATATGGCTGTTGGACCAGAATTATTTGATGTGATCACAGATGGGTTGAATCACGCACATTTGGTTAAAAAAGATGATGTCAGCGATGTTGTTGCATTTGAGAAGCCGTTTGGTGAGGACTTGATAAGTGCTGAAAAGATTAATGCATTACTTTCTAAGCACTTTAGTGAACGCCAAATGTTTCGAATTGATCATTATTTAGGCAAAGAGATGATTCAAAACATTATGATGTTACGCTTTGCAAATCGCATTATTGAAGATTCATGGCATAACAGAAGTATTAAAAAAATATCTGTCTATGTAAAAGAAAAAGATGGTATTTTAGCACGTGCAGGATATTATGATAAAGTTGGCGCACTCCGTGATATGATGCAATCACATGTATTACAAGTTGTTTCATTACTCACAATGGATATACCCGTATCTTATTATTCTGATGATGTGAAAAATGAAAAAGTAGCAGCGCTACAAGCACTCTCAATCGATGATTCAGAAACGATTTTAGGTCAGTATCAAGGCTATTTAGAAGAAGAGAATGTACCTAAAACTTCTCAAACTGAAACATTTGTGTTTTTAAAAGGATTTATTAACACACCACGTTTTAAAGGTGTTCCTATTTATATGATCACGGGTAAGAAATTAGATGAAAAAAATGCTTTCATTGATGTAGAATTTGAAGAAACATCAGAACAAAGAAAATGGCATTTGCCTTTATCAACCAATCGTTTACGTATCAATATTGCCCCTGAAGATGGGTTTCAACTTACATTGAATGCAAAAGTGCCTGGATTACGAGAAGCTGTCCAACAAGTAAAACTTGGATATGATGTGACCAATCAAGGTGTGGGGAATTTACCAGAAGCATATGAAAAGTTACTACTTGATATGATGGAACATCATCGAACATTGTTTACAAGATGGGATGAAATTCAAGCATCTTGGCAAATTATAGACTCTGTTTTAAAACAAGAAAAATCAATTTATACATATACTGATTATCAAGATTTGAAAGCATATATTAAGAAGCAAACAGGTGAAACACTCTTATGATCTATGATGTCACGATGCCGATTCATCCGGATATGCAAGTATATAAAAATAAACAAGAGAAAAAACCCATCATCACATATCAAACACAACATTCACCTCATGACATATCTGAAACGAATGTATTTTTACCAATGCATACAGGCACACACATGGATTTTCCTAAACACATGGACGCGAAAGGTAAAACAAGTACTGGTTTTGATGCCACCACATTTTTTAATCAGCCTGTTGTGGTGATTGATTGCTTAAATACAGAGGATCATTTAACACTAAAAGATATCGAAGGTATCTCTTTTCAAAAAGGAGATACTGTTTTTTTTAAAACAAAAAATTCACTTCATGAAACATTTTTAAATGACTTCATATATGTGTCTCTCGAGTTGGCAGAAACGTTAAGTAGACTTGAGCTACTCGCAGTAGGTATCGATGGTCTTGGCATTGAAAGAAATGATCCGATGCATCAAACGCATCTGACTTTGATGGGTCATGATGTCTATATTATTGAGGGATTACGTTTAAAAGAAGTACCTCCAGGTAGATATCGATTTACCGCGTTACCAATACATGTTTTAGAAAGTGATGCACTCCCTTTACGTGTCCTCATTCACAATTAGACTTGCAACAACAGATGATGTAGATG
>JAYOFY010000132.1:0-1988 GCA_038117465.1 Acholeplasmataceae bacterium
TTCATGGAAAAAATTGGATTTGATGATGCAGCAGGAGATGATTCATTATTAGTAGATGATTTTGTCATTGCAGGTAACTCAGAAATCATTGCTGCCGTACAAGATGATGAATATGCGATTGGATATGTTTCATTGTCTACTTTAGATACAACATTATTCAAAGGGTTGAACTTTGATACTGTTGCGCCAACAGAAGCAAACGTGTTATCTGATGATTACAAACTTGCAAGACGTTTTAACTACATGTTGCGTGATGATTATTCAGTATATGGTGAACTTGCAGATGAATATGAAGCTTTATCAGAAGCTTTCGTTGCATACATGGGATCTTCTGAAGGCTTAGCAACAATTAAAGCAGCTGGTGGTATTGTAGACGTCTCAGCTGGTCAACCATGGGATACGATTAAAGCAGATCATCCTATTACAGCACAAGACAACAGTGCATTAACCGTCAAATTTGGTGGATCTGATTCTGTTGAAAAAATTGCAAAAGCATTAAGTGCGGACTTTGCACCTAAAGCTGGTAATTTTACACCAGAACATAACCATACAGGTTCCTCTAACGCATACAAAGGATTAAATGGTGCGAATAGTGCTGTGGATGATGCATTATCAATTATGGTTGGATTTGCATCTCGTGAATTTAAAACTTCTGAACCAGCAACAACGACTGGTGTTGTAGCAATTGATGCGATTGTCGCTGTTGTTAACTTAAATAATCCAGTTAATAATTTAAGTGCATCAGACTTAAAAGCAATTTATGCTGGAGATGTTACGACTTGGGAAACATTTGTAGACAGACAAGCATTTGATGGCGATATTAAAGTCTACACAAGAGACACATCAAGTGGTACACGTGCAGGATTCATGGAAAAAATTGGATTTGATGATGCAGCAGGAGATGATTCATTATTAGTACCTGGATTTGTCATTGCAGGAAACTCTGAAATCATTGCAGCAGTTCAAAGTGATGAAAATGCAATTGGTTATGTATCACTTTCAACTTTAGATACTACATTATTTAAAGGATTAAATTTTGAAGGCGTTGAACCAACAGAAGCCAATGTATTATCTGGAGACTACTTACTTGCAAGACGTTTTAATTACATGTTACGTGATGATTACTCAGTATATGGGGAACTTGCAGATGAATATGAAGCGTTATCAAGAGCATTTGTCGCTTACATGGGATCTACCGAAGGGTTAGCAACAATCAAATCAGCAGGTGGAATCGTCGATGTGACTTCTGGTCAACCTTGGGATACAATCAAAGCTGATCACCCAATTACAGCTCAAGACAATAGTGCATTAACAGTCAAGTTTGGTGGATCTGATTCAGTTGAAAAAATAGCGAAAGCATTAAGTGCTGACTTTGCACCTAAAGCTGGTAATTTTACACCTGAACACAACCATACTGGGTCATCGAATGCATATAAAGGTTTAAATGGTGCAAACAATGCAGTAGATGATGCATTATCCATTATGATTGGATTTGCATCTCGCGAGTTTAGAACTTCAGAACCTGCAACAACAACTGGTGTCGTTGCAATTGATGCCATTGTTGCAATCGTGAATTTAAACAACCCATTTAATAACATCACAGCATCTGCACTCAAACGTGTATATGGTGGTGATGTCACATCATGGTCAGACTTCTCATAATTTAGTTTTATAATCGTGAGAACTAACACCAATCTTTTGATTGGTGTTTTCTCATAGAATAAGAGGTATTTATGTTATCCGTACAATCATACATTACACCCAAAAATATAAAGAAAAAAAATAGAGGCGATCTCATCGCAAGAAATATTTTTAGAGCAACAAGTATTTTATCTGCATCATTTGTTGTGATCGTCATTATTATTATCGCGATTAGAGGATTAAATCCATTTTTGACATCTTATGAAGGGTTTAATAATGTCACAGGAATCGTCTATCTTGAACCAGTGAATCCAGTAACTTTTTTATTGAATAATCAGTGGTTACTG
>JAYOFY010000133.1:0-1926 GCA_038117465.1 Acholeplasmataceae bacterium
CAACATCTGCAGCACCTGATGTTCTGGTTGTTGAAATTGAATAACGTGCATAATAATCTGCAAATTCTTGAGAACTTAATAAGTTTTGATCTTGAGCTCTTGAAGCTAGAACATCATCTAATAAGTCTAAGTCAGTAAGAATGTCTACAACATGTTGATATCCTTCAGAAGAAGTATCATCTAAATCAACATAGCCATGGTTATTAGGATCAACAATTCTTACGTCTGGTACTTGATACCAATTACCTCTTGCGTCTGATTTTAAACCTACTTCATATAACGCAGCATTTGCTTCATTTAAATTAATAAATCTGACAATGAGAACTTCGACATCATATCGTCCTTCTTCATTAGATTTATAGTAAGCAACAACATCAGATTCTTCAACGAATTGTGTAGATTCAGCATCTTCGACATCTTCTAGAAGTTGATTGTATGCATAATATCTTTGACCTACACGAAGTAAATACCGATCGAGTAATTCTGGTATAGATTTGTATCCTTCAAACATAGGACTCATATTCACAATCGCTTGATATAAAGCATCTCGATCCACTGTTGGATCAATTAAGTATAGTGAATCTACATATTGTTCTATACTTCTTAATACTCTGTCTTCGTTACTCTCTAACAAGTTATTAAGTGCATCTAAATCTGTATTTTGGAATATTGCGTTATTGATTGTTTCATCTAAAAATTCATTGAAAAAAACATCATCATTACTGATGAGTTGAGAAACATCATTCATCGCTTCTGCAAACACTACTTCGTCAATCATTGTAGAAAGTAAGTCCGCAGATTGAAATCTAAGTTTATCGTAAAGTTCTTTTTCAGTTACAACAATATCTCCATATGTTACATACGCATCATCGGAAACATTACCGTAAGGAACACTGTTTTGATTGCCACAAGCAACCAGTGTAAAAGTGAGCCCTAAAATAAAAATAAGAGTCATCACTCGCTTAATATTTTTGTTAGTATTAATCATTATTTTATACACTCCTTCAATCTCAATACAAGCAGGTATAATATAGCATGATTTTAGCTCATATGCAACCACTTTTAATCGATTAGTATAATTCACATAATACTATGCTAAAATACAAACAGGTGATTTCATGACAATTTATAGTTTATCAAGTGGATCTAAAGGTAATATGACGCTATTAAATAGCGATCAATTAAGTATTTTGATCGACTTAGGAATTTCGAAAAACAAGATAAAAGACAAGTTGAGTCAATTAAATATGAATGTTGCACAGATCGACCACGTTTTGATTACACATGAACACAGTGATCACACGGCTGGTTTAAAAAAATTTTTTGAAACGCATCAACCCAACATTTATATGACAAAAGGCACATATGAAGGATTATCAAAAGAAGTTCAAACATATGTAAAAAATACGCTCATCATCATATATCCATATGAATCTTTTTACATAGAAACAATGAAAATTACACCATTTTTATTATCTCATGATGCAAAAGAACCTGTTGGATTTGTCATCGAACATAACGATAAAAAAGTTGTGCATGGTGCTGATACAGGATATATTGATATCTCAAATCATGCGTTGCTCAAACATGCTGATGTCTATATGATAGAATCAAATCATCATCCGGAGCTGTTATTACAATCTCCAAGACCCATGCAACTCAAAAAAAGAATTCTTGGAGAAAAAGGTCATTTATCTAACGATGATGCTTCTACACTTATCAATCAATTAATGGGTGATAAGCATACAATTTGGATGATCACGCATATTTCTGAAGATTGTAATTCAGATTTTGAGATTGAACGCGCTATCGTAAGACATATTCATAGACCACTTCAATTAGAAATTGTCTATGCAAGACAACATGAAATAAGTAAGGTGTCATTATGACCATTATTGCTGTAGGGAACCTTCAAACTGCTGGTAT
>JAYOFY010000134.1:0-1925 GCA_038117465.1 Acholeplasmataceae bacterium
CATCATCGCAATAATCAATCCAACTTCAGATAAGAAATATCGATTCGGCAGTGCTTTTTTCGTAATTTTTTTCTTGAGTTCAGGACTTTCTCTTTTGACTGATTGTATGGATATGAATGACGCATCAATATTGAGTTCAATGGCGAGTCTTTCTTTATAAAGAGATTGTATGGATGGATCTGCATCTGAAATCATTTTAATGACATCATTTTTAAACGCAACCATATCATGGCTATTTTTTAGATCACGACCTTGTTTGTATGTATCATACCGATAATCATAAGGATCTTTCAAGTGTTTTTCGATATGACTTTCAAGTGATTTTTGACCATGTTTTTTTATAAACTCATCTGGATCCAATTGCTCAGGAAGTGATAGTATATCGACTTTTATTTTTGTTTTTTTAAAAGCATCGATTGCTTTTAAAGTGGCTTTTTTTCCAGCCTGATCACCATCATATGCAATGATGATATGATCTGTAAGTTGTGTAAGTCTTTGAACATGCTCTTTAGTGAGTGATGTCCCCATGGTTGCAACGGTTTCTTTGAAACCTGCTTGATCCATCGCAATCACATCCATATACCCTTCTGTTAGAATAAGACGTTTATGTTTTCTAATTGCAGGAAGTGCAGGATGTAGATGATATAAAAGTTGACTTTTTTTAAACACTTTTGACTCAGGGCTATTAATGTATTTAACTGAATCTTCTTTTTTAAGTGTTCTGCCGGATAGTCCAACGATTTGACCTTTTTCATTGTGAATAGGAAACATTACTTTGTCTAAAAACAAATCAAAGTATTTCCCTTCATCATTTTGTTTGACCAATCCATAATCAAGCATCATTGAGACATCATATCCTTTATCTCTTAAAAGTTGATAAAGTACATTTGATTTTTTTGGCGCATATCCTAATTGATATGACTGAATGGTGTCTTCTGTAACACCACGTGTTTTAAGGTATTGAAGCGCAACGTATCCATCTTCAGTTTTTAATAAACTAAATTGATACAATTTCATTGTTTCTTCAAACATTTTATAAATAAGATCATTCGGATCTTTTTTCACTGTTTCAACAATAATACCTGCGCGAACAGCGAGTTCATTTGCAGCTTGTAAGAAAGGAATACCTTTAATTTCTTTATAAAAAGTGATCGGTTGCCCGCCGGTACCACAAGACATACATTTTGCGATGTTTTTTTCTGGTGAGACAAAAAAGCTTGGTGTCTTTTCTTGATGAAAAGGACACAAGCCTTTTAAATTTTTACCTGCTTTAGATAATTCTACATATTCACTTACTAAATCAACAATATTCGTTTGATCATTGATTTTTTGAAGTAATGCTTGATCCAATCGACACTCCTAAAATTTTATATGCTGTTGAATGTAGTGTTCAAGTTCACTAATTTTTACACGTTCTTGTTTCATAGTATCACGGTAACGAATCGTTACAGATTGATCAGATTCAGTGTCATGATCTACTGTGATACAAAAATAAGTTCCAATAGCATCTTGACGACGATAACGTTTACCAATATTTTGTGTATCATCATATGTCACATCAAACGATTTTGACAATGTTCGATACAACTCAAATGCAAGATCTTTATGTAATTTTTTAATTAATGGTAATACTGCAACTTTATATGGTGCTAAGGTAGGATGTATTTTTAAAACTGTTCTTGTATCGCCATCTTCAAGCGATTCCTCTTCTAATGCTTCATTGAGAAATGCTAATACAAGTCTTTCAACACCAACAGATGGTTCGATGACATAAGGTATATATCGTTCATTTGTTTCTGGGTCTAAATAGGTGAGATTTTCCTTTGACTGCTCTTGATGAGCATTTAAATCAAAATCCGTTCTTGAAGCTATTCCCCATAATTCATCAAATCCCCAAGGAAATTGATATAAAATATCTGTCGTTG
>JAYOFY010000135.1:0-1925 GCA_038117465.1 Acholeplasmataceae bacterium
TCCATTAAGAAATCGATTATCGATAAAAAAGTTGTTATCGGAAGACATACGACGATTGGCGATGGACCGTTGACACCGAACATTGAAAAACCTGATTTATTAAGCTCAGGTATCACCGTCATTGAAAAAAGTGCAGTCATACCGAGTCAAACACATATTGGTAAAAATTGTCGCATTTTTAAATCCGCAACCTTTTCATCCAATGATGTTCCAAGTGGCTCTACATTAAAATAAAAACACTGGCAAATGCCAGTGTTTTTTCTTACATAAAATCATAAGGTGATAATGTTTTTTCTTCTTTTGATACATCTTGATTTAAAAACTGTTTGAGAAGTGTTTGTCTCTTTTCTGTAACATGATTTGCAGCATACATCAATAATTTCATATCACCAAGTAATAAAAGATGAGATTTTGCCCGTGTCATTGCAGTATAAATCAATTCTTTTTTAAACATATGCATATAACTTTTTACAAGTGGCATCATAACAATATCGTACTCTGAACCTTGCGCTTTATGTACACTTATGGCATAGGCTAAATTGAGTTGATCAATGTCATCTTTATTATATACAACTTCTTGATCATCAAATATCACGGTAAGTGTATATTGATTTTCATCATTTTTGTGCACTTTTTTAACGATACCTACATCTCCATTCATGATTCCTTGCTTCGGTTCATTTACAAGTTGAATCACTTTATCTCCCTCATAAAAAGATTTATCTCCATATCTCATACATAACGATGTTTTAGGATTGAATTCTTCTTGTAAACGTATGTTGACTTGATCAATACCCAAATCCCCCTTATATACAGGAACCAAAACTTGAATATCTTTATATAAGTCATATCCTTTATCAAGTGCACCCTTAATTTGCTTGATTAACGTTTGCATGATTTGATTAGGATAACATTGATACATGAAAACGTCATCTTCTGTTTTTAAGTCTTCTTCTATGAGTATACGTTGATTGACTTTTTGAGAAAGCTTCACGATTTGAGAGGTAGCCGCTTGTCTATGAATTTGAGTAAGATACGTGACTGCAGTTTTTTTAGAGTCAATAAGATCTTCTAAAAATTGACCCGGACCTACAGAAGGTAACTGGTCTACGTCACCAACAATCACGACTTGTGCGTGTTCAGAGATCGCATCCATCAATCGATGCCCTAAAAAAATATCGATCATGGATGCTTCATCAACGATGATCAATTCAAATGGCATCGGCATCATCTTAGAATACTCAAAACTACCATCATATCCATATCCTAAAGCAGAATGTATTGTTTTAGCAGGTAGCTCTAATATATCTCTCATGCGTTTTGCCGCACGTCCTGTGGGAGCCATCAAACCGATTTTAGTGGCGACTTCATAATCTGTTTTCTTTAAATTATTGAGTTGCAAGTAGGCAGATACAATACCATCAATAATGGTTGTTTTTCCAGTACCGGGTCCCCCAGTTATAATTGACACCTTAGAAACGAGTGCTGTTGCGATGGCTTCTTTTTGAACTTTGGTGTACGTCATATGTTTTGTTTTTTCAATCAAATCCACAACATCAAAAACGTCATCTTGATTGTTTAATGATTGTGATAAAGCATGTAGTTTTTCAGCAATATAATATTCACTAAAATAGGATGGACTTAAACTGAACATACCGTTTATTTCTTTGATTTTACCTTCAAAAATAAGTTTTTCTATGTGGGATTGAATGTCTACATGGACTCTTAAATGTGATTCTAAATAAAGTTCAATTTGTTCTTGCGTCAAATACGTATCGCCTTTTTGATACCCACGTGACTCAAATGTAAACTCAATCGCAGCTTCAACACGTCGTGGATCTTCATCTTCAATTCCTAATGTTTTTGCGATTAAATCGGCTTTTAAAAAACCACTTTGATCAATATCCGTAATCATTTGATAAGGG
>JAYOFY010000136.1:0-299 GCA_038117465.1 Acholeplasmataceae bacterium
ACCATGAACCCATTCGACTCATAGGCATCACATTATCGAATTTCGTTGAAGACAGCAAGCCATTTAATTTATTTACGTATCACTTATTTCAACAAGGGACATAAACATCCACATATGGTATAATGAAACTAGGTGAACACATGTATGACACGTATTTAAAAGAACTTAAGTTTAAAGACTTTACGCCTATTCAAAAGGCGTCTTTTTCTGCGTATCAAAAAAAATCCAATATTGTCGGCATTGCACCTACAGGAACAGGAAAAACACTTGCGTATGGCATTCCAGTGATGGATCACATT
>JAYOFY010000136.1:309-1152 GCA_038117465.1 Acholeplasmataceae bacterium
GATAATGAACAAACGCTTCTTAAAGTGGTCTCACATCCACCACATGTCTTAATAACAACGCCACATAAACTTTTAAGTTTAATCGAATCCTATCAACTTTCAACAAAATTTGTAAAAGACATTATCTTTGATGAAGCCGATATGTTTTTTGAGATGGATTTTTTAAAAGATATCGAATCTGTTTTAAGACAAACCAATTATGATCGTGTGCATTTATTTTCTGCTTCCTTATCGAATACGATGAAACCACTCATTAACAAGTATTTTGGAAAATATACGCTTGTTTCTGAAACAAAAGCGTTAAAACCAAATATTACCTATTACGCAATTGAAGCAGCCATCGATCAAAAAGTAGCACAACTTAAACACATCGTTTCAGAAATTAAACCATATTTAGGCCTTATTTTTGTCTCTAAAAAAGAAGACATTGATTTACTTGAAAAAGCATTATCAACTGTTACAAAAGTTGTATCGATGTCTTCTAAAGATACTTCTAAAATACGTCTTCAAAAAATGAAACGTATTCAAGCACTTGACTATGAATGGGTCATCACGTCTGATGTGATGGCACGAGGGATCGATTTAACCGTTTCGCATGTGATAAGTTACGATATTCCAAAACCTTTAAGTTTTTGGATGCATCGTGTCGGTCGTACGGGTCGTATGGGTCAATCAGGCATCGCGATTACACTGTATCATCATAAAGAAAGAGAAGGGATATTAAAACTGATCAATCAAGGATATCACCTAAAGAAAGCAACTGTCAAAGATGGTACCATTGTTTTAAGACGTGTAAAAAAACAAGCAGAGCAAATTGTATATACACACAAAAAACCGAAACGT
>JAYOFY010000136.1:1162-1881 GCA_038117465.1 Acholeplasmataceae bacterium
AAACGTATAAAACCGAACTATAAAAAGAAAATGAGAGAAAATCGAGGAAGAAAAATATGAAAATAGGCTCACATGTTGGATTATCTGGACCGGATATGTTTTTAGGTGCTGTCAAAGAAGCATTGACTTATGGTGCAACTGCCATGATGGTGTATACAGGTGCCCCTCAAAATACCATTCGAAAATCGATGGACACTTTTTTAATTGAAGAAGCGTATGCCCATATGAAAGCAAACGGTTTTGATAAACACAATGTTGTTGTCCATGCACCATATATTATTAATCTTGCAAATCCAGACGAAGAAAAACGTGCCTTTGCAAAATCCTTTCTCACCAAAGAAGTCATCAGAACACATGCTTTAGGTGTAAAAGATATGGTATTACATCCAGGTTCTGCCGTCGGCAAAGATCGAGAGCAAGCAAAAAAGTGGATTGCAGAAGGACTTTTAGAAGTCTTTGAAAACACAAAAGATTTAGAGGTTCGTATTGCACTAGAAACGATGGCTGGTAAAGGAAATGAAGTTGGTAAAACATTTGAAGAACTTCATGAAATTATTACGTTAGCTAACGATCATCCACGTATTAGTATTTGTTTGGATACGTGTCATACCCATGATGCTGGCTATGACATTAAACATGACTTCAAAGCGGTTAAAAAAGCATTTGATGACATCATTGGTTTGGATCGACTCAAAGTTTTACATATTAACGATTCAAAA
>JAYOFY010000137.1:0-1053 GCA_038117465.1 Acholeplasmataceae bacterium
GTGTGTATATCGTCACAGGAAATGATCAAGATCAAGGATTGATCGAACTCATTGATTCTCATATTCCTTCCGTGTCTAATGACTTAATTTTTGAAGGGTTACATTCTGTTGTTTCAGATAATGCACAAGGTGTCTATTTGGCACTAGATTATATTAAAAATGATTTAAAAAAAGACAGAGTTGCATACATTTCAGGACCTCTCAAAGCAAAACAATTTCAAGAACGTTATCAAGCATATCAAACTTATATTAAGAATGAGGGATGGCATCAAGAAAAAAGTAGTGTGGTCTTTACAGAATCTTTTGGAGATACCTCAGGTTATCGTGCCGTACTTGAAATGATGGCGCTAATCAAAGAGAGACCTGACGTCATTTTTGTCGCATCGGATGATATTGCACTTGGTGTTTTAAAAGGATTGAGAGATTTGAAAATTAACGTACCAGAAGATATTCAAATCATTGGATTTGATGATATGCCGTTTGCAAAACATTTCACACCAACCCTTACAACCATTGCGCAAGATCGATTGAATTTGGGTGAAATGGCTGCAAAAATATTAATTTCAAAAATAGAACAACCAGAAGTAAAATTAGAATCATTGACGCGTATACCAGTGAAACTGATTGTACGTGAATCTACACAATAGAAGGAGTGACATATGTCTTATCAACAACAAAGCTATGCATTAAAAAAACCATTTTCAAGCTTTTTAAGTGGTGTTGCTGGGAAAAACGGTATCCCAATGTGGGTATATTACGTCAATAAAGGGCAACTCATTTCTAGCTTCGGCCTAAGAGATAAAAATGGTGCCATGTTAGAATTTGTACCTGCTAATCAAGCGTATGAAATTGTGACACAACGCGGATTTCGTACGTTCATAAAATCCAATGGTCAAGTCTATGAATGTTTCCAAGTAAAAAATGCTCAAAAGCAGTCACTTCATGTTGAAAAACATGATGTGACAATTAAAGAATATTTGGAAGCATTAGACCTCACGATTCAAGTAACGTATTTTACTTTGCCAGAAGCGCCACTATCTGGTTTTTTAAGAA
>JAYOFY010000137.1:1063-1863 GCA_038117465.1 Acholeplasmataceae bacterium
TCTGTTGATTTTGGTCCTAAAGCGCCGTCAAGTATTGAACTTATTGATGGTTTGACGCATATATTGCCAGCAAAACTTGATGCTGGTCTACTAAAAAACATGTCGCATACTCTTAGAAGTTGGATGGTATCTGTACCGACAAGTGATGCGATGTTTTATAAACTCTCTGCATCCATTGGTGATACTGCAGAAGTCCAAATGATTGATGATGTGAACACATATCAAACATTTGGTCTTGATCAAATGTCGTATATTTATGATGTATCTGTTATTTTTGATCAAGATACAACGTTATCACACGCAGAAGGTTTCAAAGTAGGCATTCAATTAGATCAACAAAGTACTGTCAACCATATCCCAGCAGCGATGACATATACAACGCTAAATTCGTCTAAGACATTCATTTCGATGTTTTCATATGCTGAAAGCCAAAAAGCGTATCTTTCTTTAACCAAGGACTTTAATTTAGATTATTTATTAGAAAAAGAAAAAGAAAATAAAGCGTTACATGATGCGCTCACAAATGTCATAAAAACGAACACAGCAGATGCACATTTTAACAACTATTTAGAATATTCATACATGGACAATGTTTTAAGAGGAGGGACACCTCTGATGCTTGAAACGAAAGATGGTCGTATCCCATATTATATTTATTCTAGAAAACATGGGGATTTAGAAAGAGATTATAATTTCTTTTCCATTGAACCAAATGTTTTAAGTCAAGGTAATGGGAACTTTAGAGATGTGCTTCAAAATAGAAGAAATGACTTGTTTTTTGAACCAGACATTAAAGCATT
>JAYOFY010000138.1:0-1830 GCA_038117465.1 Acholeplasmataceae bacterium
ATTAAAAGATGCCCACACATGTATAGATATTGCCATGACCGCATTACTAGAAGAAATATTGACACAAGCAAAACGCTATAAATCCACACCCATGATGGCAAGAACACACGGGATGTTTGCTGAAATGTCAACATTTGGATTACGTTATTTGCGTTTTCATGAAGATCTTTCTCGTAGTTATCAACGGTATTTAGAAGCCCTTCATGCAGTGACAAAAGTAAAACTCAGTGGTGCTGTTGGTCATTATTCAGTACTTCCAAGAACCCATGAGAAAATAGTTGGAGAGATTCTCGGTTTACCAGTACAAAAACTTTCAACGCAAGTCCTTGCCAGAGATCAACATGCAACACTCATCAGTAGTATCGCAACATTAGGATCTGTCATTGAAGATTTTGTATTAGATATTCGGTTACTCTCTAGATCCGATGTGCGAGAAGTATCCGAAGGTTTTTCTAAGCATCAAAAAGGATCTTCAGCGATGCCACATAAAAAAAATCCGATTTCAAGTGAAAACCTTACAGGATTATCTCGTATGTTGAGAGGCTATGTGACAATGGCGATGGAAAATATAGCATTATGGCATGAAAGAGACATTTCACATTCCTCAGTAGAACGCGTGATGTTTGAAGATAGTTTCAGTGTTTTAGAAACAATGATCAAAAAACTTAAAGATTTGATTCAAAATCTTGTTGTATTCGAAGATACGATGCAAGATCATATTGATCAAACATATCAAACCACATTTTCTCAACGACTTTTACATGTATGCATTGATAAAGGATTCGATCGTATCCAAAGTTATGAACATATTCAGCAAGCATCATTTATGGCGTTAGATCAAAAAAAGCCTTTATTAGAAATTTTATTAAATGAGACATTTTTTAAGACTATAAAAGATGAACTTGTTGATATCATGGATCAAAAACAATATTTAAAGCATTTAGAACACGTTTTTGAGGATTTATATCCACAAAAATAATGCTTCATGCTATAATAATGAGTGTTAAATTGGAGGTTAATTATGGCAAAACATTACAATACAGTGACACCTAAAGTACCAAGAGAAATCCTCATTGGAGTAGGTGTTGTCCTAGGAGTAATTTTAAGTTTATTATTATTAACATTACGTTCAAATGAGCAAAAAATTTATGATATGTATCAAGAAGTTGGTGCAGAATTATCTTCTGACCATCCTTTTTACGAAGTGACATTTAATGGATCATTATTTAATGATGGTATTGAAGAACGTATCAACGAAGGTGGCTTATTCATCTTATATATCGGTAGCCCACAATGTCCTGCATGTGTCGCAACCATCGGTTCTGTGGCTGATTATTTTTACAGTGAAGGTGTGGATGCATATACAGATACCATTTATTATTATCATGACTTTGTAGGTGCAGCAGCCAATAGAGATCGTGACGCATTTACAGAAGCGTATCCTAATATTGCAAGAACAAGCCCACAAGTTATTGCCTTTTTAGATGGTGTCATTGTTGCACAATATCAAGCACCAGCTGAAGGTGTCACGATTGAAAGACAAGTCAAAACATTTTTTGAGAACGTCATCGATCAAGCTTCATAATGATTGTACAAAACATTAAAAAACATATCGAAAATATTATTTAGATGCAAAAAACCTCATTAATGAGACGATCAAAGCCATTCAAAATAATACGTACCTTTCAAAAAAACAAAATAAAGAAGTCGTTGTGATTGATTATTCATCCCCAAATATTGCAAAAAGATTTTCAGTTGGTCACATACGTTCAACTGTCATTGGTGCTTCTTTAAGACGTTTATTTCGTTTTTTAGGAGATGATGTTGAAG
>JAYOFY010000139.1:0-1804 GCA_038117465.1 Acholeplasmataceae bacterium
CCGTAAATGGCAATAAATTGTAAGATGGTCGCAAGTGCGGTCCATAAATGCCATATAAAGTGAAAATACTTAAATTTAGAGAGCGCATAAAAAATGACACCAAGTGAATACGCAATCCCACCTAATAATACAAAGATAAACGCACTTGGACTGTAATTAAAGAGTGCACCTACAAATATGAGTGAACTCCATCCCATGAGTAAATAAATAATGACATGAATCGTTGAAAAACGTTTGATCCATATTGCTTTAAAGATGGTCCCAATAATAATTAAGATCCATTGAATCGTTAATAACAAGACCCCTAAACTCATCGGTCCTAAAAATGGTGTTTGCAAATCTGGAATCAGTAGTAATGCGGGTGCAAAAGTACCACCAATTAATACATAAATGGATATATGGTCCATCCGTTTAAAGACACTTTTTGCTTTTTTATTCGTAAGTGCATGATATAGCGTTGACATGACATATAATAATGTAATCGAGCCACCAAATAAAATCGCACCTGCATATTCTCTTATCGTATCTGATCTTAGAATCAGTAAAATAAGGGCAACGATCCCAAAAATACCCATGATGCCATGAGAGATGGCATTGGCGATTTCTTCACCAATCGTTTGTTTTCTATTGTTTGACATTATGTCTCCTTAAATTGATCTAAAAAGTCTTTGCCTTTCATCGATTCAGGCTCATGATCTATGCAACCTGGAAAGCCATATTGACGCATCGCATCAAACGCGACGATTGCCACTGCATTCGATAAATTAATACTTCTAACTTTATCGGTGGTTGGTATTCTAAAAGTATGCGATAAATTATTTGCTAATACGCTTTTATCAAAGCCTGTGGATTCTTTACCGAAAAGTAAATATAAATCTTCTATTTTGCAATCATAAGACATGCCTTCATAACTTTGTTTACCATATCTTGATAAAAAATAATAGGTCCCAGGATTCTTTTTTACAAAATCATTATAATTTTTGTACGTATAAAACGTTAAATCTTTGACATAATCTAACCCACTTCTTTTTAAAGTGCGATCAGACAGTTCAAAGCCAAAAGGTTCAATCAAATGTAGGGTTGCACCGAGTGCAACACATGTACGCATGATATTTCCTGTATTTTGTGGAATTTCTGGTTCATATAATACAATGTTAAGCATGAAGTGTCACCTGCATTTCATAACGAATTTTAGATTCATAGTAAAACCCAAAAGGTAAGACGAATATATTAGATAAAATCAGTGCATAAAATATCCCGGTATAATTGCCTGGTTCAAAAATCGCCATAAAAAGTAAGACTAAAGGTATTCGAAACACCCATAAACGTAATAACGATAAACGCATCGTATACTTAGATAAACCAGCACCATTAAAAAGTCCAATAAACGTTTGAAAAATGGCCATAAAAGGTTGGGTTAATAAAAACCACAAAGCAAACTCAACTCCAATGAAATAACTACTTGAAACATTGTTTCCTAATATGAATGCCACCACAGATCCTCTAAAAGGAATCATAATGGAAATACCAATAAGCATTAATATGAGTGATAAACGTCTTGTAATAAGATAACTTCTTTTAGCACGTTCAGCATTATTTTGACCAATATTCATCCCGACATAGGTGGCATTCACATTCGATAATGCAATCACAGGATATAAGAGTAATGTCGTAAAACGTGCACCGAGACCAAAGCCAGTCGATACTTCGACACCATAACTTAATACGAGACTTTGAATAATAATGAATCCAAATGCAGTCATGCCTTGACCAAAAGATGCTGGCAATGCAAACTTAATGACAT
>JAYOFY010000140.1:0-1782 GCA_038117465.1 Acholeplasmataceae bacterium
TGATTCGTAAGGAATTGTATTTAAGAAAATGACTTCCCTATCCGTGTTATAAAATGGGACTCTTTGTCTAACTTTAGCATTTCCTACGATACGAATAGGGACAATCGTTGCTTCAGATTTTATTGCAACTTTAAAAGCACCATGTTTCATATTCTCAATGAGATCATTATCACGATCTTTGGTACCACCTTCTGGAAAAATAAGCATAGATTGACCTTTTTCAACTGTCTTGATTGCTTGCATTAATCTTCTTACTGTATCACGGTTATTATCACGGTCTACCATGAAACAATGCATCGCTTGTAACCACAAGCCAATTAAAGGTAGCTTATATACACCTTTTTTAACTGCATACGCGACATTTCTATGAACCATTTGTAGCACAACAAATGGATCTGTATATGATTTATGATTTGCAAAAAATACTACTTTTCCATCTTTGGGAATATTTTCTAACCCTTTAGGAATAACCTTTAATCTTAAAATGAAATGATTTAGTGTAAATGATAAATTTCTAGTTAAATACCCAAAAAAACGATTATTAGAATCCGCTCTTTTGTAAAATGGCACCATTAGACCAAAAAACAACAACACCACCACAACACCAAATAATTGTGCAAATACAATCCAAACTGGAATAAGTCCAGGCCAAATCGAGCTCAGTGTAAATGCTGTAATGAATATTGAGATCAAAAAAACTGCAGTAATCATTTTTTTACCCTCTCATAATGCGTTAAGATAAGTTCCGGTTGTGTTTTATAATCAACGAGTTTAAATGTTTCCAGAGAATATTTAGGAAAAAATGTATCCCCAACATATGGTTTTAAAACATAGGTAATTCTCAATTCATCGGCATAATCTAACGCAATTTTATATATTTGTGCACCACCAATAACCATCAAATCATCATTGAAATTCTCAAGGAATGACTTTACATCAGAAATGATCAATGCATTTTTTATTTGTGTCTGCTTTCTTGATGCAATATATATGTCACTAAAAGGTAGTTTTCCTGAAGGAAAGTACTTTAACATGGATACATATGTTTGATATCCCATAAGCGCTTTTTTATGATATGCATGTGCTTTAAAATAGTGCATATCTTCTTTGTAGTACCAAGGTAATCGTTGTCCATTTCCAATAACTTTGTTGACATCCATTGCCCACATCAATGTAATCATACAGCTACAGCACCTTTTATTGGTGGATGAGGATGATAATCAACAATTTCAATGTCTTCAAACTCAAAATCTTCTAATTCTGTGATGTGTTTATTAAGCTTTAATTTAGGTAATGGACGTATTTCTCTTGTTAACTGTAATTGAAGTTGCTCCACATGATTGGAATAAATATGTGCGTCCCCAATTGTATGAACAAATTCTCCCACTTCTAGATTCGTTACTTGTGCAACCATTTCCAGTAATAAAGCATATGAAGCAATGTTAAAAGGGATACCAAGAAATATATCCCCACTTCTTTGATAAAGTTGAAGCGATAGTTTGTTGTTTGCAACATAAAATTGAATTAATGTATGACATGGCGGTAAAGCCATATTATGTATTTCTGCTGGGTTCCAAGCTGATAAAATCATCCTTCTGGAATTCGGTTGATGTTTGATGAGATTGATGACTTCTGCCAATTGATCCACACCATTGAAATTTCGCCATTGTGCACCATAAACTGGTCCAAGATCACCATGCTTTTTTGCAAAAATGTCATCATGTTTAATTTTTTCAACAAATGTTTCTAAACTCTCACCGTGATAATCTTCATGTTTTTTAA
>JAYOFY010000141.1:0-1779 GCA_038117465.1 Acholeplasmataceae bacterium
CCCTGTAGATCGTGCAGTGGTCATGACGGAACAAGGTTTCTTTGAAACAAAAGGACCTTACGTTGAGAAACCAAAACTTACAACAGGCGCTGGTGACAATTTCAATGCAGGTTATGTATTTGGGCAACTTACAGGACTTACACCGGAAGCATCGTTATTAACTGGTGTTTGTACGAGTGGATTTTATGTTGTGAATGCAAAAAGCCCCTCTACTGACGAACTCATTGAATTTATCGAAAACTTTAAAAAATAAAAGTGCTTAGGCACTTTTTTTATTTATGTGCACTTTTCACATATTTATTTATTTTTAGAATTTGATATAATGTTTTGTGAAAGGGTTTCCATATTATGAAATCATATCCACTTATAGACGCTTTATTTGACACTTTATATCCTCAAAGTCAAGAGGCAAAGAAAGAATTAATACTGTTTATAAAACAACATGAAGCAGCAACAGTGTCATTACCTTGGTATACGCATACACCGATTGTAGCCATGACACTTTATGTTGATTTATTTTCTAAAGACATTCTCTCTTTGAGAGAAAAATTATCTTATTTCAAAGATTTAGGGATTAATTTAATTCATCTTATGCCACTATTAAAAACTCGAAAAAATGAAAATGATGGTGGATATGCTGTTGTGGATTTTAATGATGTTGATGAGAGATTTGGAACAAAAAATGATCTTTTAGACACCATCAACTATTTCCATAAGCATGATATTAAGCTCATGATTGACTTTGTTTTAAATCACGTCGCAAAAGAACATCAATGGTCTATGAACGCAATGAAAGGTGATGTCTTTTATCAAAATTATTTCATGATGTTTGATGATGCATTCATTCCCTCACAATTTGATTTAACAGTACCTTTAGTCATTCCAGAGAGAAAACAAACAAATTTTACATATGTTGAAAGCATATCAAAATATGTTTATACATCATTTAGTGATTATCAGTGGGATTTAAATTACAAAAATCCATATGTTTTAATTGATATGTTAAAACAGCTCTACACATTTTCATTGTGGGGTATAGATATGATACGACTTGATGCCATACCTTTTATGTGGAAAACAATTGGAACAAATTGTCGTAATCTTCCAGAAGTGCATGTTCTTATGAGATTATTTAGAGCATTTCGTGATTTAACTTGTCCAAATGTTGCACTTCTTGGAGAAGCAATCGTTGAACCTCATGAAATTGTAAAGTATTTTGGAACAGATGAAGCTCCTGAATGTGATTTTATGTATGATGCGAATTTAATGGTGGATTTATGGCATACTGTCGCGACACAGGATGGACGTTTATTAACCTTGGATGCAAATCGATTCCAATTACCAAAACATGCCACATGGCTTAATTATATACGCTGTCATGATGATATAGGTTGGGGTCTTAATGAAGAGGCATTGAGAAGTCAAGGCTTTGATCCTTTCATGCACAAACAATTTTTAATATCATTTTTCAATGGGTCATTTGAAGGATCTTTTAGTAAAGGTATCGATTATCAAAAAAATGAACAAACACAAGATGCTAGAACAAATGGTATGTTTGCTTCTCTTGCAGGTATTGAAGATGCAAAAGATCAACATGCATCTATGTTATTTGATTTGTCTATTAAAAGAATAAAAATGCTTAACGGATTATTATTTTTCTACCAGGGTGCACCGATGATTTATGCAGGTGATGATATTGGCATGATCAATGATAAATCCTATTTAGAGGACGAAACAAAAAAAGATGATTCTAGGTGGATACATCGACCACATTATGAT
>JAYOFY010000142.1:0-1762 GCA_038117465.1 Acholeplasmataceae bacterium
TATCGGTACCATTGGGTATGGATTGGAATCAAGTATTGCAACGTCAAGAGATACAGGTTATGAATTTAGAGACCCATTCACATACGTATCTTACTATGCAAACTATTTAAGAACGAATGAAGAAATTGATCTTGTATTTGCTATTGATCATGGAG
Source organism: Acholeplasmataceae bacterium (assembly GCA_038117465.1). GTDB lineage: Bacteria > Bacillota_I > Bacilli_A > Acholeplasmatales > Acholeplasmataceae > UBA8290. The sequence goes on from JAYOFY010000142.1 coordinate 156, forward strand.
CGCGATCTGACACCAATCAAGGTATCGGAAATCTTACGGGATCTTCAAGAGTAGATGCGATGTTTAATGGACATACACACCAAAATAGTTTGACATTTATTTCTCGTGATGGATTAGATATGCCTGTCATGCAGTCTGCTGCATATGGTCAAGTTGTGGGGCATCTCACACTAGATATTTCTAGAAATGGGTTAGAGTATTATGAAGCACAAAATTTAGGATTCAATCAAATGCCGAATAATATGAGCACCAATCCAGAAATAGAAGCACTCATAGAATCTTATTATAATGAGGTTGAACCGTTAATTACAAATGTTATTTTGCCAAGTTCAAGCTATTATTCTAGAAATGATTTAACGCAATATATGGCAAAACTCATGGCGTTAAAAACAAATGCTGTTGTAGGGATTCATAATGGTGGTGGTACGAGAACGGATTTATCTTATAACGAGGGTATCACAGTTGCAAAAATGTATGAAATATTTCCTTTCGATAATCGTATAAAAACGGTTTATTTAAAAGGATCAGTGATTCAAGCTTTAATCAATTCTTTTTCGTCTTCTGAAGTGTTTGTATTAAATAATATGACCTTTGTTGACGATGAAGACTATTTAGTTGCGACAAATGATTATTTATTTGATAAAGAGACACTTCCATTTTTAAGTGGAACCGGTATGATGGACACAGGATTATATATTCGTGATATCTTTTTAAGTGTAGTAGAAACACAAGCAGAAACTTATTCAAGCTTTTCTATGACGCATGACGTTGTGTTTCCATTAGGAGCATGGCTCACAATTTTAGATTTAAGGAGATATGATGGTACCTTCCTTTGAAAAACGTGTAAGAGCCTTTGCGATTGACACAAGTGGTGTTGCACTTGCAGGCATACTCGCAATTGGTGTCTCACCACAATCAGAAACTTTATCTTATGTGATCTTTTTAGCAGCTGCCTTTTTCTTTTATTTATTTCCATATTTTAAAAATACAGGACAAACACTTGGGAAAAGAGTTCAAAAAATACAAGTGGTGATGAAAGACGGATCAAAAGCACCTGTTTGGTTGTTACTTCTTAGAGATACAACGAAAGTGCTTGCAAGTGTATTTTCTGCAGGTGTATATTTAATGGTATGTATGTTTTTTATGAGTAGTCACACATCTCGTACAATTCATGATTATATCTTTCAAACTAAAATGATCGATTTAGAAAAAAGACAAGGTAAAGACGATGTTTTAGGTCGTTCATCCTTGCTCAAAGATAGAGGATTATAAAATGAAAAAAATCTTATTACTTTTATTAATAATTTCTGCAACACTTGCTTTAAATGCGTGTCAAAATGAGACATTTCCAACATCAGTTGAACTACTGGATGTTCATCCGAATATTGATAATTATTATCAAATATTTATTCGTTCGTTTGCAGATAGTAATAATGATGGTATTGGAGATCTAAAAGGGATTGAAAATAATCTTGACTATTTAGAAACGTTAGGTGTCACAGCATTATGGCTCACACCATTTCATCCATCCAATACCTATCATGGATATGCAGTGACCGATTATTATGATGTGCATGAAGATTTTGGTACATTAGAAGATTTACAAA
>JAYOFY010000143.1:0-1748 GCA_038117465.1 Acholeplasmataceae bacterium
GAGTTGTGTTGCATTTAATTTCATCAAGAGACGAAAAGGTTGTGTCTCTTCATAGATGGGTCCAATGACTTGAATATTTTTTTCATGTAATGCTTGTTGAATATTTAATGCATGTTGATATCCTTTAAAAAATGATACATGTTCAACATAAATTTCAAACAAATAGAAAAAAGGTGGTAATGATAGTAATTGCCGGTTTTTAAGTACTTCTTTCATATATGCTTCTGGATTTAATAAACCTTTTATAAAGGGATGTTCTGGATCATATGTTTGAATATATGATGTGTTGATCTTAGTAAATCCATATGGTAAGAAAGAAAGAACATCCATAAAATTATGTTCATCATCTAATATGCCAAAATAATGAAAAGATATATCTGCTAAGATAATCACGCTTAGATTAAAATCAATTTCATGTAAATGCGAGATTAACTTTTGCGTCCCTATAAAAATAGATGGTTTCTTAACTTTTTGATTATCTTGATGATCTTTGTCAATGACAATAACATCATGACCCGGTATTAATCGTTCAAGATGTTTGGCAATATATTCAAGACCTAATCCTAATGGTTTCATCATGTTTTGATGATCATGTGAACATGTATGATGCAATTCAAACGTTATATGACACGTTGTACAATACGTCTTTTTTTGTTGAGTAACATGAAGCTTTTTATGACAATTTGGACATGTTTGCACGTCACCACATAACCGACAAACATTGACTTTTTGATATCCTTTTCTAGGATAATACATGACAACGTGTTGCTTCTTTAAAGCTTCTTTTGAAGCTTCAAGTACGGACCTTGATAATACTTTGGTATGTCCTGATATCAATTCGTCTTTCATTGAAACGACATGTATATGCTTCTTGTGTGTAACATTTGAATGATCCATGATTGTAACTTCTTTTGATTGTATCGCAATAGAAGGATGTTTTACATAACTATGATAATAGATATGTGCATCTGGAAATAAAAGATCAATAGTTTCTAAAGTATCATAAAAGACGCCTTGATCGTATCGATATGTTTTTGAGTGACTTTCAACGATAAATATATGATCAAATAAATAGGGTAAAAAAATCCCTTTTCGTGTTGAAACGACGATCGATGGTGTTTTGTTTAATGTCGCCACTAAGTTCAAGTATTGTTTGGAAGTCGTTTTATAATCATATGCAAGTGTGAGATGACAATATGATTGAACATCTAAAAGTAATTTACGATTTGGTACTAAAATAAGTAATGACTGTTGATTAAAACGAACCTCTTTTATAAGATCCACTAGCGATTTTAACATGCTCTCAAAAGGCTTTATGAAAATATTTTTCTTACCTTTTTCAGGGGTTTTAGTTTGTGTAGTAACTTCGTTTAGATTGTCTTTTTTAAGAAGTACTTCGTGTTTTAATAACGTTTTTATATTAGATTGTGTCAACCCCATATCAAAGAGTGTTTCTTTTTGATACGGTTCATTCGGTGTCAGTAGCTCTAATATAGTGTCTAATCTTTGATATGGTTTTTTTGTATAGACATATACACTGGATGGTCTTTTGGGAAGATGTGAGATTTGTGTTTGCTCTAAATGGATTTTTCCATCTTGATGTAACAATTTAAGTTTTTTTAAATGCCGTTCATCTCTTTTTAATAATACGTACTTCTTATCAATGACTTTCATATCAAGTGAATTTAATAGTGGATCTTCTTGACGTACATGAATCGTATAACGATATTTGAATTGAAATACATGTG
>JAYOFY010000144.1:0-1739 GCA_038117465.1 Acholeplasmataceae bacterium
TTGCTGGTCAGCATTACCAGTTTTTACAGCTCCAATATCTTGCTGTGGTTTTATTGGTGGCGGTAGAACACTTGTGTCGTGCTCGAAAGCTGCGCCTTCTTGCTGGTATATTTTTTTTGATCGTCATTTTTGGGTCACCAAATCTAACTTTGATCACATTGTTTGTTTTAGGATTAGTGACGTACACTGCAAATTTTTTATTTGCTTGTGGTGTGCGAAATGGTTTGTTGAGTGTTACTGATCTTCCTTTGTACGTTGCCATATTAATATTTCTTTTTTTTCTTTTTCATTGCAGAATTTTTCATTAATTTTCCGTTGGGCATTCTGTGATAACCTTTTTTTATTTTTTTCATTTATGTTCCTCTGTTAAATTTTAAGTGTGTGCAGTGATAATATATGGCGATACGAAAAGCACTGCACACAACACAACGTCGATGTCAGAAAGGCTCGTTGTGCTTAAAAATATTTATAAGAATTAAAAAAAACAAACTGCAAATGGGTGAAAAAACAATTTTTTTAAAAAAAAAAGTAAAAAAAAAATTATTTTTTTTTGGTGGTCAAATAAGCCTTATTTTATGCGGGTTTTAAGCCATTTTTAGTTGCGAATCGTTCGCAGTCAATTGACGTAATAGGATTCTGTGTTAGAATTTTTTTATGTGTTGGGGTTGTTTAAAAAAGTAAAAATTAATCTAAGCAATTATTCTTTTACTTATTTCTTCACTCCATTGCAAGCAAAAAAATAAAAAAATTAAAAAAAAATAAAAAAAAGTTTTTTATAATTTTTGCGACAACACAAACTGACAATCTATTGTGCAAAACACGTTTTTGCAAATGCTCGTCGTGTGCGTGTTGCAACAATAAAGCAGAGTGCAGAAATTGTGAAATACTATCTAATCAGTCGTATTTTCGCAACGTACACACTCTGCCCAAAACAAAAGGAGTATGTATATGAACATAACCTACAAAAATAAAATCGAGCAAAAAGCAACAAATTGCTCATATTTAGAAAACAATGTGTTTTGCAAATACAAAGCACACTGCCCAAACTGTTTAGCTGCCAGTGCAAAATTATCAAAATTGCTACGTAGCCAACAACTGTACATCAGTACAGTTTTTGCAAAAGAATTGAGGGCTGCATAATGACTGAAAAAACACAATATGAAGTCAAGTTTACAGTTGATTGTCCTACAATTAATTTGTTTGTTGAAGCAGAATCTGAACAAGCAGCAATCGAAGAAGCAGAGCACGAGTTAATATCTACTGGCAAACTTGATTACGATTATATTTTGCCCAATGCTAACTGGAAAGCAAAAGTAGTAAAATCCAAAGTTAGTTTGGCAAAATTTTTATCACAGCTTACTGCAAAGGCGATTACAAACATTTTGGAAGGTAAACACATTAATTTAGAAAAAAAACTTTCTTTATTAACCTACAACTACGAAGCAAATAGAGTAACAAGAGATGAATTCATTTCTGATTGTTTAGAAATTGCAAAAGTATGTAAAAACAAAAATGACAGTGTTGCGACAATTTACAAACTGTCAGATTATCTGAACAAAAAGAAAGTGCAATTCAAAGTAACTTCAAATGTTTATCCAAATCAGCAATTTCCAACAGCTAAACAACGAGCACAATTTGAAGACTGGTGTGAAAAACATAATGCATCGTAAGACAGAAATCAAATCTTACATGTAACTCAAATTTTGTTAGCAAATAACGAAACAGAAGAAATTATGAGT
>JAYOFY010000145.1:0-1718 GCA_038117465.1 Acholeplasmataceae bacterium
ATGTGTTGATGAATGATTTGTGCCATTTCAAAATCAAACATTGCCATAACTTGTGGCGCCATTTCAACAAGTGTAGCACGTAAGCCTAAGTGATGTAAGTTTTCTAATACTTCAATCCCAATAAAGCCACCACCTATGACAACCGCACGTTTTGGTTTATGTGTTTTGATATGTGAAATGATTTTGTCCATATCTGGAATGTTTCTTAAAGTAAAGATATTATTTGCTTCATCTATACCTTTTATTGGCGGTTTGATCGGTTGTGCACCCGTTGAAATCACAAGTTTATCATACGTCTCAGTATATGTTTTTCCTGTTTGAATATTTTTGACTGTGACAACTTTTTTTTCTTTATCAATGTCAATGACTTCAGAAAAAGTCCGAATGTCAACATTGAATTTTTTAGACATGTCTTCAACTGTTTGTACAACTAAAGAATCTCTACTTGGAATTACCCCTCCAATATGGTATGGTAATCCACAGTTTGCAAAGCTTATGTATTCGCCGCGTTCAAACATGATGATCTCTGCAAATTCATCATTACGACGTAGACGTGCAGCCGTGGTTGCACCACCGGCAACACCACCGACAATTACTACTTTATTTACTTTCATATCGTCCTCCGATACTTATATATTAAATCTGATTTATTAAAAAGTCAATGATTTTTAAGTTTTTTATTTCGGAAACGATTACATAAAAAAAGGATGCTTTCGCATCCTTTTATTAACATCAATACAATGATTATACTTCTTCGTAACCTTGTTCTTGTGAAAGAATAGATGAAACGAATTGTAAGATGACACCATAAATAACTTTAGATGAAATATCTGCAATTGTATATAACACTTGTTGTGAAGCAATTGCTAATTCAAAGTTATTAAGAAGTGGCATTACATATGCGATTGGATAAATCGTCCATGATACATAGAATAATGGTAAGATGAATGCAAATAATGGTAATGCTTTAGATTTTGCCATATTTGCTTTACCTTCTTTAATAACGCGTGTAATTAATACGAGTACGAAAATATAGAATACTGTAGAAATTGCACCCCATACTAACCATAATACTAAGTCTTCACCTGCTGTACCTGGTTCGTAAAATTGACCAACATAACCAGTTAAGATCATGAGGACACCAAATGTTGCAAATTGAGTTAAATATTTTTTAAACGCTGCACCAGCAACACCGACAACAAATAAAATTTGGATGAGAAGCATTGGTACATCAATGAGCCAGTTTAAATATCTGAACCCATTAGAGAAGTTACCAGTTAATTCATATACACCATTGTTAAGTGTAAATGCTTCTACCCATTGGTTTTGTTGTTCAAATAATAACAACAATGCAGAAACCATAACGACAACACTTAATACAGAACTCATTCTATATTTAGGCAAGTTGGTTTTAATCGTTAAGATGAAAAAAATCAAAGATGCCGCCATAGCTGCATATCCTAGAGTCAACACATGTGAGACTAGTTGAAAGCTTGAAACAGAAATACTTTGCATTCTTTTTTCTCCTTTTGTTTTTTAGGTTTATACCTAAGCTCATTTTACTCCCGAGTGAAAGCGCTGTCAATTTTTGAATATCAAAATTATAAAAATATGATAAAATGTGGTAAAGGAGTTCGCATGAATCCAACACAAACCGCAGTTTTGAATAAAAAAGAAAAACTTATGGTTCTTCTTACAATCACAGATATCTTATTTGT
>JAYOFY010000146.1:0-1705 GCA_038117465.1 Acholeplasmataceae bacterium
ACCTAAACCTGAAATGATGATTGACATTTTTTATCCTCGTTTACTTTCAATTCTATTGTATCAAAAACCACTTTGAAACTATTAATTATGTAAGAATAAATGAAAAAAGTGATACTACATCACTTTTTTTCTTCTAAATCTGTTTTACATGTTGTTAGTCCGAATAATTTATAAATTCCGCAAAATGATGTTGCAACCGTAAATAATAATAGTGCACTTACAATCATGAGCGGGTATAGCTCTAATATGATGGCAAATATCACGATAACAACTGCTAATGCAAGTCTAATGATGCGATCTAAATTTCCCATGTTTCGATCAAACATAAATTATAGTACCTCCTTTACAGTTGTTTGGCAAAACGTATCTGCGACTAAACTACAACTTAAGTGTTCATTCATGCTTTCCCCAAGTTCATAGCGCGTTGCATGTAAAAGTTCGGTATTGTTTTGACTTAAAAAGTCCTTTACAGTAAGCGATTGTCCTAATAGTGATGATGCAAGTATTTGGTCAATGACAGTTTGTTGCCACTTTGGATAGAGTGCACCTAATGCTGTCACTTGCATGGCAATTTTATTGGCATCACCAGGGTTCATAGTCTCGTGATCTAAAATCACAACAGCAGCGCTGCTGTAATTACTGTGAACATAAATACCAAATGATTGCGAATCTTCTTTTTTTATGGTTGATAATCTTGAAATTACGACTTTTTCTGCGATGAGTGTTTCAACTTTTAGCCTGTAATCTTCAACGGACTGACCATCAATCTTAAGTGTCATTGCTTCTTCAATCGTGATATAAGGATGTTGAATAATGAGTGTTCCAAAATCTTCTACGAACTTAATAAAAGCATCGTGTTTATTGACAAAATCTGTGAGTGAGTTGATTTCATAAAGCATGGCATAATTACCAATTGAAACAACACGAACCATGCCTTTTTTTGCGACTTTATCATGTGTATCGACAACACGGAGTGCACTTAATTGAGCACGTGCTGCCTCTAAAGTCTCTGTAGATTCAACAGAAGCTTTAATTTGTGCCATGGATAAGCCTGTTTCTTCTCTAAGCAATTTGATTTTTTCTAAGTACGTCATAAGTCGTCACCAAATAATGATAATTGTTTCATTTTTGTATAGGGTTGTTTTTCTATGAGTTGTTGCCATTTTGTTGCACGACCTTTTCCAAGGGGTCTAATTTTACCTTCATCACGTAATCTTGCAAGTGTACGGTCAATCGTGGCATTACTTACTGTTGGATGTTTGATACGCACATCTTCTTTTGAAAAAAGTTCTGGTAACTTATAAATGGTGTTTTCGATAGAATCTGTTTTATTTAATTTTACCTCAAATTGATACGTATGTACACGTTTTTCTATATCTTCATAGCAAAGTATCAAGACATCTAGTAATATTTGGGTTAAGAATTCTGTTTGTGCATACCCAGAATTCCAATAGTAAGATGCTGCAACTTCTGCTTGTTTGAACGCTTGATAATACTGTAAAAAATAACTGAAAAATGGGACATAATAAAGCGCTTTAAAATGTTCAGTTAATAAAGCATAAACCATAAATAAACCAATGAGATCATTGTCATACTTAAAAATAGCCAAATTGATAAAATCAACATAGAAATTTGCAATCAAATGGGTAACATGCACATCCTGTTTTTTAATCAGTTTGTTTGTAAGCTCTATTACTGCTTCTAG
>JAYOFY010000147.1:0-534 GCA_038117465.1 Acholeplasmataceae bacterium
GGTTTGTCTTTCCAAGAAGTCACGACATTGACAAAAGAATCAATCGATAATTATAAGAGGTAAAAATGGCTTTTTATTTTCGAAATCATCCAACAATTCAATATGATTTGTTAAAGGATGGTACTAACAGAGTCATTCAAAATCCTCTTGTTAGATTTAAACTTGTTAATGTTCTTAAAAATAGAACTGCATTATACTATACATATGATTTACAGGAAGGGCAAACCTTACAGTTTGTTGCCGATAAGTATTATGGTGATGTTTCTCTTGATTGGGTTATAATGATTACAAATGATATTATCGATCCACAATATGACTTACCTCTTGGTTATCAAGATTTTGTAAACTATGTTAGAGGAAAGTATGGTTCTATTGAAACAGCCCAGCAACAAACACACCATTATGAATGGATCTATCAACCATTTCAAAAACTTTTTGATGGTACCATTGTACCAGAAAAACGATTGAATGTTGATGCAACCACATATGCTGGATTGCCAGTTGATGAGAAACGTGAAGTAGATAGTTATACAT
>JAYOFY010000147.1:544-1153 GCA_038117465.1 Acholeplasmataceae bacterium
GTTATACATATGAAGTTGAAGAAAACGAAAAGAAAAGAACATTAAAGATTTTACAAAAAAATTATCTTGGTCAATTTTTGTCTGACGCTGATAGTATTTTTGAATAATGGCAAAACCAGGTGCACCGAATGCTGTTGATATTCGCAGCATCGAACTGATTACATATAATGGAACAATAATACCTCTTCGCTTTATCGCGCAAGAGTTTGTAATTTTTCATGACATGTACCAACAGGGTGTGTATTGTGAAGTCGCTATATTAGATTCCAAAGGCATTATTGAGATGGCACCGATTGTCGGTGATGAATTGCTTGTTGTTCGTTTTAAAACACCGAATACTGAAAAACTTCTTCAATATGTTTTTCGTGTATATAAAATCGAAAATAGAAGAGAAATAAGTGGAAGGTCTGAAGCGTTTGTGTTGTGTGCTTGTTCACAAGAACTAATTAATAATGGAAGAAAATCGGTCAATAAATCTTATATAGATATGACAGGCGATAATATTATTAAAGCAATATATGCTTCTTATCTAGAACCAAAAGAAGAGTTTGGTATTGTAAGAAAGAAAAATCTATATTTACAAGAAACGGTTGAAAATAAGTCTTTTGT
>JAYOFY010000147.1:1163-1680 GCA_038117465.1 Acholeplasmataceae bacterium
AAGCTATTAATCAAGTTTCTATAGAAACACAGTCAAAAAGTCGAGGCACAATTAAAAAATACGCTTATGAAAAATATTCAAAACCACAAGAAGAAATAGAATTCGAAGAAACGAGTCTTGCTTCTAATTTCATATTTTATGAGAGTTATGATGGATGGTATCTACATACTCTTGATTACTTATTAAATAAAGAAAAAGTCGAAGACTTTTTTCTAATGGATGCTTCTTTAGATGGTCAAGATAAAATCAAATCAAAAATTAAATCTCATCAAATCATTATGGAGATTAAAAAGATTCGTCAGTTTGATAATCTTGAAAGATTAAACACTGGTATGTTCTTTCATAAAATTGAATCGATTGATCCTATTACAAAAAGATTTAAAACGGATACATTCACGTATAGTAAAGATGCAAAATATATTAGTCATACCGAGAAAAATAAATCTTTGTTTTCAAAAAAATCAATATATTCGGAAGACATTGATACATCAGCTTCTTTGTATATGATTAGTAACAT
>JAYOFY010000148.1:0-1612 GCA_038117465.1 Acholeplasmataceae bacterium
TGGAGACATAGGAACGCCACACAGGATAATGCATTCTTGGTTGTTCCAGGAAATTTATTTATATAAAAAGGAGAAACAACATGAGTATTCAATTAAAAAATGGTGCGACAAAAGATCAATACAATAAAATCACAAAAGATCTCATCAATAAAGGATACGAAATCAAAGATGTTTCATCGGAACAAGTCATTGTTTTTGGTGTCATTGGAGATACTGCAGCGCTTGATGAAAGAGATATGTATGCTTATGAAGGTGTGTTTAAAGTCACACGCATTCAAACACCATTTAAAAAAGCTAGCCGAAGTTTTAAAAAAGATGACACCATTATTGACTTAGGCGATAACGTTAAAATCGGTGGCGGTCATTTTCAAATGATGGCTGGACCATGCTCTGTTGAAACAGAACCACTTTTGATTGAAACTGCAAAAGCAGTTAAAGAAGGTGGTGGAACAATTTTAAGAGGTGGTGCTTTTAAACCGAGAACATCTCCTTATAGCTTTCAAGGTCATGGCTTGGAAGGCCTAAAAATGTTACGCCGTGTGGCAGATCAATTTGGCCTTAAGGTTGTGAGTGAAATTATGGCATCTGATGATTTACCTCATTTTGAAACATATGTGGATATCATCCAAGTAGGTGCTAGAAACATGCAAAATTTCCAATTACTAAAAGCACTTGGACAATCTAGAAAACCAATTTTATTAAAAAGAGGATTATCTGCAACGATCGAAGAATGGTTAATGTCTGCAGAATACATTATGGCAGGTGGCAATGAATCGGTCATTTTATGTGAGCGTGGTATACGCACATTTGAAAAGTATACAAGAAACACACTCGATATTAGTTCAGTACTTGCAGTGAGAGAACTCTCTCATTTACCTGTCATTATTGATCCATCACATGCTGCAGGAAAATATTCAATGATTGAAGATTTATCACTCGCAAGTGTCGCTGTTGGCGCAGATGGTCTCATTGTAGAAATTCATCCTCAACCTGAAATTGCCTACAGTGATGGAGCCCAGTCTCTAAAATTAGATAAATATCTTTCGATGATGGATAAGATTCAACAGTTGAAAGCATTAATGGACCGTATTAGACAATGAAAATATTTGTTGTTGGACTCGGTTTAATGGGTGCGTCTTATGCCGAAAAACTCACTCAAAAAGGTCACCAAGTATATGGGTATGATATTAATCCGAACTATGTGAAAGCCGCACAAGAAGATGGGGTGATTTTAGATAACTCTAATTTATCAAGACTATCTTCTGCAGATGTTGTCATCTTATCTTTATATCCTAAACACAATGTTACTTTTGTAAAAGATCATCTACATTTATTTAAGAAAGGTACATTTATTACAGATATATCTGGTGTAAAACAATCCGTAGTTCAAGAGATAGAGTCCCTATTACGCGAAGATTTGCATTATGTTTCTCATCATCCAATGGCGGGTCGCGCGAGAGAAGGATATCAACATCGTGATCCAGACATGTTTTTAAATAATCATTTTTTGATTATTGAATCATCACGCGCATCTTTGACAGACTATGAACTCATTGAAATCATTGGGAAGCAATTAGGTTTTAAAACATTAACAAGAATTTCTGCATCATTG
>JAYOFY010000149.1:0-1606 GCA_038117465.1 Acholeplasmataceae bacterium
GGTATGTAGTCTGTCAGACTCTTTATATGTGAGACGATCAACATTTAAAAATGTTGTTTTGCCATTAGAGAGTCCAGCAAGTATCATGAGAATTGGACCTAAATCTGGAATATCATCTAAATCAATGGTGATACCATGCGTGACTGATGGTGATGCAAGCCAACCCTCTTCATGCCATTGAACATGACCACCCATTGATTGAAGAATGTCAATGATTGCATAATCACCTTGTAAAGATGTTTTCTTAAGTCCAGTTATATGTATCTTTTTTCCTATGATACCTGCCACTAAGAAAAATGCTGCTTGTGAGTAATCTCCTTCAATCGAAAGTGATGTTGGCATATATTGTTGATTTCTATCAATCATATAAGTGCGATTACGTTTTTCTACATGAACACCAAATTGCTTCATCACATCCAGTGTCATATTGACATATGATAACGATGTTTCATCATATAAGACACGAATTTCTACATCTTTTTTTAATAGAGGACTCATCATAAGTAAACCAGAAATAAACTGTGAACTCTTTGAGCCATCTACATCAAAAACATTGGTATTTATTGGACCAAAGACTTGAATATGATGTGCATCGACTTTCTTAATTTGGTCTTTAAAGAGCGTTTCATAAACATCTAAAGGTCTTTCAAATAATCTTTTAATGCCTGAAAACGTCACAGTTTCAAATTGTGACATTGCATAGGGAATCAGCATTCTTAATGTAGACCCTGAAGCAAAGCATTGGACTTCTTCACCATCATAATGTGGTTGGTTTGTTTGAATGTTATTACCTTCAAAGGTTGTCCCAAAATGTTTAAGTGCTTCTTTGGTCGCATCCACATCTTCAGATGTTGGCAAATCATATATCGTTGATATTCCTTTCGCCATACTTGCAATAATTAAAGCACGATGGGCATATGATTTAGATGGAATTATCTTAACCTTGCCACACAAAAAGCTGGGCGTAAACGCAATAACTCTCATATAATTTTTATTATTGGGTTTCCAATAGACTGAATCAATACAAATTGTAACCCATCTTTTCTTTGTTTTTTGTCTAACCGCATTTGTTTTTCATAAATATCAATTTCACCTATTTGCGTGTTTAATAACTCATATTGATGCAAAAGATTTTCGACTTCTCTTTCTAAAGTATCCTCTGTTATTTGATATTCAATGCCTTTTTTTATGGCATACATCATGCCATGACTAATGGCTTCGCCATGTTTTATTGTTTCATAGTTCATCTCTTTTTCTATCGCATGACCAAGTGTATGACCAAAATTTAAAAACATGCGTTCATGAGAATCAAATGGATCTTTTTTCACAATGTCAATTTTTACTTGTAATGCACGCATAATAACTTCTTCTATGGAGTGTTTAGGATTTTTCAATTGATCAAATAGATTTGGATCTCCAATAAGTGATGCTTTAATGATTTCAGCATAACCATTATGACGCTCACGTTTTGTAAGGGTATTTAAAAAAGTGACATCAATATGAACAAATGTAGGATCATAAAAATGACCGATTAAATTTTTCCCTTGACGCGTGTTAATACCTACTTTTGAACCAACCGAGCTATCCACCATTGCGAGTAATGTTG